>NZ_CP104174.1:5500384-5805961 GCF_025200925.1 Bradyrhizobium sp. CB1015 | reverse complement strand
GCGCCATCGTCGACGCCGGCACCGTGGTCGCCTCGCTCGGCTCGCGCATCCTCGGACGCACGGCCTGCGAAGACGTGCGTGACGGCTCGGGCCAGGTGATCGTCAAGCGCGACACGCTGATGGAAGAGAGCCACGTGGATGCCATCCATCAGGCCGGCATCCAGGAGGTGAAGATCCGCTCGGCACTGACCTGCGAGCTCGTCAACGGCATCTGCGGCAAGTGCTACGGCCGCGACCTCGCCCGCGGCACGCCGGTCAACCACGGCGAAGCGGTCGGCGTCATCGCGGCGCAGTCGATCGGCGAGCCCGGCACCCAGCTCACCATGCGCACCTTCCACATCGGCGGTGCGGCGCAGCTCAACGAGCAGTCCTTCGTCGAAGCCAACTTCGATGGCAAGATCGTGATCAGGAACAAGGCCATCGCCCGCAACAGCGAAGGTCACCTGATCGCGATGGTGCGCAACATGGTTGTCGCGATCGTCGATGCCGACGGCACCGAGCGTGCGACGCACCGTATCCAGTACGGTTCGCGCCTGCACGTCGACGAGGGCGACATGGTCAAGCGCGGCCAGCGCATCGTCGAGTGGGATCCCTACACCCGTCCGCTGCTCACCGAGGTCGAAGGTACCATCGGCTTCGAGGATCTGGTCGAGGGGCAGTCGATCTCGGAAACGCTCGACGAGGCCACCGGTATCGCCAAGCGCGTGGTCATCGACTGGCGCTCGACGCGCGGCGGCTCGGACCTGCGTCCGGCCATCGTGATCAAGGGCAAGGACGGCAAGGTGCTCAAGCTCGCCCGTGGCGGCGATGCCCGCTACATGCTGTCGGTCGACGCCATTCTCTCGGTCGACATCGGAGCCAAGGTCCAGCCGGGCGACATCCTCGCCCGTGTCTCGACCGAAAGCGCCAAGACGCGTGACATCACCGGCGGTCTGCCGCGGGTGGCGGAACTGTTCGAGGCTCGGCGCCCGAAGGATGCGGCGATCATCGCCGAAATCGCGGGCACCATCCGGTTCGGGCGCGACTACAAGAACAAGCGTCGCATCTCGATCGAGCCGATGGACAAGACCGATGAGCCGCGCGAGTACCTGATCCCGAAGGGCAAGCACATCCACCTTCAGGACGGCGACGTCGTCGAAAAGGGCGACTTCATCGTGGAAGGCAACCCGGCGCCGCACGACATCCTTGCGGTCAAGGGCATCGAGGAGCTCGCGGCCTATCTGGTCAACGAGATCCAGGAGGTCTACCGGCTGCAGGGCGTGCTCATCAACGACAAGCACATCGAGGTGATTGTCCGTCAGATGCTCCAGAAGGTGGAAATCACCGACCAGGGCGACACGGACATGATCTCCGGCGAGCAGGTCGACAAGATCGAGTTCGACGCGCTGAACGTGAAGGCCAAGGAAGAGGGCAAGAAGCCCGCCACGGGAACGCCGGTTCTGCTCGGCATCACCAAGGCGAGCCTCCAGACCCGCTCCTTCTTCTCGGCGGCATCGTTCCAGGAGACCACCCGCGTCCTCACCGAGGCGGCGGTCAACGGCAAGATCGATCCGCTCGAAGGCCTCAAGGAGAACGTCATCGTCGGCCGGCTGATCCCGGCGGGCACCGGCGCCTCCATGGCCAAGATCCGCGAGGTCGCCATGAAGCGCGACAAGCTGATCCTGGACGAGCGCGAGAAGCAGGCGGCCGTCGTGTCGCCGGCGCCGGAAGCCGAGCTTCCTGCGCTGCCGCCCGCGGAATGATCGTTCATCCGTAGGAATACCGAGGACAATGAAAAGGCCGGCTTTTGCCGGCCTTTTTGCTGCTTTCTGTGCTTGCTGCGATGCAGGATCGCCCTTTGTTCATCTTTCCTTCAGTCGCAAAAGCGCTTCTGCTAAGGCGACTTAGACCGGTGGTCCCGTGAAGGGGGCAGGGCCGGAAGACCACGGAACTCTCATGCTTGATCTCGCAATCGTAGGCGGTGGCCCCGGCGGGCTGATGAGCGCCTGGTACCTGAAGCGCAAGCTCGGCGACCTCTGTCGCGTCACCATCTACGAGGCTTCGGACCGGCTCGGCGGCAAAATCGTCACCCGCAAGTTCGATTCGGCGCCCGCGATGTACGAGGCCGGCGTTGCCGAGATCTACGACTACTCGATGACGGGTCCGGACCCGCTGCGCGAGCTGATCCAGCATTTCGGACTCCAGACCATTCCGATGGACGCCGAGCAGGTCCAGCTCGGCGGTGAGCTGCTCAACGACGTTCCGGGCATGCGCCGCAAATACGGCGCCAAGACTGCGGCCGCGATCGAAGCCTTCCGCAAGCGCTGCGCCGAGGTGATGTCGCCGGTGGAATATTACGAGGGCGTCGGCGCGCACGACAACGAGCATCCCTGGGCCTACAAGACGGCCGAGCAGGTGCTCGACGAGGAGGTCGAGGACGCCACCGCAAAGCGCTTCTTCAAGGTGATGGCGCGCTCCGACATCGCGACCGAGAGCCACAACACCAACGGTCTCAACGCGCTCAAGAACTATCTGATGGACGTCGACGGCTATATCGGCCTCTATTCCATCCAGAACGGCAACGAGCAGCTGATCGAATGCTTGCAGTCGGAGGTCAACGCCGACATCCAGCTCAATCACCGCGTGCTCACCGTCGGCAAGGCGCCGACCGGCCGTTATCAGCTCAAGATGATGAACGGCAAGGGGCCGGAGACCCGCGACTTCGATCTCGTGCTGGTATGCCTGCCGCATTCCTGGCTCGCCACCCTCGGCTGGGAGGGCGAGCAGCTGCGCAAGTCGATGGTCAAGCACGTGGCCTATTTCGACCGGCCCGCGCATTATCTGCGCGTCTCGATCCTGTTCGACGAGCCGTTCTGGGGCGACAAGATTCCGGGCGCCTGGTTCATGTCGGAAGCCTTCGGCGGCTGCTGCGTCTACAACGAAGGCGCACGTCACGACGTCGGCAAGCACGGTGTTCTGAACTGGCTCATTCCCGGCTCCGACGCGCTGGCTTTTGCCAATCTGTCGGACCAGGAGCTGATCGATGCCGCCCTGAAATCGCTGCCGGCTTCTCTCGGCGACGCGCGTCTGCACTTCATCGAAGGCAAGATCCACCGCTGGCTGTCGTCGGTGAACGCGCTGCCTGGTGGCTTGCCCGTGCGCGACGTCATGACCAATCACCGGCCCGAGCCGAAGGAGCACCCCGGCATCGTGGTGGTCGGCGACTATCTGTTCGATTCGACGCTGAACGGCCTGCTCGATTCCTCGGACGCGGCGACGGACATCATCCTGACCGAGATGATGCGCCTGCGCCGCGAACGCGCGCAGAGCGAGAAGCCGCTCTCGAACAAGATCGATCGCGATTATTTCGAGAATTATCGCGGCCTCGGCCCCTATCACCAAGCGTGGCGGCACTTCACCGATCCCGACTACCTGACGAAGCTGATCGGCATCGTCTGGGGCAATGCGGCGGGCACCAAGCTGCTGGTCGCGGGCTCCGCCAGCGGCGAGCTGGTCGGCGCGCTACGCGATCGCGGTATCGACGCATGGGGGATCGAGAACAACCGCGCCATCCATGCCAAGACGCCGAAAGCGCTGAAGAAGTACAACAAGCTCGGCTCGATCACCGACATGCCGTTCAAGGACGGTACGTTCGACTTCGTGTTCGAAACCAGCCTCTGCCACGTTTCCCCGAAGCAGGTCGCCCGCGCCATCCGCGAGTTCAACCGCGTGGTCAAGACCGGCCTCGTGTTCGGCTCCATCACCTCGGACATGGCGCCGGCATTGATCGACCGCTACGACCTCCTGCGCGGGGTGAAGAAGCTCGGCACCTGGTGGGAATGGTCCGAGCTGTTCTTCGGCAACGGCTTCGACCTGTCGATGCACCGCAAGGATTGCACCGATGCGCTCTGGGAGGCGACGCTCGCCGCCAACAAGGGACCGGGGCAGTGGTACGCCGACGCGGACAGCTTGCGCTATTCCTTCTTCGACAAGGTCGAGGACGAGGACTAGTCCCAGGGAACGGGAATCGAATTCGCCAATTGTTTTGCCGAATTGATCCTGATCGCATAGAATCGGTGCAATAGCGGTTGCCGCTATTCCTGCGTTCTCTGCGGTCATGCCGGCCGTCAGCATCGGTTGGTTTCATGGCATCCAAGCCCTTCTTGCCCGGCGACAAGCCTCTCTCTCCCGACCAACAGAAGCTCGCCGCGGAAGAGGCGGCCGGGCTCGACGACAAGCTCGCCGATGCTGCCAAGCCGGACGTCGAAGACGACGAGGACGCCGAAGACGATGGGGATGACGAGCTGGAGCTCGACGACGACGATGAGGACGAGGATCTCGTCGTCTTTACCGCGCGCGAAGCTGCCGGCGCGCTTGCGACCATCGTCGGGTTCGTCAAGCCCTATCTGTCCAATTACAAGAGGATGCTGTCATTCGTGGCATTCGGCGTCGTGGTCGAGACGTTGTTCAACGTCATCATGCCGCTCAGCCTCAAGTTCCTGATCGACGATGCGCTCGGCGAGGAGGATTTTCAGGCGCTCTACAAGATCCTCGGCGTGCTCGCCGTCGCCGGCATCTTCACCTCGATCGTTGCGGTCTGGTACGAACGCTGGGACGCGCGCCTTGCCGCTTGCGTCATCTCCGATGTCCGCAAGCGCCTGTTCGAGCACGTCCAGGACCTGCCGTCGGCCTATTTCGGCCGCACCCGGCGCGGCGAGATCCTGTCGCGCTTCTCGGTCGATCTCTCGGCCTTCGAAGGCGCGGTCAAGACGTTCGCCAACAGTGCTGCGCTGCCGTTCCTGGAGCTGATCGCCGGCATCATCCTGATGGTCTTCCTCAACTGGCAGCTCGCCGTCGTCGCGCTGCTGGTGTTCCCGATCACGCTGATCGGCCCGCGGATCCTGACGCCGAAGGCGGTGCAGGCCAATTACGAGCAGAAGCTGAACGAGAGTGCGCTGCTCGGCATGGTGCAGGAGAACGTGGCGGCCCAGGCGGTGATCAAGGCATTCAGCCTGCAGCGCAAGATGTTCGGTTTCTTCACCTTGCGCAACGACGAGACCCGCAACAAGATCGCCTCGGCCGCGTTCCTCTCGACCATGGTGGAGCGGACGGTCACCATCTCGGTGCTCCTCCTGCACCTCGTGGTGCTCGCGATCGGCGCCTATCTGGCGACCAAGGGCCAGATCACCATCGGCACCTTCGTCACCTTCGAGAGCGCGTTCTGGGAGGTCTCCTACAACATCGCCCATGTGATGCATTTCATCCCGGTGTCGATCTCCTCGGCCGCCGCGATCCGTCACATCCAGGAATTGCTCGACGAGCCGACCCGCGGCGCAGATCGTCCCGGCGCGCCCGATCTGCCGCGCATCACCAACGACATTACGTTCGATCACGTCACCTTCCAGTACGAGGGTAGCCAGACGCCGGTGCTGGACAATCTCAGCCTCAAGCTCAATGCCGGCAAGCGCATCGCGATCGTCGGTCCTAGCGGCTCCGGCAAGAGCACGCTGCTCAATCTGATCCTGCGGCTCTACGTGCCCGACGAAGGCCGCGTCACCATCGACGGCGTCGACGTCCGCAAGGTGACGCTGGATTCGCTGCGCCGGAGCATGGCGGTGGTGTTCCAGGAGAACATGCTGTTCAACATGTCGATCCGGGAGAACATCCGGCTCGGCAAGGAGGGCGCGACCGACGAGGAGGTGGAGGAGGCCGCCAAGAAGGCCGAGATCCACCGCTACATCATGAGCCTGCCGCAGCGCTACGACACGCCGGTCGGCGAGCGCGGCGATACGCTCTCGGGCGGCCAGCGCCAGCGCATCGCGATCGCGCGCGCGATCATCCGGAACCCCTCCGTGCTGCTGCTGGACGAGGCCACTTCGGCGCTGGACCAGACCACCGAGGCCGCGATCAACCGCACGCTGCTCAAGGTCGCCAAGGGCCGCACCATGATCTGGTCGACCCACCGCCTGACCTCGGTGGTCGAGATGGACGAGATCATCGTGATTTCAGGGGGCAGAGCGATCGAGCGCGGCTCCCACGCCGAGCTGCTCGCCAAGAACGGCACCTATCGCAAGCTGTGGAACGACCAGATCCACCAGCCCCACGGCACGGCAGCTCACGCCGACGACGGCCGCGACGAGGACGACGAGGACGAAGACCTCGAGGACGATGAGGACGACGAGAAGGAGTGACCGCGGTTCAGCTCGGGGGAGCCGATCGCGTTCGATTGTCGCGTCTCGCGAGCAACGTTCGGCACCGACTCGTCGATTCTCTGTTCCGAGGCGTTCGGCCGCCGCGGCGCCGCTTTTTTTCGCGCGCGTGGCTTTGGGCAAAAGCCTTCCGCGGAGCAACAAGTCCGGCGGAATCCCCGCCTCACCGGGCAACGGGGCGCGGCGGGAAAGCTGGAACGGCCGGCCTCCAGCCAGCGAACTGTGCGTAGTCAGGAAAAATGCCCTCAGGCTGGCAATAAAATAACATTAAATCCGGGTGTAATTAGCCTTTCGATCTGATCGGCCAAGCCGTTCGGTCCTATGTCCTCCAAGCGCGGGGAGGCGGCCAGGAGGCTATTTTCTGCAGGCGCATGAAGCGCTTTGAGACTGTCGTTTCACCTTGACTTGACCGATTCTCACTTATAGAAAGCGCCTCACTTAACGACAGGCGGTGAGCATCGCCAGCGTCGGAACGGGCCACCCGTTGATCCCCAAAGACTAGATCTGCAAGGGGTCGCTAAGACGGGCACCAACCTCGACGAATGCCGCTCAAACGCTGTCGATCATAGCTAGGCAATGCCGGTGCGACTTTAGTTCTCTTGAGCACGTCCTCTTGAGATTGAATTCGGATGCATGACCTCAGTGCGCGGGCCGCGGCATTACGCTGAGCGGCCTCAAGACTGCGGTCCTCTGTGGCGTCGAAGCGCTTTCCGCTCGTTAATGGAGCGGTTGGCGCAATTTCGCTTTGCGTGGGTTATTTCGCGCAAGGCGGCCCCTTCGGGCGGGTAGCTCGAGCAGAATTTGCGGACCCGGTGACGGGCCGCGGCAAGACAGCGGACCCGAGAGGGGCCGCGGCAGAAAAAGGGTGAAGGCCAGAATGCCGACGATCAACCAGCTGATCGCTCAACCGCGGGAAGTGCAGAAGTCGCGCAAGAAGGTGCCGGCGCTGCAGCAGTCGCCGCAGAAGCGTGGTGTTTGCACGCGCGTCTACACCACGACCCCGAAGAAGCCGAACTCGGCGCTTCGTAAGGTTGCCAAGGTGCGCCTGACCAACGGCTTCGAGGTGATCGGCTACATCCCTGGCGAGGGCCATAACCTCCAGGAGCACTCGGTGGTCATGATCCGCGGCGGCCGCGTCAAGGACTTGCCGGGCGTGCGCTATCACATCCTCCGCGGCGTTCTGGACACCCAGGGCGTCAAGAACCGTAAGCAGCGTCGTTCGAAGTACGGCGCCAAGCGTCCGAAGTAAGCGGGAACCAAGCCTATGTCTCGTCGCCACTCTGCGGAAAAGCGCGAAGTTCTTCCGGATCCGAAGTTCGGGAACATCATCGTCACGAAGTTCATGAACTCGGTGATGTACGCCGGCAAGAAGTCGGTTGCGGAAGGCATCGTCTATGGTGCGTTCGGCATCATCGAGAGCAAGACCAAGCAGAACCCGCTCGGCGTGTTCGAGCAGGCGCTCGAGAACGTCATGCCGACGATCGAGGTTCGCTCCCGCCGCGTCGGCGGCGCGACCTACCAGGTTCCGGTCGAGGTTCGCTCGACCCGCCGGCAGGCTCTCGGCATTCGTTGGCTGATCGCGGCTGCCCGCGAGCGCAACGAGAAGACGATGACCGAGCGGCTCTCGGCCGAGCTCTTGGACGCATCGAACAACCGGGGGAACGCCGTCAAGAAGCGCGAAGACGTGCACCGCATGGCGGAAGCCAACCGCGCCTTCTCGCATTATCGCTGGTAACGGCGACACACTCGGACTCGCAAGGAACGCCCATGCCCCGCCAACATGCCATCGAGGACTACCGTAACTTCGGTATCATGGCGCATATCGACGCCGGCAAGACCACGACCACCGAGCGCATCCTCTATTACACCGGCAAGAGCCACAAGATCGGCGAAGTGCACGAAGGTGCCGCGACGATGGACTGGATGGAGCAGGAGCAGGAGCGTGGCATCACGATCACCTCGGCTGCGACCACCGCGTTCTGGAACGGCAAGCGCCTGAACATCATCGACACGCCCGGCCACGTCGACTTCACCATCGAAGTCGAGCGTTCGCTCCGCGTGCTCGACGGCGCCGTCTGCGTGCTCGACTCCAACCAGGGCGTCGAGCCCCAGACCGAGACGGTCTGGCGCCAGGGCGACAAGTACAAGGTTCCGCGCATCGTCTTCGCCAACAAGATGGACAAGATCGGTGCCGACTTCTTCAAGTGTCTGTCGGACATCGTCGACCGTCTGGGCGCCAAGCCCGTCGCGATCCAGCTTCCGATCGGTGCCGAGAACAACTTCAAGGGTCTCGTCGACCTCGTGAAGATGAAAGGCGTCATCTGGAACGATGAATCGCTCGGCGCGAAGTTCGACTATGTCGACATTCCGGAAGATCTCGTCGACCAGGCCAAGGAATACCGCGAGAAGATGGTGGAAGCCGCCGTCGAGCTCGACGACGACGCCATGGCCGCCTATCTCGACGGCAAGGAGCCGGACGAGGCGACCCTGAAGCGCCTGATCCGCAAGGCGGTGCTGACCGGCGCGTTCTATCCCGTGCTGTGCGGCTCGGCCTTCAAGAACAAGGGCGTGCAGCCGCTGCTCGACGCCGTCGTCGACTACCTGCCGTCGCCGCTCGACGTGCCCGCGATCAAGGGCACCGACGACAAGGGCAACGAAGTCGTGCGCAAGGCGGACGACAAGGAGCCGCTGGCGCTGCTCGCGTTCAAGATCATGGACGACCCGTTCGTCGGCACCATCACCTTCTGCCGCATCTATTCCGGCATTCTACAGAGCGGCACCGGCGTCGTGAACTCGACCCGCGAGAAGAAGGAGCGGATCGGGCGCATGCTGTTGATGCATGCGAACAACCGCGAGGACATCAAGGAAGCCTATGCCGGCGACATCGTCGCGCTGGCGGGTCTGAAGGAAGCGCGCACCGGTGACACGCTGTGCGATCCCGACCATCAGGTCATCCTCGAGAAGATGGAATTCCCCGAGCCGGTCATCGAGATCGCGATCGAGCCGAAGTCCAAGGCCGACCAGGAGAAGCTGGGCGTGGCGCTGGCCAAGCTCGCCGCGGAGGATCCGTCCTTCCGCGTGTCGACCGACCACGAGTCCGGCCAGACCATCCTCAAGGGCATGGGCGAGCTCCATCTCGACATCAAGGTCGACATCCTCAAGCGCACCTACAAGGTCGACGCCAACATCGGTGCGCCGCAGGTCGCGTTCCGCGAGCGCATCACCAAGCGGGTCGAGCACAGCTACACCCACAAGAAGCAGACCGGCGGTACCGGCCAGTTCGCGGCCGTGTCGTTCATCGTCGAGCCGAACGAGCCCGGCAAGGGCTTCGAGTTCGAATCGAAGATCGTCGGCGGCGCGGTGCCGAAGGAATACATCCCCGGCGTCGAGAAGGGCCTCGAGAGCGTGCTGTCGTCCGGCGTGGTCGCGGGCTTCCCCGTGGTCGACGTCAAGGTGCAGCTCGTCGACGGCAAGTATCACGATGTCGACTCGTCGGCGCTCGCCTTCGAAATCGCTTCGCGCGCCTGCTTCCGCGAAGCGCTGCAGATGGGCAAGTCGGTCCTGCTCGAGCCGATCATGAAGGTCGAGGTGGTGACCCCGGAAGACTATACCGGCTCGGTCATCGGCGACCTGAATTCCCGGCGCGGTCAGATCCAGGGGCAGGACATGCGCGGCAACGCCAACGTCATCAACGCGATGGTGCCGCTCATGAACATGTTCGGTTACGTGAACAATCTGCGCTCGATGAGCCAGGGTCGCGCGACCTTCACCATGCAGTTCGATCACTACGCAGAAGCGCCGGCCAACGTGTCGGCAGAAGTCCAGAAGAAGTTTGCCTGATTGTCGTCGGTCTCAAGCTGACGATTGAACGGAGAGTCAAATGGCCAAAGCAAAGTTTGAACGTACCAAGCCGCACTGCAACATCGGCACCATCGGTCACGTCGACCATGGCAAGACGTCGCTGACCGCGGCGATCACCAAGATCCTCGCCGAGACCGGCGGTGCGACGTTCACCGCGTACGACCAGATCGACAAGGCGCCGGAAGAGAAGGCGCGCGGCATCACCATCTCGACCGCGCACGTCGAGTACGAGACCACGAACCGCCACTACGCCCACGTCGACTGCCCCGGCCACGCCGACTACGTGAAGAACATGATCACCGGCGCCGCCCAGATGGACGGTGCGATCCTGGTCGTGTCGGCCGCTGACGGCCCGATGCCGCAGACCCGCGAGCACATCCTGCTCGCCCGCCAGGTCGGCGTGCCCGCGCTCGTCGTGTTCCTCAACAAGTGCGACATGGTCGACGATCCGGAGCTGCTCGAGCTGGTCGAGCTCGAAGTCCGCGAGCTGCTCTCGAAGTACGAATTCCCCGGCGACAAGATCCCGATCATCAAGGGTTCGGCGCTCGCCGCTCTCGAGGACTCCGACAAGAAGCTCGGCCACGACGCCATCCTCGAGCTGATGCGCAACGTCGACGAGTACATCCCGCAGCCGGAGCGTCCGATCGACCAGCCGTTCCTGATGCCGGTTGAAGACGTGTTCTCGATCTCGGGCCGCGGCACCGTCGTGACCGGCCGTGTCGAGCGCGGCGTCGTCAAGGTCGGCGAGGAAATCGAGATCGTCGGTCTCCGCGCCACCCAGAAGACCACCGTCACCGGCGTCGAAATGTTCCGCAAGCTGCTCGATCAGGGCCAGGCCGGCGACAACATCGGCGCGCTGCTCCGCGGCACCAAGCGCGAGGACGTCGAGCGCGGCCAGGTTCTGGCCAAGCCGGGTTCGGTCAAGCCGCACACCAAGTTCAAGGCTGAGGCCTACATCCTCACCAAGGAAGAAGGCGGTCGCCACACCCCGTTCTTCACCAACTACCGTCCGCAGTTCTACTTCCGCACCACCGACGTGACCGGTGTCGTGCACCTGCCGGAAGGCACCGAGATGGTGATGCCGGGCGACAACATCGCGATGGAAGTGCACCTGATCGTCCCGATCGCGATGGAAGAGAAGCTCCGTTTCGCGATCCGCGAAGGCGGCCGCACCGTCGGCGCCGGCGTCGTCGCCTCGATCATCGAGTAACAAGCGAATAGGGAATGGTGAGTGGCGAATAGGGAACTCTATTCGCTACTCGCTACTCGCCACTCACTAAAGAAAGCACGGCAATGAACGGCCAAAACATTCGTATCCGTCTCAAGGCGTTCGACCATCGTATCCTCGATACGTCGACCCGTGAGATCGTGAACACGGCGAAGCGCACCGGCGCGCAGGTCCGCGGACCCATTCCGCTGCCCACCCGCATCGAGAAGTTCACCGTCAACCGTTCGCCCCACGTCGACAAGAAGAGCCGCGAACAGTTCGAGATGCGCACGCACAAGCGCCTGCTCGACATCGTCGATCCGACCCCGCAGACCGTCGATGCTCTGATGAAGCTCGACCTGGCCGCCGGTGTCGACGTCGAGATCAAGCTCTAAGATTTTGGATCCCGTTCGCCAAAAGCGGACAAAGAGAACAGGAAGCAAGCCGATGCGCTCCGGAGTGATCGCACAAAAGGTCGGGATGACGCGGGTCTTCACGGAGGCCGGCGAACATATCCCCGTGACCGTGCTGAAGCTCGGCAATTGCCAGGTCGTAGGCCACCGCACCGAAGAGAAGAACGGTTACGTCGCGCTCCAGCTCGGTTCGGGCAGCCGCAAGACCGTTTACATGCCGAAGGCCGAGCGCGGCCAGTTCGCGGTCGCCAAGGTCGAGCCGAAGCGCCGGGTCGAGGAATTCCGCGTCACCGCGGACGCCATGATCCCGGTCGGCGCCGAGATCCAGGCCGACCACTTCGTCGTCGGCCAGTTCGTCGACGTCACCGGCACCTCGGTCGGTAAGGGCTTCGCCGGCGGCATGAAGCGCTGGAACTTCGGCGGTCTGCGCGCCACGCACGGTGTGTCGATCTCGCACCGCTCGATCGGCTCGACCGGCGGCCGTCAGGACCCCGGCAAGACCTGGAAGAACAAGAAGATGCCCGGCCACATGGGTGTCGACCGCATCACCACGCTCAACCTTCGCGTCGTCCAGACCGATGTCGAGCGCGGCCTGATCCTCGTCGAAGGCGCCGTTCCCGGCTCCAAGGGCGGCTGGATCCGCGTGCGCGACGCCGTCAAGAAGCCGCTGCCGAAGGAAGCTCCGAAGCCCGGCAAGTTCAAGGTTGCTGGCGACGCGGAAGCCGCTCCGGCTGCGCAGGAGGCGTGAGATGGAATTGAAGGTCACCACCCTCGAAGGTAAGGAAGCGGGCTCCGTCCAGCTGTCCGACGCCATTTTCGGCCTCGAGCCGCGCGAGGACATCATCGCGCGCTGCGTGCAATGGCAGCTCAACAAGCGCCAGGCCGGCACACACAAGGCCAAGGGCCGCGCCGAGATCTGGCGCACCGGCAAGAAGATGTACAAGCAGAAGGGCACCGGCGGTGCTCGTCACGGCTCGGCCCGCGTGCCGCAGTTCCGCGGCGGCGGTCGTGCCTTCGGTCCGGTGGTGCGTTCGCACGCCACCGACCTGCCGAAGAAGGTCCGTGCGCTCGCTCTGAAGCATGCGCTCTCGGCCAAGGCCAAGGACGGCGATCTCGTCGTGATCGAGAAGGCCGCGCTCGAGACCGCCAAAACCAAGGCGCTGCTCGGCCACTTCTCTGGTCTCGGCCTGACCAACGCGCTGATCATCGACGGTGCCGAGCTCAACAACGGCTTCGCCGCTGCGGCCCGCAACATCCCGAACATGGACGTGCTGCCGATCCAGGGCATCAACGTCTATGACATCCTGCGCCGTCAGAAGCTCGTTCTGACCAAGGCCGCCATCGATGCGCTGGAGGCGCGCTTCAAATGAGCAAGAACATCGAGCCTCGCCACTACGACGTGATCCTGTCGCCGGTCGTGACCGAAAAGGCGACGATCGCCTCGGAGCACAACAAGGTGCTGTTCAAGGTGGCCGCCAAGGCGACCAAGCCGCAGATCAAGGAAGCGATCGAGAAGCTGTTCGACGTCAAGGTCAAGAGCGTCAACACGCTGGTCCGCAAGGGCAAGGTCAAGGCCTTCCGCGGCACCATCGGCTCGCAGTCGAACAGCAAACGCGCGATCGTGACCCTCGAAGAGGGTCACCGGATCGACGTCACCACCGGTCTGTAAGGTCGTACGACGATGGCACTGAAGACATTCAATCCCACGACGCCGGGCCAGCGCCAGCTGGTCATGGTCGATCGTTCGGCCCTCTACAAGGGCAAGCCGCTGAAGGCGCTCACCGAAGGCAAGAAGTCCTCGGGCGGCCGCAACAACACCGGCCGCATCACCGTGCGCTTCCGCGGCGGCGGTCACAAGCAGACGCTGCGTACCGTCGACTTCAAGCGTGAGAAGGTCGACGTGCCCGCGACCGTCGAGCGGCTGGAATATGATCCCAACCGGACCGGCTTCATCGCGCTGATCAAGTATCAGGACGGCGAGCAGGCCTACATCCTGGCGCCGCAGCGCCTGGCCGTGGGCGACACGATCATCGCCGGCAACTACGTCGACGTGAAGCCGGGCAACGTCATGCCGCTCGGCAACATGCCGGTCGGTACGATCATCCACAACATCGAGGTCAAGATCGGGAAGGGCGGTCAGCTCGCCCGTTCCGCCGGCACCTACGCCCAGCTCGTCGGCCGCGACCAGGATTACGTCATCATCCGCCTGAACTCGGGCGAGCAGCGCCTGGTGCACGGCCGTTGCCGCGGCACGATCGGCGCGGTGTCGAACCCGGATCACATGAACACTTCGATCGGCAAGGCCGGTCGCAAGCGTTGGATGGGCCGCAGGCCGCACAACCGCGGTGTCGCGATGAACCCGATCGACCATCCGCACGGCGGTGGTGAAGGTCGTACCTCGGGCGGCCGTCACCCGGTCACCCCGTGGGGCAAGCCGACCAAGGGCAAGAAGACCCGCACCAACAAGTCGACCAACAAATTCATTCTCCTAAGCCGCCACAAGCGGAAGAAGTAAGGAACGCCGGACATGGTTCGTTCAGTCTGGAAAGGCCCGTTCGTCGAGGGTTCTCTGCTCAAGAAGGCAGATGCCGCGCGCGCGTCCGGCCGTCACGACGTCATCAAGATCTGGAGCCGTCGCTCGACGATCCTGCCGCAATTCGTCGGCCTGACCTTCGGCGTCTACAATGGTCAGAAGCACGTGCCGGTGGCCGTGAACGAGGAAATGGTCGGTCACAAGTTCGGCGAGTTCTCGCCGACCCGGACCTTCCATGGCCACTCCGGCGACAAGAAAGCCAAGAAGGCTTGAGGATTAAACGATGAGCAAACCTAAGCGCGAACGGAGCCTCGCCGACAACGAGGCCAGGGCGGTCGCCCGGATGCTGCGGGTGAGCCCGCAGAAGCTCAACCTGGTCGCCCAGCTCATTCGCGGCCGGAAGGCGTCTGCCGCGCTCGCCGACCTGCAGTTTTCGCGCAAGCGGATCGCGGTCGACGTGAAGAAGTGCCTGGAATCGGCGATCGCCAACGCCGAGAACAACCACGACCTCGACGTCGACGATCTCGTCGTGGCGCAGGCCTTCGTCGGCAACGGCCTCGTGATGAAGCGCTTCGCCGCCCGCGGTCGCGGCCGCTCGGGCCGGGTCTACAAACCGTTTTCGCAGCTGACGATCATCGTTCGTCAGGTCGAAGCTGAAGCCGCCGCTTAAGGGCGCAGGAGAACACGATGGGTCAAAAGATCAATCCGATCGGTCTGCGTCTCGGCATCAACCGGACCTGGGATTCGCGCTGGTTCGCCGGCAAGCAGGAATACGGCAAGCTGTTGCACGAGGACGTCAAGATCCGCGAGATCCTGCACAAGGAGCTCAAGCAGGCGGCCGTCGCCCGCATCGTGATCGAGCGTCCGCACAAGAAGTGCCGCGTCACCATCCACTCGGCCCGTCCGGGCGTGGTGATCGGCAAGAAGGGCGCGGACATCGACAAGCTGCGCAAGAAGGTTGCTGACATCACCTCGTCCGACGTCGTCATCAACATCGTCGAGATCCGCAAGCCGGAGCTCGATGCGACGCTGGTGGCCGAATCGATCGCGCAGCAGCTCGAGCGCCGCGTGGCGTTCCGCCGAGCCATGAAGCGCGCCGTGCAGTCGGCGATGCGTCTTGGCGCGGAAGGCATCCGCATCAACTGCTCGGGACGTCTGGGCGGTGCGGAAATCGCGCGCATGGAATGGTACCGCGAAGGCCGCGTGCCGCTGCACACGCTGCGTGCCGACATCGACTACGGCGTTGCGACCGCGTTCACGACCTTCGGCACCTGCGGCGTCAAGGTCTGGATCTTCAAGGGCGAGATCCTCGAGCACGACCCGATGGCCCAGGACAAGAGAATGGCCGAAGGCGAGACCGGCGGCAGTGGCGATCGCGGTGGCCGTCAGCGCCGCGAGACGGCCGCTGCCTGAAGCCAGACAGGAATTTGAGGGCTTAAAGCCATGATGCAACCTAAGAAAACGAAGTTCCGGAAGGCGCATAAGGGCCGCATCCACGGCGTTGCGTCTTCGGGCGCGACGTTGGCGTTCGGCCAGTTCGGCCTGAAGGCGACCGAGCCTGAGCGTGTCACCGCGCGCCAGATCGAAGCCGCCCGCCGCGCGCTGACCCGCCACATGAAGCGCGCCGGCCGCGTCTGGATCCGCGTGTTCCCCGACGTTCCGGTGTCGAAGAAGCCGGCCGAAGTCCGCATGGGCTCCGGCAAGGGTTCGCCGGAATTGTGGGTCGCGCGCGTCAAGCCGGGCCGGGTGCTGTTCGAGATCGACGGCGTCAACACCCAGACGGCGCGTGAGGCGCTGACCCTGGCGGCCGCCAAGCTGCCGATCAAGACGCGCTTCGTCGAGCGCATTGCGGAGTAATGGCCATGGCCCAGATGAAGATCGAAGACATCCGTGCGATGAGCCCCGACCAGCAGGATGAGGCCATCCTGAACCTGAAGAAGGAGCGCTTCAACCTGCGCTTCCAGCGCGCCACCGGGCAGCTCGAGAACACCTCGCGCCTGCGCGAGGCCCGCCGTGACATCGCCCGGATCAAGACCATCGCCGCGCAGACGCGCGCGAAGAAGAAGTAAGAGGCTTACGAAGATGCCGAAACGTACTTTGCAGGGCGTGGTCGTCAGCGACAAGCAAGCCAAGACCATCGTGGTGCGCGTCGACCGCCGCTTCACGCACCCGATCTACAAGAAGACGATCCGCCGTTCGAAGAACTACCACGCGCACGACGAGAGCAACCAGTTCAAGCCGGGCGACATGGTGTGGATCGAGGAAACCAAGCCGATTTCGAAGTTGAAGCGCTGGGTCGTGATCCGGGGCGAACACAAGAAAAGCGCCTGATCTGTTGGCTTTAGCCGACCGACTTCAGGGAAATGTTGAGCGCCGGCTGGGCTGGCGCAAAGAGAAAGAGGACGAGGTGCATCAATGATTCAGATGCAGACCAACCTCGACGTGGCCGACAATTCTGGCGCACGCCGTGTCATGTGTATCAAGGTGCTCGGGGGCTCCAAGCGCCGCTACGCCACGATCGGCGACATCATTGTCGTGTCGATCAAGGAAGCCATTCCGCGTGGCAAGGTGAAGAAGGGCGACGTGATGAAGGCCGTCGTGGTGCGCGTCCGTAAGGACATCCGCCGCGCCGACGGCTCGGTCATCCGCTTCGACCGCAACGCCGCCGTGCTGATCAACAACCAGTCCGAGCCGGTCGGCACCCGTATCTTCGGGCCCGTGCCGCGCGAGCTGCGCGCCAAGAACCACATGAAGATCATCTCGCTCGCGCCGGAGGTGCTGTGATGGCTGCGAAGATCCGCAAGGGCGACAAGGTCGTCGTGCTGACCGGCCGCGACAAGGGCCGCACCGGCGAAGTGTTCGAGGTTCGCCCCGACGCCGGCACCGCGCTGGTGCGCGGCATCAACATGGTCAAGCGTCACCAGAAGCAGACGCAGGCCCAGGAGGGCGGCATCATCTCGAAAGAGGCGCCGATCCACCTGTCCAACATCGCGTATGTCGGCAAGGACGGAAAGCCGACCCGCGTCGGATTCAAGATTCTGGCGGACGGCAAGAAGGTCCGCATCGCCAAGAGCTCGGGAGCTGAGATCGATGGCTGAGGCCGCTTACACGCCGCGCCTGCGCGCGGAATATGACGCGAAGATCCGCACGGCTCTGACCGAGAAGTTCGGTTACGAGAACGTCATGCAGGTTCCGCGCCTGGACAAGGTCGTGCTGAACATGGGCGTTGGCGATTCCGTCAACGACCGCAAGAAGGCCGAGACCGCCGCTGCCGAACTGACCCAGATCGCCGGCCAGAAGGCGATCGTGACCTATTCGCGCATCGCGATCGCGACCTTCAAGCTGCGTGAGAACCAGCCGATCGGCTGCAAGGTCACGCTGCGCAAGGCCCGCATGTACGAGTTCATCGATCGCCTGGTGAACGTGGCGCTGCCGCGTGTGCGCGACTTCCGCGGCCTGAACCCGAAGAGCTTCGATGGCCGCGGCAACTACTCGCTCGGCATCAAGGAGCACATCATTTTCCCCGAGATCGACTTCGACAAGGTCTCGGAAGCCCGCGGTATGGACATCACCGTCTGCACCACGGCCAAGACCGACGAAGAGGCGAGGGCCTTGTTGACCGCTTTCAATTTCCCGTTCCGGCAGTGAGACGCTGACTTAGAGCCTCTCAAACGCGGATACCCAGGAGCCAAGCATGGCAAAGAAGAGTTCAGTCGAGAAGAACAACCGGCGCAAGCGGATGGTGAAGAACGCCGCAGCCAAGCGCGAGCGGTTGAAGGCGATCATCGCCGACAAGACGCTGCCGATGGAGGAGCGGTTCGCCGCGACCCTGAAGCTGGCGGAAATGCCGCGCAACTCGTCGGCGACCCGCATCCGCATGCGCTGCGAGCTGTCGGGCCGTCCGCGCTCGAACTATCGCAAGAACAAGCTGTCCCGTATCGCGCTGCGCGAACTTGGCTCCAAGGGCATGGTCCCGGGCCTCGTGAAGTCCAGCTGGTAAGGAGGGTCGTTTAGATGTCTACGCACGATCCAATCAGCGATCTGATCACCCGTATCCGCAACGCGCAGATGCGTTCGAAGACCAAGGTCTCCACGCCCGGCTCGAAGATGCGCGAGAACGTGCTCGAGGTTCTGAAGGCCGAGGGCTACATCCGCGGTTACGCCACGCTCGAGCACTCCTCGGGCCGCAGCGAGATCGAGATCGAGCTGAAGTATTTCGACGGCGAGCCCGTCATCCGCGAGATTGAACGCGTTTCCAAGCCCGGGCGCAGAGTCTACGCCTCGGTGAAGAACCTGCCGCGGGTGAATAACGGTCTCGGCATTTCGGTGTTGTCGACGCCGAAGGGGATCATGGCCGACCACAGCGCGCGCGACGCGAATGTGGGCGGTGAAGTCCTCTTCACGGTGTTCTGAGAAGGATTTTCGATCCATGTCACGTGTTGGCAAAAAGCCTGTGACGGTGCCGTCGGGCGTTACCGCGACCGTCGACGGCCAGACCGTCAAGATGAAGGGGCCGAAGGGCCAGCTTCAGTTCATCGTCCACGACGACGTCGAGGTGAAGCTCGAGAACGGCCAGGTCAAGGTCAAGCCGCGGATCGAGACCAACCGCGCGCGGGCGCTGTACGGCACCGCTCGCGCCCAGGTCGCGAATCTGGTCGAAGGCGTCACCAAGGGTTTCGAGAAGAAGCTCGAGATTACCGGCGTCGGCTATCGCGCCGCGATGCAGGGCAAGAACCTGCAGCTCGCGCTCGGCTACAGCCATGACGTGATCTATCCGATCCCCGAGGGGATCACGATCACCGTGCCGAAGCCGACCGAGATCACGGTGGCAGGCAGCGACGTCCAGCGCGTCGGCCAGGTCGCCGCCGAGATCCGCTCCTATCGTCCGCCGGAGCCCTACAAGGGCAAGGGCGTGAAGTATGTGGGCGAATTCATCTTCCGCAAGGAAGGCAAGAAGAAGTAACGGAGCCGGTCATGTCGAAAGCCAAGGTTACGAATGCCCGGCGCAAGCGGAGTGTGCGGCTGAAGCTGCGCCGTTCCGCCGGCGGCCGTCCGCGCCTGTCGGTGTTCCGCTCGTCCAAGCACATCTACGCCCAGGTCATCGACGACCTGAAGGGCGAGACGCTTGCCTCTGCCTCGTCGCTCGAGAAGTCGATGCGCGACGGCGGCAAGACCGGCGCCGATATCGATGCGGCGAAGGCGGTCGGCAAGCTGCTGGCCGAGCGCGCGGTCGAGAAGGGCGTCAAGGAAGTCGTGTTCGATCGCGGCGGCTATCTCTATCACGGGCGCGTCAAGGCTCTGGCCGACGCTGCGCGTGAGAGTGGGCTGAGCTTCTAACAGAATTTGAGGATTGAGGCGTAAGCCTCTGAAGGATTGGAAAAACCATGGCAGCTGAACGCGAACAACGTGGTGGACGCGATCAACGCGGCGGCGGACGTGAACGCAGGGAGCGCGAGGAGCGTGACAGCGAGTTCGTCGACAAGCTCGTCCACATCAACCGCGTGGCCAAGGTCGTCAAGGGCGGCAAGCGCTTCGGTTTCGCAGCGCTGGTCGTGATCGGCGACCAGAAGGGCCGCGCCGGCTTCGGTCACGGCAAGGCGCGCGAAGTGCCTGAGGCGATCCGCAAGGCGACCGAGTCCGCCAAGCGCAACCTGACGCGGGTGTCGCTGCGCGAGGGCCGCACGCTCCATCACGACATCGCCGGCCGTCATGGCGCGGGCCGTGTCTATCTGCGTGCAGCTCCGGCCGGTACCGGCATCATCGCCGGCGGCCCGATGCGCGCCGTGTTCGAGACGCTCGGCGTCCAGGACGTGGTGGCGAAATCGATCGGCTCGTCGAACCCGTACAACATGGTGCGCGCGACCTTCGACGCGCTGAAGCACCAGGATTCGCCGCGCTCGGTCGCAGCCCGCCGCAACATCAAGGTGTCCACTCTGCAGTCGCGCCGTATCGGTGGCGATGCCGAGGCGGCTGCCGACTAACGGAAGCTTCGGAGTAGACTCCCATGGCCAAGAGTGCCGTTACGACCGCAAAGACGATCAAGGTCGAGCAGACCGGCAGCGCGATCCGCCGCCATCACTCGCAGCGCTCGACCCTGATCGGGCTCAAGCTCAACAAGATCGGCCGTACCAGCGAACTGCCTGATACCCCGGCGGTCCGCGGCATGATCGAGAAGGTTCACCATCTCGTCCGCATCATCGACGAGAAGTAAGCAAAGGCGCACGGTCCCGAAAAACGGGAGGCCGTTTTCGGTGAAGATCGTGCGCAAGACACAAGGAGAAGGGCGATGAAGCTCAGCGATATCGCCGACAACGCCGGCTCGCGCAAGAAGCGTATGCGCGTCGGCCGCGGCATCGGTTCCGGCAAGGGCAAGCAGTCCGGCCGCGGCGGCAAGGGCCAGACCGCGCGTTCGGGCGTGCGCATCAAGGGTTTCGAGGGCGGCCAGATGCCGATGCATCGCCGTCTGCCCAAGCGCGGCTTCAACAACATCTTCCGCGTCGAGTTCGCCGAGATCAATCTCGACCGGCTCCAGGAAGCGGTCGACGCCAAGAAGATCGACGCCGGCAGCGTCGTCAACGTCGAGGCCCTGGTGAAGGGCGGCGTGCTGCGCCGCGCCAAGGCCGGCCTGCGGCTGCTCGGCCGTGGCGAGCTCAAGTCCAAGCTCAACATCGAAGTGCACGGCGCCAGCAAGACCGCGATCGCGGCGGTCGAGAAGGCTGGCGGCTCGGTGAAGATCCTCGCCCAGCCCAAGGAAGAAGGCGAGGCGGCGTAACAACTGCGTCATTGGCCCGCGGCGCGCGGGCCTTTACGCATGCGGGACGTGGACTTATCGAAGCCGAGCCCCAGATAATGTCCGGCGTCCGCTAAACTAGCCCGGCCGCGGGCATGACGGCGCAACAGGCGGCGGGAGAAAGTCCAAGATGGTCTCTGCAGCGGAACAACTGGCAGCCAATCTCAATTTCGGCGCGTTTGCCAAGGCCGATGAACTGAAGAAGCGCATCTGGTTCACCCTGGGTGCGCTGCTCGTTTATCGGCTCGGGACCTACATCCCGCTGCCCGGCATCGATCCCAACATCTGGGAGCAGGTGTTCCGCTCCCAGGCGGGCGGCATCCTCGGCATGTTCAACATGTTCGCCGGCGGCGGCATCCACCGCATGGCGATCTTCGCGCTGAACATCATGCCGTACATCTCGGCCTCGATCATCATCCAGCTCCTCACCACCGTCTCGCCGCAACTCGAGGCGCTGAAGAAGGAAGGCGAGGCCGGCCGCAAGACGCTCAACCAATACACGCGCTATCTGACCGTCATCCTGGCCGCATTCCAGTCCTACGGCATCGCGGTGGGCCTCGAAGGCGCCGGCAACGTCGTCAGCGAGCCCGGCATGTTCTTCCGCCTGTCCACGGCGATCACGCTGACCGGCGGCACCATGTTCCTGATGTGGCTGGGCGAGCAGATCACCTCGCGCGGCATCGGCAACGGCATCTCGCTGATCATTCTCGCCGGCATCGTCGCCGAGCTGCCCGCGGCGCTCGCCGGCATGCTCGAGCTCGGACGTCAGGGCGCGATGTCGACCGGCCTGATCCTGGTTGTCATCATCATGGCAGTCGCCGTGATCGCCTTCATCGTGTTCATGGAGCGCGCCCAGCGCCGGCTCTTGATCCAGTATCCGAAGCGCCAGGTCGGCAACAAGATGTTCGAGGGCCAGTCCTCGCATCTGCCGCTCAAGCTCAACACCTCCGGCGTGATCCCGCCGATCTTCGCATCCTCCCTGCTGCTGCTGCCGACCACGGTTGCGAACTTCAACACGGGAAGTGGGCCGGAATGGTTCCAGTGGATCACCACCCAGCTCGGCCATGGCCGCCCGCTGTTCCTGATCATGTATCTGGCGCTGATCGTGTTCTTCGCCTTCTTCTACACCGCGATCGTGTTCAACCCGACCGAGACCGCTGACAATCTGAAGAAGCACGGCGGCTTCATTCCGGGCATCCGTCCGGGCGAGCGCACCGCGGAATACATCGACTACGTGCTGTCACGCATCACCGTTCTGGGCGCGATCTATCTCGCCATCGTCTGCTTGATCCCGGAAATCCTGATCTCCTACGCCTCGGTGCCGTTCTATTTCGGCGGCACCTCGCTCTTGATCGTCGTCAGCGTCACGATGGACACGGTGGCGCAGGTGCAAGGCTATCTGCTGGCGCACCAGTACGAAGGCCTGATCCGCAAGTCGAAGCTGCGGGGCCGCCGCCGCTAAACGCATCCCTCGGGCGGCGCAACTGCGCCGCCGATTCGCGACGCGACCAATGTGGTGCGTCCGCGATCGTCGTTGGCGGGCCGCTCGGCCGCATCCGCAGAGTGGCCCTCACTGTGCGCAATCCCTGATTTCAAAGCCTTTTTGGCGTCCGCCCATTCGCTCCCCTATGATATGGGTAGCGGTGCGGCGCTGATTGTGATTTGCACCGTTCTTGATCTTCAAACACAGGTGCGCGACGTGTCGCTCACCAATCCGGGGGGCGTACGCCGATGAGAATTATACTTCTGGGACCGCCGGGGTCGGGCAAGGGGACTCAGGCCCAGCTCTTGGTGCAGCGCTATGGCATCGTCCAGCTCTCGACCGGCGAGATGCTGCGTGCTGCGGTTGCGGCCGGCACTCCGGTCGGGTTGAAGGCCAAGGAGATCATGGCCAGTGGCGGCCTCGTGCCCGATGACGTCGTGGTGGGAATCATTTCCGACCGCATCGACCAGCCGGACGCCAAGAACGGTTTCATCCTCGACGGTTTCCCCCGCACCGTGCCGCAGGCCGAGGCGCTGGACGAGCTGCTCAAGCGCAAGCATCTCAAGCTCGACGCCGTGATCGAGCTCCGGGTGAACGAGAGCGCGCTCTTGAGCCGCGTCGAGACCCGCGTCGCCGAGATGCGGGAGCGCGGCGAGGAGGTCCGGCTCGACGACACCCCTGAGGTCCTGACCAAGCGGCTTGCCAGCTACCGCAGCCAGACGGAACCGCTGATTCACTACTATTCCGAGCGTCGGAAGCTCTCGACCATCGACGGCATGATGGCCATCGACGAGGTCACCCGCGCCATCCACCGCCAGCTCCTGGCGCTGGGAGCGGTCGAGCCCAAGACCCATGCCCGGAGCGCCGCCAAGGCGGCCCCCTCGAAAAAGACCAAGACGGCGAAGAATTCGGCCAAAAAGGCCCCAAAGGCAGCTAAAAAGCCCGCCAAATCGGCCAAAACTGCCAAAAAGGCGACCAAGAAAGCCGTGAAGGGCGCCAAGAAGGCGGCCAAGAAAACCGTCAAGAAAACAGCCAAAAAGACCGTCAAGAAGGGTGCCAAAAAGGCTGCAAAAAAGGTCACGAAAAAGCGAGCCAAGCGCTAGCAGCGGTTGACGAAAGCCCCCGGAATCCCCTAATAAGCCCCGCATCCAAGTCGGATAGTTTCAGACGATGCCGGGCCCCAGGAAGACCGGGGGTGGGCGTCGTGTTCGCGTTTGTGAACACCTGCCCGAGAAAGCAAGCACTTAAAGCCCGATTCCTGACGAGGGATCGGCAACAGGAGAGAAGGCCGTGGCCCGTATTGCCGGCGTGAACATTCCCACCAACAAGCGCGTGCTGATCGCGCTCCAGTACATCCATGGCATCGGCCCGAAGATCGCCGGTGACATCATGGAGAAGGTGAAGATCCCCGAGGATCGTCGCGTCAATCAGCTCAGCGACGCCGAAGTGCTTCAGATCCGCGAAGTCATCGACCGCGACTACCTCGTCGAGGGCGACCTGCGTCGCGAGGTCGGCATCAACATCAAGCGTCTGATGGACCTCGGCTGCTATCGCGGCCTGCGTCATCGTCGCGGTCTGCCGGTGCGCGGTCAGCGGACCCACACCAATGCGCGCACGCGCAAGGGCCCGGCCAAGGCCATCGCCGGCAAGAAGAAGTAAACTGGCGAATTGGACGTGGCGAGTGGCGAGTAGGGGGCTTCCCTATTCGCCATTCGCTACTCGCTATTCGCTTCCACAGGTGTAGCCGCTGGCATTACGGCGGCGTTTGAGATCTTCAGGAAAGGGACTCAATGGGCAAGGAAGCCACCCGCGTTCGTCGTCGTGAGCGCAAGAACATCGCCTCCGGCGTCGCGCATGTGAACTCGTCGTTCAACAACACGACCATCACCATCACCGACGCGCAGGGCAACACGATCGCCTGGTCTTCGGCCGGCACGATGGGCTTCAAGGGCTCGCGCAAGTCGACCCCGTACGCCGCGCAGGTCGCCGCCGAGGACGTGTCCAAGAAGGCGCAGGAGCACGGCATGCGCACGCTGGAAGTCGAGGTCGCCGGTCCCGGTTCGGGCCGCGAATCGGCGCTCCGCGCGCTCCAGGCCGCCGGCTTCACCGTCACCTCGATCCGCGACGTGACCACGATCCCGCACAACGGTTGCCGTCCCCGCAAGCGTCGGCGCGTTTGATTTCTACCAGTTGCGGGCGCGTCGGCGCCCGCAGCGACTTTGCAAGAAGCCGCGGGGATGATCTGCGGCCTTTCTCCAACGCCAGTATTTGCACCGTCAAATCGACTGGCCTGTATGGGTGAAACAGTGACGATCCAGAAAAATTGGCAAGAACTGATTCGGCCGAACAAGCTCCAGGTCACGCCCGGCAGCGATTCCTCGCGTTTCGCGACCATCGTCGCCGAGCCGCTCGAGCGTGGCTTCGGCCAGACCCTCGGCAATGCGCTGCGCCGCATCCTGCTCTCCTCGCTCCAGGGCGCGGCGGTGCAGTCGGTGCACATCGACGGCGTGCTGCACGAGTTCTCCTCGATCGCGGGCGTCCGTGAGGACGTCACCGACATCGTGCTGAACATCAAGGACATCTCGATCAAGATGCAGGGCGAAGGCCCCAAGCGCATGGTCGTGAAGAAGCAGGGGCCGGGCGTCGTCACCGCCGGCGACATCCAGACCGTCGGCGATGTCGTGGTGCTCAACCCCGATCTGCAGATCTGCACGCTCGACGAGGGCGCCGAGATCCGCATGGAGTTCACGGTCTCGACCGGCAAGGGCTACGTGCCCGCCGAGCGCAACCGTCCCGAGGACGCGCCGATCGGCCTGATCCCGGTCGACAGCCTGTACTCGCCGGTCCGCAAGGTCTCCTACAAGGTCGAGAACACCCGCGAGGGCCAGATCCTCGACTACGACAAGCTGACCATGACGATCGAGACCAACGGCGCGATCACGCCGGATGACTCGGTGGCTTACGCCGCCCGCATCCTGCAGGATCAGCTCAACGTGTTCGTCAACTTCGAAGAGCCGCGCAAGGAAGTCGCCCAGGAGATCATCCCGGACCTCGCCTTCAACCCGGCCTTCCTCAAGAAGGTGGACGAGCTCGAGCTGTCGGTGCGTTCGGCCAACTGCCTGAAGAACGACAACATCGTCTATATCGGCGACCTCGTGCAGAAGAGCGAGGCGGAGATGCTCCGCACTCCGAACTTCGGCCGCAAGTCGCTGAACGAGATCAAGGAAGTGCTGGCCCAGATGGGTCTGCACCTCGGCATGGAAGTGCCGGGCTGGCCGCCGGAGAACATCGACGAGCTCGCCAAGCGCTTTGAGGATCATTACTGAGCGAATGGCGAGGTGGGAGTAGCGAATAGGGGAAGATCTATTCGCTACTCGCCATTCGCCACTCGCGACCTAGGGCGAACGCAGGAAGCCCACCTGAAAACCAGTCGCTGAACCACCGCGACACAATCGAAGAAGGACTACACACATGCGTCACGGCAAGGTTCATCGGAAGCTCAACCGCACGGCCGAGCACCGCAAGGCGATGTTCGCCAACATGGCGGCCGCGCTGATCAAGCACGAGCAGATCGTCACCACGCTGCCCAAGGCCAAGGAGCTTCGCCCGATCGTCGAGAAGCTCGTCACCCTCGGCAAGAAGGGCGGCCTGTCGCTGCGCCGTCAGGCCATCTCCGAGCTGCGCGACGTCGACATGGTCAAGAAGCTCTTCGACACGCTCGCGACCCGCTACAAGGACCGCCAGGGCGGCTACACCCGCATCATCAAGGCCGGCTTCCGCTACGGCGACAACGCCGCCATGGCCGTGATCGAGTTCGTCGATCGCGACGTCGATGCCAAGGGCCAGGATTCCGGCCCGGTGCAGGAGAAGGAAGCCGAGGCGGCGTAAGCCCGACCGGCATGACGTTTCAAAAGCGGCGCCTTCGGCGCCGCTTTTTTGTCGGAGCGCTCGGGTGGACAACGGAGCGCTCATCGCTCCGTGCCCACGATTCACGATCCTCACGCGTCGGTGAGCTCTGATTGCAGCTGAGGGAGCCGCTTCCGATATCTCCATCCACATCCATGGAGATACCGCATGCACATCGACCTGTCCGGAAAGACCGCCCTCGTCACCGGCTCGACCGCCGGCATCGGCCACGCCATCGCCAAGGGCTTGGCGGCCTCGGGCGCCAGCGTCGTCATCAACGGCCGCGGCCAGGACAAGGTCGATGCGGCGGTACGCAAGCTGGAAGCGACGGGCGCCAACGTCCGCGGCATCGCCGCCGACGTCTCGACGGCGGCAGGCTGCAAGGCGCTCGTGGCGGCTTTGTCCGAGGTCGACATTCTCATCAACAATGCCGGGATCTTCGAGCCGAAGGATTTCTTCGACATCCCCGACGAGGACTGGAGCCGCTTCTTCGAGGTCAACGTGATGAGCGGCGTGCGGCTGTCGCGCGCCTACATGAAGGGCATGCTCGCGCGCAACTGGGGCCGCATCGTCTTCATCTCCTCGGAGTCCGGGCTCAACATTCCCGTCGAGATGATCCACTACGGCATGACCAAGACGGCCCAGCTTTCCGTCGCGCGCGGCCTGGCGCAGCTCACCGCTGGCACCGGCGTCACGGTCAATTCCGTGTTGCCGGGCCCCACCATGTCGGAGGGCGTCGAGACGTTCGTCAAGGATCTCGCCAGGCAGCACGGCCAGTCCGTGGACGAAGCCGCGGCCAACTTCGTCAGGCAGCATCGTCCGAGTTCGCTGCTGCAGCGCTTCGCCAGCGTCGATGAGATCGCCAACATGGTGGTCTACGTCGCCTCGAAGGAGGCATCCGCCACAAACGGCGCAGCGCTGCGCGCCGAGGGCGGCATCGTCAACACGATCGCCTGAGGCGATGCGATCGGCTACTCGTCCTTGATGCCGGCCTTCTGCGCGATGTCCTTCATCTCGGCCGTCTCTTTGGTCACCGCACCGGCCCAGTCGTCAAAGCGTGCGAAGCCGGGCTCGAAGCCGACCTTGACGAAGCGCTCCACAACGGAGGGGCTGTTGATGATCTCCTCCAGCGTCGCCGTGAGCTTGTCGCGAACCGGTGGCGGCAGCCCCTTGGGCGCGACCACCGCGCCCCACGACGAGAAGTCGATGGCGGGATAGCCGAGCTCTGCCAATGTCGGTGCGTCGGGCAGGAATGGTGTGCGCTGGCTCGAGAACACGGCCATCACCTTGACGGCGCCGGCCTCGATCTGCGGCTTCACGGCGATCAAGGTGTCGACATGGTACTGAATGTGCTTGCCGATGAGATCGTTCATCGCCGGCGCGCTGCCTTTGTAGGGCAGGTGGACCATCTTGATTCCGGCGTTCGACTTGAACAACTCGCCGGCGAAATGCGACACCGTCGCGACTCCGAAGGAGGCCAGCGACAGCTTGTCCGGATTGGCTTTTGCCTCCGCGACGAGCGCAGGCAGATCCTTGACCGGATTGTCCTTATAGGTGACCAGCGCCAGGGTGATCTTGCCGACCCGACCGAGCGGCTCGAAATCCTTGGCCGCGTCGTAAGGAACGCTCTCCTTCACGGCGGCCGGCAAGGTGAAGCTCGAATTCGAGCTGAAGAACAGGGTGTATCCGTCGGGCGCCGCGCGCGCGACCTCCTTGGCCGCGATCGTGGTGCCCCCGCCGGGACGGTTCATGATGATGACAGGCTTGCCGAGCCGCGCTTCGAGCTCGCCGCCGATGATGCGGGCCACCACGTCGGAGGCTCCGCCTGGCGGGAACGGGACGATCAATTGCAGGGATTTCTCGGGATAGGTCGATTGCGCGGTTGCGAGCGAATTGACGCTGATCGAGCCGATTGCGGCGAGCGCTAGCGTCAGGAACGTTGTTTTCATCGTGTCGTTTTTCCGCGGTTGAAGTTTCAATCGAAAGCGAGAAATCCCGGCTTGTCGGCGATCGGCGGCTGCCTGGCCAGCCACGCAATGTCGGGAACGGGGCGGGCGGTATCCGGATTGGCGGCGAGCACCGCTTCGATTTCGCGCGCGACCGCGAGCGTTAAGAGATCGCCGCCGCGCGTGCCGATCACCTGGATGCCGAACGGCAGACCGGCGTCGCCTCGACCGGCCGGGATTGCGACGGTGGGATGGCCGACATTGGTGACGGCATAGGCGAGTGCGAGCCAGTGGAAGTAGCTCTTGGTCGGCCGGCCGTCGATCTCGGCTGGATAGAGCTCCGACCACGGCCGTGGGCTGATGGTGACCGCAGGCGCGAGAATGAAATCGTGATCCGCGAAGAAGGTCTGCCAGCGCCGGTAAAGGTCGGTCTGCATCGAGAGCGCACGTGCCACATCGGCAGCGGAATAGCCAAGGCCCTCCGCAACGTTGTCGCGAACGTTGGGCCCGACCCTGTCCGGAAATTTCTCCACGAGCTCGCGGTGGCGGCCGAGGAATGCGACGGCGCGCAGGATGCTGAACACCTCGTCCGCGCCCGTGCAATCAGGATGGGTCCAGTCGACTCTGTGAAATACCGTTTCGAACGAATTGAGCTTCTGCCTGAAGGCGCGGGCGACCGCCCCCTCGGTCGGCGCAAAGCCGAAATCGCTGGTTGCAGCTATGCGGAGCGCGGACAGATCGACGCGCGGCGGATTGCGGTAGAGCACCGGCGAAGGTGCACCGCCCGCATGAAGGATCGCCGATAACGGATCGCGGGCGTCGCGATCCAGCATGCAAGACAGCATGAGGCAAGCGTCGGAGACGGTTCTCGCCATCGGCCCGAGCTGCGAGATCTGCAGCCAGGCCATGTTGCGGCTGTTGCTGGCGATCAGTCCGGGCGAGGGCCGGAATCCGACCACGCCGCAAAAGGATGCCGGATTCCGCACCGAGCCGCCGGTATCGGATCCCGTCGCGAGCGGCACCATGCCAGTGGCGAGCGCGACGGCCGATCCCCCCGACGAACCGGCGGCGGATCGATTGGGATCGAAGGGATTGCCGGTCGCGCCATACACTGCGTTGCGCGTATTGCCGCCGGCGCCCCATTCCGGCACATTCGTCTTGCCGATGACGATCGCGCCCTCGCGCTTGAGCATCGCGACGATGGCCTCGTCCTGCCTGGCGACGTTGTCCGCGAACAGCACGCTGCCAAAGCTGGTCGGCAATCCTTCCGCGTCGATCAGGTCTTTGACACCGAGCGGCAGCCCGTGCACGGCGCCCAGGGTCTCACCGCGCATCACGGCGACCTCGCGCTCGCGCGCCGTCTCGCGCGCGGTTTCGAACGAGCGCGCAACGACGGCATTGACCGCCGGATCGACCGCTTCGATGCGGCGGATGCAGCTATCCGTCAGCTCGACGGGGGAGAGCTTGCGTTGGCCAATCAGCGCGCGTGCCGCGACCGCCGACAGGTCGCATGGTTCGGTCATCATCAATCTGCTTGTTGCTGGTCCCGGCGGGCGGGGTTCGGCCCTCGTTTCCGGGACCGCAGACGCATGATGCCTCAATTGACGCGGAGTGCCAAGCCTACCACCCCTCCAGCACGATCTTGCCGCGCGACTTGCCGCTCTCCAGCAGCGCGTGCGCGCGCTTGAGGTTGGCGGCGTTGATCGCGCCGAAGGTCTGGTCCAGCGTGGTGCGCAACACGCCCTTGTCGATGAGGTCGGCCACGTCATTGAGCAGATGATGCTGCGCGATCATGTCAGGCGTCTGGAACGAGGAGCGCGTGAACATCGATTCCCAGTGCACCGAGATCGCCTTGCCCTTGAATGCGGCAACCGTGAACTCCGGGGGATCGTCGATCAGGCCGAACTTGCCTTGCGGTGCCATGAATTCCGCGATCGCCTTGTAGTGCTGGTCGGTGAAGGTCAGGCTCGCGACCAGCGCGACCGGCGGCAGCTTCAATTTCTCGATCTGCTCCTTCATCGGCTTGCCATGGTCGATCACCGCATGCGCGCCGAGATCGAGGCACCATCTTTGCGACTCCGGCCGCGTGGCGGTGGCGAGTACCGTCAGTCCGGTGAGGCGCCGGGCCAGCTGGATCAGGACCGAGCCGACGCCGCCGGCGCCGCCCGTGATCAACAGCGTGCGCGGATCGACGCTCTTGCCCGGCACCGCGCCGAGTCGATCGAACAGCAGCTCCCAGGCGGTGATGGAGGTGAGGGGAAGGGCGGCGGCCTGCGCGAACGACAGGCTCTTCGGCTTGTTGCCGACGATGCGTTCGTCGACCAGGTGGAATTCGGCATTGGTGCCCTGGCGCAGGATCGAGCCGGCGTAGAACACTTCGTCGCCCGGCTTGAACAGCGTGACCTCGGGCCCGACGGCATCGACCACGCCGGCTGCGTCATAGCCGAGAATCTTGGTCTCGCCCTCGGGCGGAGCGGCGCGCTTGCGCACCTTGTAGTCGACCGGATTGGCCGAGATCGCTTTCACCGCGACACGGATGTCGCGCCCTTTGGGCTCGGGTTTTGCGGCCTCGAAATCGAACAGTGAATCGGCGTCCTCGATCGGAAGCGATTTCTTGTAGCCGACGGCTTTCATGGCGTGTCTCCATCAATGGCTTTGTTCGCCTGCCGCCCTAACTGTCGCTCTGGCTCCGATTTGGCAAGTACTGTAAATTCGGGGATATAGTCCCTGTTTGGATACTATTGGGAAAAACCCGCATGAAACGCCGCAATTTCGCCCGCCGTCCCGGCTGCTCGGTCGAGGCGACGCTGGACCTGATCGACGGCAAGTGGAAGGGCGTGATCCTCTATCACCTGCAGAGCGGCACCCAGCGCTTCGGCGAATTGCGCCGCCGGATGCCCGGCATCACCCAGCGCATGCTGACGAAGCAGCTGCGCGCGCTGGAGGAGGACAAGCTCGTCATCCGCAAGGTCTATGCCGAGGTGCCGCCGCGGGTGGAGTATTGCCTGTCGGAGTTGGGCGAGAGCCTGAGGCCGGTGATCGACATCCTGAAGGCCTGGGGCGAGAGCCATCAGGAGCGGCTGTCCTGTGCGCCGCCGCCGGTGGTCGTGAAGAAGAAACGCGCAGCGTGATCGTGCGGGAGCGGACTTTGCCGCTCCCGAACGAGCTCGTTCTTAGAACGCGAACTGTGTGCGCATCGCGACCGCATCGAACTTCGAGCCGACGTCTGCGGTCGAGACCGGCGAGGCCTGCCGCGACACCGTGCCGTGCAGATAGTCGAGCATGAAGCGCACGTTGCCGTTGACGTACCAGTTGAGGGCGAGCGTATAGACGGTCTGCCGGCCGCCGGCGATGCCGGTCGTCGTTCCCAGCTGATTATTGAGGTCGATCGTCGAGAAGCGTCCAGCGATCTCCCACGCGCCCCAGCCACCGCCGTCGAGCGAGAACGGATGCGCCGGCTTGACGCCGCTATAGGCCGCGTTCGCCGCATTGTAGGTGCGGCCTTCACCGGTCAGCACATAGCCGGCCTGCGCGTAGCCGCCCTGGAATTTCAGGCTCGGTGCGCCGACCAGCGGCACACCCGTGTTGGCGGTGCGATCGACATTGTACCAGAAATACTCGCCCTGGACGATGAACGGGCCGTAGGTCGCCGCTGCCTCGACGCTGTAGACCTGCGCGCCCGAGGCATTGGCGATGGCGCCGGTCGAGATCAGCGTGGTCGGATCGAGACGCAATTCCGGACGATCGCTCAGCGTGACCGTCTGCGTATTGGCGATGAGATTGCGCGGCGGCTGGATCAGCCATTGCGTATCGGCGCCGATATGCACCGAATAATCCTTGCCGCTGATGGGATTGCCGGCCACGCGCGCCACGGCGCCATATTGCTCGCTGGTGCCCGCCGGCGTAGCGCTCGAGGCGGAATGGATCGCGCCGGTCGAGGGCCCCGTGACATAGCCGCCGATCCACAGCTGGTCGTTGAACCAGCGCGCACCGGCTGCGGAACGGAAATCACCGGCGGCGATGTTGGTCGCGATGACGCCGGGCGAGGCGCGCTCCATGAACATGATGTCGTTCGAGCTCGTCGCCTCGTCCATGGTGTAGGGCAGGTCCATGATGCCGGCCTCGATCGCCATCTTGCCGCCGAACGGCTTCAGGCCGGTATAGCTGAGATAGGCGTTCTCGACGCCAGACACGCCGCCGCCGGGCAGGGATCCCGGAGCTGCGCCGCCAAAGCCGTCGGACGAGCCGCCAAAATCATAGACCAGCGCAAAATTCCAGTCGTTGAAGAACTTGCCGGTGACGCCGATGCGCGCGCGGCGGACATTCTGGCCGCTGTCGAGCTTTTGCGGCACGGTGGCTGCGGTGTTGGGACGATAATCATAGCCGCCGACGTCCCAATGCAGGCGGCTGGTGATGGCGACGCAGTTGGCCTGGTCGGCGGTGCAGATCGTCGGCCGGTTGTTCGGCATCGTCACGACGACGCCGGACGCCGGCGCGGGCCCCTTGACCGGGATTGCCGCGTTGGCATTGGCCACCGCGGCCTTTGCCTCCGCGCGCGCCTCGGCCTTGGCCTCTGCCTTGGTTTCGGCTTTCGCCTTTGCCGCGGCTGCCGTGTTCGCCGCGGTCTGGCTCTGCAGCTTGTCGAGCTTCTGCTCGAGCATCTTCAGCTGCTGCTTCAACAGCGCGATCTCCTGCTCGCTGCTGCTTGCTGATTGGGCCTGGGCCTGCGAGGCCGCCAGCGCACCTGCGAGACCAATCGCGGTGGCCGCAATTCTTGTTCTGCTCACGTTTACGCCTCCATCATCTGACTGTTTTCCCCAAGTCGCGAACGGAGAGCCTAGGTGTGATCGATGACTGCCCCGCGACGCTGCGACCGGTTGCGTGGGTTCCCACTGATGCAAATTCGCCGCAACCGAATCCGCTTCACACCAGCATGCAAGATGACGCACATCATGCCAATCCGCCGCCCGGGCGAAATTGCCGATTCGCACGGCACGCTTACATGCCGGACACGCCGGCGAGGGGGCCGAATATTGCCCTCCGGCGCCCTTCTATTGGGGGGCGAACGCGCCTATATTCCGGCGTCTTTTCCAAGAGGTAGGAATGTTTCGAGCGACCTGGACTGCCGCCGTCACGGCGCTGTGCGTAGCCCTTTCGGCCAACTTCAATCCGGCTTCGGCGCAGGACCGTCGGGTCCCGTCGTCGCCGGCCGAGCTGCGGATGTCCTATGCGCCGATCGTGCAGCGGGTGCAGCCGGCGGTCGTCAATGTCTATGCCGCAAAGGTGGTGCAGAACCGCAATCCGCTGCTGGACGATCCGATCTTCCGCCGCTTCTTCGGCGTGCCGGGCCAGCAGCCCGAGCAGATGCAGCGCTCGCTCGGATCCGGCGTCATCGTCGATACCTCCGGGCTCGTCGTCACCAACGTCCACGTCATCGAGGGCGCCGACCAGGTGAAGGTGTCGCTGTCGGACAAGCGCGAGTTCGAGGCCGAGATCCTGCTCAAGGATTCCCGGACCGATCTCGCCGTGCTGCGCCTGAAGGACAGCAGGGAGAAGTTCCCAACGCTCGACTTCACCAATTCCGATGAACTCCTGGTCGGCGACGTCGTGCTCGCGATCGGCAATCCCTTCGGCGTCGGCCAGACCGTCACCCACGGCATCATCTCGGCGCTGGCGCGCACGCAAGTCGGCATCACCGATTATCAGTTCTTCATCCAGACCGATGCGGCGATCAATCCAGGCAATTCCGGCGGCGCGCTGGTCGACATGAGCGGCAAGCTCGCCGGCATCAACACCGCGATCTATTCGCGCTCCGGCGGCTCGCAAGGAATCGGCTTTGCTATTCCGGCCAACATGGTGCGCGTCGTCGTCGCCTCCGCCAAGAGCGGCGGCAAGGCGGTGAAGCGTCCCTGGCTCGGTGCGAAATTGCAGGCGGTCACGCCGGAGATCGCCGAGAGCCTCGGGCTGCGCTCGCCGACGGGTGCGCTGGTCGCGAGCGTGGTGTCGAACGGTCCGGCGGCGAAAGCCGGCCTGAAATCCTCCGACCTCATCATCGGGATCGACGGCCAGACCGTGGATGATCCCAACGCCTTCGACTATCGCTTCGCAACCCGTCCGCTCGGCGGCACCGCGCAGCTCGACGTGCAGCGCGGCGGCAAGTCGGTGAAGCTGACGGTGGCGCTGGAGACCGCGCCCGACACCGGCCGCAACGAGCTCGTCGTCACCGCGCGCTCGCCGTTCCAGGGCGCGAAGGTCTCGACCATCACGCCGGCGGTCGCAGACGAACTGCATCTGGACGCCGACACCGAAGGCGTCGTGATCACCGATATCGGCGGCGATACCGCGGCCGCGAGTGTCGGATTCCAGAAAGGCGACATCATCCTCGCCGTCAACAATCAGAAGATCAGCAAGACCGGCGACCTCGAGAAGGCCGCGGGCGAGCGGCCGCGGATCTGGCGCATCACGCTGGTGCGCGGTGGCCAGCAGATCAACGTCACGCTGGGCGGATGAGTCCGAAGCGACCAAAGGAGACGCCGACTCTCTTTGCCGCGGCGGGGCTCGACCACGATGCCCCGCATCCGCTGCCGGACCGGCTGCGCCCGCGCACGCTCTCGGAGGTCGTCGGCCAGGACCACATCCTCGGTCCCGACGGTGCGCTGACGCGCATGCTGGAGACGCGCACGCTCGGCTCGCTGGTGTTCTGGGGCCCGCCCGGCACCGGCAAGACCACGGTGGCACGGCTCTTGGCTGACGCGACGGATCTGCATTTCGAGCAGATCTCCGCGGTGTTCTCCGGGGTCGCCGACCTGAAGAAAGCGTTCGATGCCGCGCGCGCCCGCCGCGAGATGGGCAAGGGCACGCTGCTGTTCGTCGACGAGGTCCACCGCTTCAACCGCGCCCAGCAGGACTCCTTTCTGCCGGTGATGGAAGACGGCACGGTCGTCATGGTCGGCGCCACCACCGAGAACCCGTCCTTCGAACTCAACGCGGCGTTGCTCTCGCGTGCGCGCGTGCTGGTATTTCGCTCGCTCGATGCCGCCGCGATCGAAAAGCTGTTCGCGCATGCTGAAGCCGTCGAGGGCAGGAAGCTGCCGCTCGATGCGGAGGCGCGCGCGGTGCTGGTGCGCATGGCCGACGGCGATGGTCGTGCCTCGCTGACGCTCGCCGAAGAGGTCTGGCGTTCGGCGCGGGCGGATGAGATATTCAATGCCGCGCAGCTGCAGGAGATCCTGCAGCGCCGCGCGCCGATCTACGACAAGTCGGCCGACGGCCACTACAATCTGATCTCGGCGCTGCATAAGTCGGTGCGCGGCTCCGATCCCGATGCCGCGCTGTATTACCTCGCGCGCATGCTCGATGCCGGCGAGGACCCGCTGTTCCTGGCCCGCCGCGTCGTGCGCATGGCGGTCGAGGACATCGGCCTTGCCGATCCGCAGGCGCTCGTCATCGCCAATGCGGCGAAAGACGCCTTCGACTTCCTCGGCCATCCCGAGGGCGAGCTCGCCATCGCGCAGGCCGTCGTCTATCTCGCCACCGCGCCGAAATCGAACGCGGTCTACACCGCCTTCGGCACCGCGATGCAGGTCGCCAAGCAGGCCGGCTCGCTGCTGCCGCCAAAGCACATCCTCAATTCCCCGACCAAGCTGATGAAGTCGGAAGGTTACGGCGCGGCTTACGAATACGACCACGACGCCCCCGACGCCTTCTCCGGCCAGGACTACTTCCCGGAAGCCCTGGGCCGACAGACCTTCTACGACCCGCCCGAGCGCGGCTTCGAGCGGGAGATCAGGAAGCGGCTGGATTACTGGGCCAAGCTGCGCAAGGAGCGGGGCGGGAAATAGACGTCCTCAAGCGAGTTTACTATTTACGTAACTCGTAAATCTTGCTATTGCCTAGGCATGATCGTCAGCTACCGCGACAAGCGCACCGAGCGATTTGCCGCTGGCCAGCACGTCAAGGAATTCTCGGGTTTTGCTCGCCAGGCAGAGACGCGCCTTGATCGATTGGACGCGGCGACCAGTCTGGCCGATCTGGCGGCATTGCCCGGTAATCGACTGGAAGCCCTAAAGGGCGATCGCGCAGGACAATTCTCGATCCGGATCAATGACCAATGGCGGATCTGTTTCAATTGGCCAGAGGGATCGCCCGGTCCAATTGATGTAGAGATCGTCGACTATCACTGAAGGAAATTTATGCCCCGCACGCCCATTCATCCCGGCGAACAGCTCGCCGAAGAACTGCGAGAGCTTGGCATCACGGCGGCCGAGTTGTCGCGTCAGATCGACGTGCCGGTCAATCGCATCACCGGCATCATCAACGGGCAGCGCGGCATTACTGCCGATACAGCCCTGCGTCTTGGTCACTGGTTTGGCACGAGCCCACAATTCTGGATGAACCTGCAGCAGCAATATGAGCTGCGGCTGGCAGAGAAAGAGGTGGGCGCGCAGGTTGCGTCGCTGCCGCGGCGCGCCAGCGCACAGTCGACACGAAAGCTTGGAAAAACTGCATGAGCCGCCGCATCAAGAGAATGAATCCAAAACCTCGTGAGCGCGACGACTCGCGTCCGCATCAGGCGCGTAGCGCGAAGAAGGCCGGGCCGCGTCCTGGTGGCAAGCCCGGCGGTAAGCCGGGTGCAAGGCCACCGCGCTTTCCGGGCGAGCGCGCCGAGCGGCGTCCGCCCAAGGCCGAGCTGGAAAGAGCTGCGTCTGCAAAACCCGTCGAGGCGCTGCTGCCGACCAAGGTGCAGACCGTCACGGTCACGGCCGACGAGAACAACATGCGCGTTGACCGTTTCCTGGAAGCGCGCTTTCCCGGCCTGTCGTTCTCCCACATCCAGCGCGTCGTCCGCAAAGGCGAGCTGCGCGTCGACGGCAAGCGTGTCGACAGCAAGGACCGGCTGGAAGAGGGCCAGAGCGTCCGCATTCCGCCGCTGAAGCTCGACGCGCCGAAGGCGGCAGGCCCGCTTTCGGAGGCTGCGCAGAAGACGCTCAAGGCGCTGAAGGAGATGACGATCTGGGAGGACGACGACGTTCTCGTCCTGAACAAGCCGGCTGGCCTTGCCGTGCAGGGCGGCTCGGGCATGACGCGGCACATCGACCAGATGCTCGAGGTGATGCGCGATGCCAAGGGGCAGAAGCCGCGTCTCGTCCACCGCATCGATCGCGAGACGTCGGGGTGTCTGCTGATCGCCAAGACGCGCTTTGCCGCCTCGCATCTGACCGGCGCGTTCCGCTCGCGCTCGGCGCGCAAGGTCTATTGGGCCCTGGTGCCGGGCCTGCCGAAGCCGAAGCAGGGCCGCATCTCGACCTTCCTTGCAAAAGAGGAGGGCGAGGACGACACCATCATGCGCATCGCCCAGCATGGCGATGAGGGCGCCAGCCACGCGGTGACGTACTACGCCGTGGTCGAGACCGCCGGCAACAAGCTGACCTGGGTGTCGCTGAAGCCGGTGACGGGCCGCACCCACCAGCTGCGCGCCCACATGGCCCATATCGGCCATCCCATCGTCGGCGATCCCAAATATTTCAACATCGAGAACTGGCAGCTGCCGGGCGGCCTGCAGAACCGGCTGCATCTGCTCGCACGCCGCATCGTCATCCCGCATCCGCGCGGCGGCGTGATCGACGCCACCGCGCCGTTGCCGCCGCACATGCAGCAGTCGTGGAACCTGCTGGGGCTGGACGCAACCAGATTTGATCCGATCGAGAACGCGCCTGAAGAATAGTTAAGTTGAATAGGGGCGGTCGGGGCACAACATAGGGTCCATGACACGTCTCTCGATCTGTCTCATCGTTTTGACCGCACTGCTCATCGGACAGGGGGCTCAGGCACAAGATCTGCTGCCGGGCCCGACGCAGGTCGTTCCGCCGCCTTCGCCGCCACCGCCGCCGAGTGTGGAGGTGCCGAAGATGCCGAAGCTTGATGCGCGGCCGAGCTACGATTATCGGCCGCTCCCGCGCAATTCGTTCAGCGATCGCGTGTCGAAGTGCCTCCAAGATGCCGCAGGTGCGGGGCTGGGCCCCGCTGACCGCGGCACCTATGCGCTCAGATGCGCAAACTAAGGTCGATTGAGGGCCTGCGGCCGAACTTGGATGATCGGCGCGGCCAAACCCGCAAGTTCCCGCGCGCCCGCTGCTCGCTTTATCGGCCGCCGGTCTTGCCTTAGAAGCCTGGCATTCAGCGGCAGGGACCGAAAACCGACATGCGCGAATTGTTCGATGAAGCTGCAGGGCAAAGCCCGCCCGATCCGCGCCAGGCCGCACGGCAGTCGGCGCGTCCGCCGCAGCGCAAGCGCTTCTACAGGGAGGCGGGCGTGATCGAGGCCGAGGGCGGCTTCGCTATCACTCTCGACGGCAAGCCGATCCGCACGCCGTCCGGTCGCCAGGTGGTGATCCCGACGAGCGCGCTCGCAGATGGCGTCGCCGCGGAATGGACCGCCCAGGGTGAGACGATCGATCCCGTGACCATGCCATTGACGCGGATCGCCAACAGCGTGGTCGAGGGCGTCGTCGATCGCGTCGAGCTCGTCAGCGACGACCTCGCCAAATATTTCGAGTCCGACTTGCTGTTCTATCGTGCCGGCCATCCCGAGGGACTGGTCGCCCGCGAGGCTGCGCATTGGGACCCCGTGCTGTTCTGGGCGGCGGAGACGCTGGGGGCGCATTTCATCCTGTCGGAGGGCGTGATGCACGTGAAGCAGCCGGACGAGGCGGTGAAGGCCGCACGGGCCGCGCTGCCCGGCGACCCCTGGTCGGTGGCCGCGCTCCACATGGTGACCACACTGACCGGCTCGGCACTGCTGGCGCTGGCGCTGGACCAGGGCGTGCGCGATGCCGACCAGGTCTGGGCCGCCGCCCATGTCGACGAGGACTGGAACGTGGAGCAATGGGGCGTGGACGAGGAGGCGGCCGCCCGCCGCGCCGCGCGCCTGAAGGATTTCCAGGCCGCCGTGACGGTTCTGGCAGCGGTGAAGTCGCCGGCCGTCCAAGGTCCTTAACGGGAGGTTTACGAGGCAGCGGTTACGGTGGCCGGCGCTCCCTAAGGCTGCCGAGATGCCGACGCCGGTCACCTCCATCGCTCCCGTCAACGCCGCCAGCCGCCCTGCTGATGCGGCGACGCCGGATCTCGTGCTTCAAGCCGGCAGTGTCGTCGATGCCAGGGTGGTCAGCGTGCTCGCCGACAATCTGGTGCGGATCGCCGTCGCCAACCTGTCGATGGACGTGATGTCGGAGGTGGCGCTGACGCCGGGGCAGAATCTCCAGCTCGCGGTCTCGCAGAACAACGGCACCATTCGCCTCGCGGTCATGAGCGGGGCAGGCGAGGCGGCGGGCGATCAGGTCACGCTGACGCCGCGGGCGGCCTCGCTGGTAGACAGCCCGCCGCTGGCGCCGTCGGTGGTCACGGCACGGAACGCCCTGATGCCCTCCGAGCAGGCCGCCGTCGCAACGGCCTCTGCCGAGGCCGTGACCAAACAGGGGAGCCAGGCGCCGCTGTTCGCCAACCTGGCCTCCGTCGTGACAAGCAGCAATCTGCCCGCAGGGCTGAAGCAGGCGGTGCTCGACGTGCTTGCGCAGCAGACGCCGCTGAGCACCGCGCTCGACGGCGGCGATATCGAATCCGCGTTCCAGAAGTCCGGACTGTTTCTCGAGGCGTCATTGGCCGCAGGCACGACGTCATCCTCCGGCGCGATCCAGGACTTGAAGGCCGCACTGCTGGTGTTACGCCAGACGCTGGCGTCGACCTCCGGCGCGATCGAGACGGGAGTGCCGCAGGCAATTGCGCAAGGTCGGTCGGTGCCGGCGAGTGCTGCGACCACGATGCAGACCGCAGCCTCCGCGCCTGGACTGGCGGGCGAGACGGCACAAGCGGCGTTGCCGTCACTGGATGCGGACGTCGCCCAACCGGCGCAACTGTCGCGCAGCGCGCTTGCTGCCGCCGTACTGGCCGAGGTGGCGGGCAACAATCCGCAAGCCTCGGTGCCGCGAATCATGTCCGCGGGCCTCGCCGCGAGCCTGCTGCAAGAGCTCACGCAAAACCTGCCGCGCCTGACCGGCAACGTGCCGGGCTCCAACAAGGCCGTGCCGGATGCCTATATCTTCGAGGCTGCCGCACAGCCGACGCCTCCGCCAATCCGCGGTGCGCTGCCGGCGCCTCAGTCCATCGCCGCGCCGTCGCTCGCGCCGGACACGCCGCTGGCTGCGACAGTGCATCGTCTGCTCGATGACACCGATGCCGCGATCGCGCGGCAGACGCTGTTGCAAATTGCTTCGCTCCCCGATCGCACCGGCGCCAGCGGCCATCGCATCGATCCGGCCGTGCCGCAGTGGAATTTCGAAATCCCGTTCGCGACCCCGCAAGGCACTGCGCTGGCGCAGTTCGAGATCTCGCGCGATGGCGGCAATGAGTCCGCCGATCCCGCCAAGCGCGCCTGGCGCGCGCGCTTCTCGCTCGATGTGGAGCCGGCCGGGCCCGTGCATGCGCTGATCACGCTAAACGGCGACAAGACCTTCGTACGGATGTGGGCGGAGCGGCCGGCGACGGCGCAGCAGCTCCGCGCCGGCATCGGTGAGCTCAGCCAGGCGTTGACGAAGGCCGAGCTCAAGCCCGGTGATATCGTGGTCCGCGACGGCACGCCGCCGCCACCGGCGCCGACCCGCGCCGGCCATTTCCTGGATCGCGCCACATGAGCGATCCGTCCAAGCTCGCGATCGCGCTGCATTACGAGAAGGGCTCTGGCGCGCCCGTCGTCGTCGCCAAGGGCAAGGGCACGATCGGCGAAAAGATCGTCGAGATCGCGAAGGCCCACGACATTCCGATCGAGGAGAACGAGGTTCTGGCCGGCGCGCTGTCGAAGGTCGAGCTCGGCGACGAAATCCCGCCGGATCTCTACAAGGCCGTCGCCGAGGTGCTGGTGTTCGTGCTGCGGCTGTCGGGCCGGGGGCGGTAAGAATAACCTGTCATCGTTTCACCATGGAGCGGCTGCATGGTCGCGCCGGTTTTTCGCTGCTCAACGGACACCGCCCTTGCTCACCCGCCGTTCCACCCTCGGCCTCCTCGCCGCAACCGCGATCCTGCCTCGACGCGCGCGCGCCCATGTCGCGCCGCCTCGCAATGAAATCCGCGACGCTCTTGCAAAGCGCTTCACCGACCTCGGCACGTCGGGCACCTTCGTCGGCTACAAGGTCGAGGATTATCTGATCGTCGCCAGCGACAAGGAGCGCTCGGGCGAGGGCAAGCTGCCGGCCTCGACCTTCAAGATTCCCAACTCGCTGATTGCGCTCGAGACGGGGGTCGTCACTGATCCCGACAAGGACGTGTTTCCCTGGGACGGCGTCAAGCGCCCGATCGAGGCCTGGAACAAGGATCACACGCTGCGCAGCGCGGTTCTCGTGAGCGCGGTGCCGGTCTATCAGGAGATCGCGCGCCGCATCGGCGAGGTGCGCATGCAGCAATATGTCGATGCGTTCGACTACGGCAATCGCGACATCGGCGGCGGCATCGACCAGTTCTGGCTCACCGGGGCTCTGCGCATCGATCCGGTCGAGCAAGTCGATTTCGTCGACCGGCTGCGCCGCCGCGCGCTGCCGATCTCGAAGCGCAGCCAGGATGTCGTCGCCGACATCCTGCCGACGACCAAGGTCGGCGACGCCGTTATCCGCGCCAAATCCGGTCTCTTGGGCGCCGAGCGCGGCGAGCCGTCGCTCGGCTGGATGGTCGGTTGGGCCGAGAAGGGCGAGGCGCACACTGTTTTCGCGCTCAACATGGATTGCAAGGAGCCGCGCCACATCGAGGCCCGCATGAGTCTGACGCAAGCCTGCCTTGCTGATATCGGCGCGATCTAGCGTGACCGTGTGGTTTATGGAGAAGCAACCCGATCGCACACGGTCAATTTAATGCGTTCGGTTGCACATCAACCCGGCACCTGAACCTCGGTCGTCGCAATCAGACGCCACTCGGCGAGCGCGGCCAAGCGGTGGGGCTCGGCCTCACGCCGGTAATCGGAGCTCGAGACGATCGCTCGAAAGGTCGCGAAGTCCGGGTAGCGAACGATTGCGGCGTCGTGCCAGGCTTCGCCTTGCGCTGCCACCAGCAGAGCTCCGACGGATCCAAGCCAAGTCGGCGTGACCCCTTGCGGAATCGCGACCTTGCGAAATGCGGGGACATAGCGCGCGTAATAGGCTTCGCGGCCGCTACAGGCCGGAAGCTCGGATTTGTCCCGGTACAAGGCCTCATCCCGATAGCGCAGAAGATTGAGCATGAAGATGGGTTGATCTCCGGGCAAGCTCGAGCCTGCCATCGCGAGTGATGCATGATCGATATCGACGAACATTGTTCTCTCCGGTCGTGGATTCTTGCTGCGAGCTGATATCGCTTCCAGCGCCCGGCCGTGTAGTGGTTCCGATGTCACTGCTATGATGCCGTCATGGCAACACCATGCAGCCATCAGCAACTGCTCAATCTGCTCCAGTTCGAATGCATCCGCTTGGGATTATCCTGGCTAAACCGCGACAGCACCTTCTTCGGTCGCCGGGCGGCGTTCAGGCCGGGTCAGGCTTCGCCGCCAGCGCCTGGTCGATGGCGAAGCCGCCGATCTCGCTCATGGCCTGCGAGATCGGATCGCCGCGCCGGGCAAAACCGCTCGACAGATAATCGAACTGCGTTCGCGCCAGCCGCAGCACCTCGATGGGCACCGAGACCACGGCCTGGTTGAAGCTGTCGACAGAGGCACGGAACATGTCGAGCTCCGTCGTGAGCTTGCCGATATGACTCTCGGCATGCTGCATCAGCTCGAGCAGCTTGCCGCGCCCGGCATCGAAGGCGGCGCGCTCGGCGGCGGTCGCTGCGGTGAACTCGGCGAGCTGCGCCCGCAGCGCCGCGCTGGTGCGGCAAATACGGTCTGGTAGCCCGGATGGAGCGGAGCGAAATCCGGGGGATCGCGCCCGCGCTGCACCGTCCCGGATTACGCTCCGCTCCATCCGGGCTACGCACTCAGCCAAATTTGAGATCAGGAGCCCTTCTGCCGCCCGATCCGCCCCAGATGGGTGAAGCTGAACCCGACAGAATATTTCAGGCCGTAGCCGAGCGCCCGGTCGATGCCGATATGGGCAAGCCAGATCAAGGCGATGGAGAGGGTGAGGGGCGAGGCGAGGGCGAAGCCCAGCGTCAGCAGCGCCACCGGCGCCATGTAGCTGTGGGCGGCGTTGTAGACCATGGCGCCGAACCTGGCGTCGGACAGGTAGGCCAGGAAGCTCAGATCGGGCACGAAGAACAGCAGGGCAAACACCAGCCACGACCCGTCCCAAGCCGCATAGAGCGTCACCATCCCTGCAAACAGGGTCAGGCCCTCCAGCCGCAGCAGGATGTTGACGCCACCTGTCGCAGCGCCCGTCTCGCCCCTTCCTTCCGTCACGCTCGCCTCCTGGGCAAAACTCTGTAATTCCTTGCGCTTTCCCGCTACGGCAGGGCAGCCCTGCGACGGCGAAAGCGGCTTTCCGGGCCGCAAAATGCCGTGTTAGAACCCGCCCATCACTTAAGAACTGGCGGGAGCAAATGAAACACATCCTGGACGCCCTTGAAGATCGTCGTGCCGGCGCAAAGCTCGGCGGCGGGGAGAAGCGCATCGAGGCGCAGCACGCCCGCGGCAAGCTGACGGCCCGCGAACGCATCGAGCTGTTGCTCGACAAGGGATCGTTCGAGGAGTTCGACATGTTCGTCGAGCACCGCTCCACCGAGTTCGGCATGGAGAAGACCAAGGTGCCCGGCGACGGCGTCGTCACCGGCTGGGGCACCGTCAACGGCCGCAAGACCTTCGTCTTTGCCAAGGACTTCACCGTGTTCGGTGGCTCGCTCTCGGAGACGCACGCCCTGAAGATCACGAAACTCCAGGACATGGCGATGAAGGCGAGGGCGCCCATCATCGGCCTCTATGACGCCGGCGGCGCCCGCATCCAGGAAGGCGTCGCCGCGCTCGCCGGCTATTCCTACGTGTTCCGCCGCAACGTGCTCGCCTCGGGCGTGATCCCACAGATTTCCGTCATCATGGGTCCCTGCGCCGGCGGCGATGTTTATTCGCCGGCGATGACCGACTTCATCTTCATGGTGAAGAACACCAGCTACATGTTCGTCACCGGCCCCGACGTGGTGAAGACCGTGACCAACGAGGTCGTGACAGCCGAGGAGCTCGGCGGCGCCTCGGTGCACGCGACGCGATCCTCGATCGCCGACGGCGCCTTCGAGAACGACGTCGAGACGCTGTTGCAGATGCGTCGCCTGATCGACTTCCTGCCCTCCAACAACACCGACGGCGTGCCGGAATGGCCCAGCTTCGATGACATCGAGCGGGTCGACATGTCGCTCGACACGCTGATCCCCGACAATCCGAACAAGCCCTATGACATGAAGGAGCTGATCCTGAAGGTCGTGGACGAGGGCGACTTTTTCGAGATCGCGGAGGCCTTTGCCAAGAACATCGTCACCGGCTTTGGCCGCATTGCGGGCCGCACCGTCGGCTTCGTCGCCAACCAGCCGATGGTGCTGGCCGGCGTGCTCGACAGCGATGCATCGCGCAAGGCGGCGCGCTTCGTCCGCTTCTGCGACGCCTTCAACATCCCGATCGTCACCTTCGTCGACGTGCCGGGCTTCCTGCCCGGCACGAGCCAAGAATATGGCGGCCTGATCAAGCACGGCGCGAAACTCCTGTTCGCCTATTCGCAGTGCACCGTGCCGCTGGTCACCGTCATCACCCGCAAGGCCTATGGCGGCGCCTTCGACGTCATGGCCTCCAAGGAGATCGGCGCCGACATGAACTACGCCTGGCCGACCGCCCAGATTGCGGTGATGGGCGCCAAGGGCGCGGTCGAGATCATCTTCCGCAGCGACATCGGCGCCCCCGACAAGATCGCCGCGCGCACCAAGGAATACGAAGACCGCTTCCTGTCCCCCTTCATCGCCGCCGAGCGCGGCTATATCGACGACGTCATCATGCCGCACTCGACGCGCAAGCGCATCGCCCGCGCGCTGGCGATGCTGAAGGACAAGAAGACGGAAATGCCGGCGAAGAAGCACGACAATTTGCCGTTGTGAAGGAGGGTAGCCCGGATGAGCGCAGCGACATCCGGGTCTTGCCGAGGTCCCGCATCTCGCTTTGCTCATGCGGGCTACCGCTTCCTGCTGATTTGGTGTCCTCGATCCCATGACCGACGACGATCCGACCGACGAAATCTCCGACATCGAAGAGCGGATCGAGCGGCTCGCCGAGATCGCCGAGCGCTGCCGGAAGTACATCCTGGCATCCAAGATCGCGATCGGGGGCGGGGCGGCGCTGCTGCTGGTGACGATCCTCGGGCTGTTCGGATTTGGTCAGACCGCCGCGCTTGGATCGATCGCGCTGGTGCTCGGCGGGATCGTCTCGCTCGGCTCGAATGTCTCGACGTTGCGACAGACGGACGAGGCCATCAGTGCTGCGGAGGCGCGGCGTTCGGCGTTGATCGGCAGCATCGATCTTCGCGTCGTCGCCGATGCGCCGCTGAAGCTGGTCTGACGCGCACTAGCCCGCCTCACGCGGCGGTCTTGAGCGTCAGCTCCGACAACTCGGCGCGGCATTCGGCGGCGTAGGCCTGGAGCCGGTCGGCGGTCTGCCGGTCGAGGATGGCCTTGGCCAGCCGCTCGGCGCGGGCGATCTGTCGCTTGAGATATTCGATGCGGACCATGGGTCACCTGTCGAATTGAGTCGTTCGGTGCCGGCGACTGTAGGCCAAGCACCGGATCGATTATGTGAGGCGCATCACGCCCCGCGCGCCTGATCCGCCGCAGCAAAATGCGCCATCTGGTCGGCATGCGCCTTGACGAACGCCGGGCGGACCGTGGCGCGGGCGACATAGGCGCGGCAGGCAGGACTGTCCGTTAGTCCGCTGAATTGATCGACGACGCGCAGCACGTCAGCCATCAGGATGTCGGCGACGGAGAAGGAGCCGGCCAGCCATTCTCGGCCGGCCAGCACCGGCTCGAGACGTTTGAGCCGGAGCTTGAGGAAGTCGTCGACGAATTTCCACGCCGGCGTGTCGGTCGGATGTCCCATGAACTTCGACATGGCCCAGGGCAAGCTGGCCATCTCCACCGAATTGAGCGCCGCGAACACCCATTTCGTCGCTTCAGTGCGGCCGCGCGGATTTGTCGGCATCAGCTTGTCGCTGCGCTCGCCGAGATGCAGCAGGATCGCGCCGCTCTCGAAGATCGAGATATCGCCGTCGGTCAGCCATGGCACCTGGCCGAACGGCTGGTGCGCGAGGTGCGCAGGCCCGCGATCGTCGAACGGGGTGCTGGCGACGCGATAGGGCAAGGCAGCCTCTTCGAGGGCCCAGCGCACGCGCAAGTCGCGCACGAGGCCACGCGGCGGTTCGGGAACCCAATTGAAGGTGGTCAGGGTGAGGTCGGCCATTTGCTGTCTCCGTGTCCTGTTCGACGCATAGGACGAGCGAAGGGCGTCCATTCCGACACCAAGGCCAAGTCTTTTTGTCGCCGGCGGCGGAAAGCGGCTAGTCTCGCAGCAAACAAAGGGAGGAAACCGATGCGAGCAGCCTTTTTCGTCGTTCGCGCCATCGTCTCCGACGCCAGCAAGCGCGCTGCTTTCGACCGATGGTACGAGACGGAACATTTGCCCGACGCGGTGAAGGCCTTCGGCGTGAGCAAGGCATGGCGGTTCTGGAGCCTGGACGATCCCTCGCTGCACCAGGCGATGTATCAGTTCGACGACGAGACCAAGCTGAATGCGATGCTGAAAGGTGAGGCGCTGCAAAAGCTCGTCGCCGACTTCAAACGCGACTGGCCCGACGTGAAGCGCTCGCGCGAGACGCTGCTGCTGGCGCAGGAGTTTACAACGTAAAGGTCTGTAGCCCGGATGGAGCGCAAGCGTAATCCGGGGTCTTTGCATGACGCACAAATCCCGGATTGCGCTGCGCTCCATCCGGGCTACGAATTCCTCATCCTGCTCGCTTGAATCTGAACGCATGATTCAGCTTCGGTTCATGCCGTTACGGCGACACTCCTTCCGCATCACGGGCACAACGATCCAAGAAGGAAGAAGCCATGGAGCGCCGGAACTTTTTGAAGCTTGCCTTGGGATTGACGGCGGGCGCCGCCGCCTTCGCCGCGACTGCCGCGCAGGCCGCGCCGCTGTCACCGCAGCCGCTCGCTGATCCCGCCCGCACGCGGCAAGGCAATCCGGACGCTCATCCTGCCGTCACCACCAGCGAGGAAGCCGCCAAGCTGACGCCTGAGCAGGTTCACTGGCATGGGCGCGGCCGCCATTGGGGCTGGCGCCGCCGTCATTGGCGCAGGCACTACCGGCGCTGGCACCGCCGCCATTATTGGTAAGCTCGCGACCATTCGCGGACTGGACGGGGATCGCCGCTGGCGGTCCCCGTTTCGATTTGGGAAGTGCTCCGGTTCCCGCAGCGGGCTTTCGTCAGCAACAAAAATGGCCGCGCAGGCTTTCGCCGCGCGGCCATTTGCAACGTCATCGAGCAAATCAGAACGGACGGCAGCGGCCGGCGTACCAGCGGAAGCCGTAGGGGCACACGCGCGCGCGAGGCACGACGACGACCGGCGCCGGGGCCACCACCACCGGGGCGGGGCGAACCACGACAGCGCCGCGCATCGGACGGCAGCCGCCATAGGGGCCGCGATACCAACCCGGGCCGCAACCGCCGGCGGCACTGGCCGCCTCGCTGAAACCGACGACCGCACTGGCGAGCATGACGGCGGCTAACAGGTATTTCATTTGATCTTCCTTCTTGTCCTTTGGGGGCAGGCTTCGGGGAATGGCGCTTGCGGGCGCACAATGAATCAAGAGACACGATTCGACACGTTAAATCTGGAACGTGCCGACACGTCGCGATCCAAAGCTGCCGATCATGACCTGAATGCGGCATGAACGTTCCCCGCATTTGGCCTGGGACGACATGCAGCTGTCGCTAGCGGCTGAGAAAGCCCAGCACCAGTTCCTTGTACGTCTCCGGCGCCTCCAGGAAGACGAGATGGCCGGTGTCGCGGATCACCTCGGCCCGCGCGTTCGGCATCTTCGCCGCGAGCTGCTTCGCAAGCTCTGCGTTCTGCCCCATCTTGGCCCGCAGCGCCTCCGGCGCGAGCGGCCGGCCCGGCGCGTTGTGGTCGTCCGCGCCCATGATGAACAGAGTCGGAGTCGCGATCAGCGGGATCTCGTGCGCCACCGGCTCACGATAGATCATCTGGCCGGAAGAGACGAAGGCGCGCAGCCAGCGCGGATAGTCCGGGCTGCCCTTGATATTGAAGCGGGCCTCGATGAACGGCGTGATCGCCTCGGCCGGCAGCTTGATTGCGTAATTGGTCTGGAGCTGCTTGCGATAGCCGTCGGCGGTGAGCTTGTCCTCGGTCTCCATCATCTTCTCCGTCGGCGTCGGCGGCACGTAGAGGCGGTAGTCCTCGAGCCCGATCGGCGCGGTCAGCACCAGATGGGCAAGGCGGTCCGGATAGGCGCGGGCGATGCGCACGCCGAGCATGCCGCCGAGCGAATGCGCGACGATCTCGGCCTTGTCGATTTTGAGATGATCGAGCAGCGAAATGGTGTTGCGCGCCAGATTGTCGAAATGCAGCTCACCCGCCGGCTTGGAGGACTTGCCGAAGCCGACCTGGTCCGGCACCACGACGCGAAAGCCGGCCTCGCTCAGCATCTTGATCACGGGCGCCCAATAGCTCGACGGAAAATTGCGCCCGTGCAGCAGCACCACGGTGCGGCCGTTCGGCCGCGCCGCGGCGACATCCATATAGGCCATGCTGAGCTGCTCGCCGTCGTTGACGACGGGAAGGAAGTTCACGGGGTAGGGATAGGCAAAGCCTTCGAGCGCGATGCCGTATGGCTCGCGGGGCGCAGTGTCGGCGGCGTGGGTGGATGTGAGTTGGGAAGTAAGAAGGGCGGCAGCGAGCGCGGCGGAGAGGAGGCGGTTCATTTGGAGGTCTCTAGTTAGCGGCGTCGTTCCGGGGCGCATAGCGAACCCTGGTGCGCAATTGCGTACCTGGGAACCTCGAGATTCCGGGTTCGATGCTTTGCATCGCCCCGGACTGACGGTGGCCATAAACGTGTGGATGGCCGGGTCAAGCCCGGCCAATGACGGAGCGAGAGGGCACACGCAAAAGTGTGATCAGTCCTTCCCGCCGCCGAACAGCGCAGCGAACTGCTTCTCGCCGGTGCGGGTGAAATTCACGACGCGGCTGCCGGGCGTGGGATCGCGCGCCGCCCATTTCAGCTCGGCAAAGCGCTGCATCATGGCGGCCCCCAACGTGCCGGCGAGGTGATGACGCCGCTCGCTCCAGTCGAGGCAGGCCTTGCAGACCGGGCGGCGGGGGTGACTGAGCATCTCGGGCGAGATCTGTAAGTGCTTGGCGAGAAAGCGCTCGCCCTCGGCCGTCAGCTCGATCTCCTGCTTCCTCTGCCTGACCAGATGCCGCTCGCGCAAGGAGTCCAGCATCTGCACGCCGAGGTCGCCGGCGAGATGGTCGTAGCAGATTCGCGCGCGCCGCAGCGCGGGGTCCTTCGGCCCGGTGCGCACGCGCATGTGGCCGGTGCGCGCGGCAAGGCCGGCGAGCCCCTCGAGCACGCCGGCGACGTCGTCGTCGGTGAGGCGGTAATAGCGATGGCGGCCCTGCTTCTCCGGTTCGATCAGGCCGCCGGCCTCGAGCTTCGACAGATGCGAGCTCGCGGTCTGCGGCGTGATGCCGGCCTCCTGCGCCAGCTCGCTCGCGGTGAGCGCGCGGCCGTTCAACAGCGCCGTGAGCATGTTGGCGCGGGCGGGATCGCCGACCAGCGAGGCGACCATGGCGATGTCGGGTCCTGATTTCATGCTTCGATGGTAACCGAAGCATTGTAGTCGGGCAAGCGCGTAGGCTCTCACCAAGTCGTCATTGCGAGCGCAGCGAAGCAATCCAGAGATGCTTCCGCGGAGGGATTCCTGGATTGCTTCGCTGCGCTCGCAATGACGTTGTGGAAACAGGAGTCCATCATGTCCGTTACCGTCTTCATCCGCTACCAGCTCGATCCCTTCAAGCGCGCGCAGTTCGAGGACTATGCGAAGCATTGGCTCACCATCATCCCGAAATGCGGCGGCGACCTGATCGGCTATTTCATGCCGCACGAGGGCACCAACAACATCGCGTTCGGGCTGATCAGCTTCGAGAGCCTGGCCGCCTATGAAGCCTACCGTGCCCGGCTGCGGCAGGATGCCGAGGGCATGGCGAACTTCCACTTCGCCGAGGAACACAGATTCATCCTCGCCGAAGAACGCACCTTCCTGCGCAAGGTGATGGTATTGTAGGTCCACGCCAGCATGATCCGGAAAAGTGCAACGCGGTTTTCCGAAGGAGATCATGCTCAAATAAGAGGAGACGCCCATGATGGCCGTGATCTTCGAGGTCTGGCTCAAGCCGGAACATCGCAAGGATTATTTCGACCTCGCGGCCGATCTGAAGCCGCTGCTGCAGACCATCGACGGCTTCATCTCGGTCGAGCGCTTCGAGAGCCTGACCGAGAAGGGCAAGATCCTGTCGGTGTCGTTCTGGCGGGATGAGGCAGCAGTAACCGCCTGGCGCAACACCATGGAGCATCGGCGCACCCAGGCCAAGGGCCGTGCAAAGATCTTCGCGGATTATCATCTGCGCATCGCCAGCGTGATCCGGGACTACAGCATGACCGACCGCGAGCAGGCCCCGAAGGACAGCCGCGCGGTGCACGACGCGCACTAGCGGAGTTGAAAACGCACGCCTATGTCTGCGCGGCCAACAAGGGAGAGAAACATGCACGTGACGACCGCTGACAAGCGCGCGACGTTCAGGAAGATGCACGAGAGCGGCTGCTTCATCCTGCCCAATCCGGTCGATGTCGGCAGCGCGAAAGCCTTGCAGCATCTCGGTTTCAAGGCGATCGCGTCGTCGAGCGCGGGCTTTGCCTGGACCATCGGCAAGGCCGACAACCACGTCACCGTCGAGGACGTCTGTCAGCATCTGGCAGCATTGAGCTCGGCCGTCGACATCCCCGTGAACGCCGATTTCGAGGGCGGCTTTGCCGTCGAGCCAGACAAGGTCGCGGACAATGTCGAGCGCGGTGTGCGCACCGGCGTCGCGGGCCTGTCGATCGAGGATTCCACCGGCGACAAGGACAAGCCGCTCTACGACCGCACGCTGGCCGTCGAGCGCATCAAGGCCTCGCGCAAGGCGATCGGCGACAGCGGCGCGCTGCTGGTCGGCCGATGCGAGGCGTATCTTTGGGGCGTGACCGATCTCAAGCTCGTGATCGACCGGCTCACCGCTTATGCCGATGCCGGCGCCGACTGTCTCTACGCGCCGGGCCTGAAGAGCCGTGAGGACATCGCCGCGGTGGTGAAGGCTGTCGCACCCAAGCCGTTCAATCTCCTGATCGGCGCGTCCGGTCTGTCGTTGCAGGAAGCCCAAGATCTCGGCGTGCGCCGCATCAGCGTCGGCGGCTCGCTCGCCCGCGCCGCCTGGGGCGGCTTCATGCGCGCGGCCAAGGAGATGGCGGAGAAGGGCACCTTCACCGAGCTCAGCGGCGGCTATCCCGGCGGCGAGCTCAACAAGATGTTCGGCTAGCCAAACGAAAAGCGGCGGGATGTTGGATCCCGCCGCTCTCGCGCCTTACGGCGAGATGTCACTTCGCGCCGTCGGACGGAGCTGGCGTAGTCGGGGCCGGCTTGCTCGGCGCGGCACCGGTGGTCGTGCCCGGCTCGATGTTGCTGCGCGGCGTCACGTCACGCATGCCGGGAGGTGCGGCCGGACTGGCCGGTGCCGTCTGCTGAGCGGTTCGCGATGCCGGCTCGTTGCTCGCCTGGTTACCGGTGGTCGTGTTGTTCAAGCCGTAGAACACCGCGCCCAGCACCAGGGCGACGGCCACCGCAAACAGCGCGATCTTGCCGCTGGAGGCGGGGCCTTCCCCGAGCTCGGGATCGGCCTGCAGGTCGGCATCCCGGCGCGCCGCGCGAGAATACTCATCGTCGGCGAGGTTCGGGCGGTACGGATCGTTGGGAAAACGGTCGTCAGCCATCGATTGGATCTCCTCGGGTTATGACCCGGAACAACCCTCAGCTGCGACATTCTGTTCCGCGCCACCTGATGCTTTCGTCGCATATTGCCCCCATCCGGGGAATCGGGAACCTGTTCTGTCGGATGCCCCGGGCTTTGAGTTCCATCGTGGGGAAGGAGGAACACGGCAATGTGGAGCCTGCCGCCTACCGATAGCGTGCTGCATTTCCTGTCCCTTGTTGCGGTGGCCGCACAGGGCATGACGGCTGCGCTCGCTGCCGGACGCCGCAGCATGGATTGGCTGGGGGTCTGCTTTCTCGGCTGCATCACCGCGCTCGGCGGCGGCACGTTGCGCGATCTCTTCCTCGGACATTATCCGCTGGCCTGGGTGCAGAGCCCCATCTATCTCGCGCTCGCGGGCGGCGCCGCCTTCCTCACCATCCTGTTTGCGTCTCGTGCACCGGCTGAAGGTCGCCTTCATCGTACTCGATGCCATCGGTCTCGTCGTCTTCACCATGACCGGCTGCGATGTGGCCTGGCAGATGGATGCGACGCTCCCCATCGTCATCGTCTCCGGCATGGTGACCGGCTGCGCCGGCGGCGTGCTCCGCGACGTGCTCTGCAACGACGTGCCGCTGCTGTTTCGTTCCGAGCTCTACGCCAGCGTCTCGGTGGTAACAGGATTGTTCTACGCGACCGCGTTTGGTCTCAAGCTCAATGCGGAGCTCTGGACCATCCTGACCTTCGTCCTCGGCATCAGCTTCCGCCTGCTCGCGGTGCGCTACAAATGGGAGATGCCGAAATTCGTGTTCACGGGAGAGGAGGAGCGGTAGCGCTGTCGCGCGCGAATGGCGAATAGCGAATAGTTCTGGGCCATTCGCAATTCGCTATTCCCCATTCGCCTCTCGCTTCCTTGCCTTCGCCACCTGCGCCGCCGTCACCAGCGGGCCCGCATTGCCCCAGGAATTGCGGATGTAGTTCGTCACCGCGGCGATCTGGCCGTCGGACAGCTGCTTGGCGTAAGCAGGCATCTCGCCTGTGTTCGGCGCGCGCGGCGTCGTCACGGTGTGGGCGCCGTCGAGGATGATGCGCAAGGTCGAGGACGGATTGACCGATTGCAGCAGCGCATTGCCCGGCAGCGGCGGGTAGATGCGCGGGCTGCCTGTGCCGTCGGCCTCGTGGCAGGCGACGCAGAGCTTGGCGTAGACCGCCTGGCCGGCCTTCATCTCGGCGTCGTCCGGCGGCGTCACGATCGTCTCGCGCCGCGCCGGCGGCAGGCTCTTCAGATACATCGCGATCGCGCGCACATCGACATCGCTCATCTTCGAGGTCGAGTTGACGATGACCTCCGCCATCGGCCCGCCGGCGTGGCTTTTGGCGTTGCGCCCGCTCTGCAGGTACTCCGTGATATCGGCCTCGCTCCACGATTTCAGCCCGGTGCGCGCGGCGCCATCGAGCCGCGGTGCGAACCAGCCGCCGACCTCGTTGCCGGACAGCGCCTGCGCGTCCCGGTCGGCGCCGAAATAATTCTTGGGCGTATGGCAGGCACCGCAATGGCCGAGCCCGGTGACGAGGTAGCCGCCTCTGTTCCAGGCCGCGCTCTTGGTCTGGTCCGGCTCGAACAGGCCTGTCTTGAAATACATCGCGTTCCAAAGCCGCATCAGGCCGCGATAGCCGAACGGCCAACGCAGCTCCGGCGGCTTGTTGCGGCTGGCGACGGGCGCCAGCGTGCCGAGGTAGGCGCGGATCGCCAGCGTGTCGTCTTTCGTCATCTTCGTGAAGTAGGGATAGGGAAACGCCGGATAATAGTTCGAGCCGTCGGGCGCGATGCCGGTGCGCAAGGCGCGGGTGAAATCGGCGTCCGTCCAGGCGCCGATGCCGGTGTCGCGGTCCGGCGTCAGGTTGGGCGAATAGATCGCACCGAAGGGCGTGTCGATGCGCTTGCCGCCCGCGAACGGTTTCGCCGGATCGGCGGTGTGACAGCCCGCGCAGCCGCCGGCCTCGACCAGCGCCTTGCCATAGGCGATCAGCTCGGGCGATGGTCCGGCGGCGCCGGCCGCGCTTCCAACCGCACTGCACAACGCCAGGCCCACAAGCGCCAGGCCAGTCAGAATCGTTCGCATCGACAGCCTCTCCTGCGACCCATCGACCCGCCCACGTCAGGGAAGCGTCAATTCATTTCGCAACGACGGGGGTATGGTGACACAAATTGAAAATTGCCAACGTGTTTCAGGCCACGAAATTGCGATTTTTACCCGAGGCCTGCTTTGGTCCAGATTTGTGATGCGGATCATGAAATATCCGACATAGAGTGGCGGAGGTGGTCGGCGCGCCCTAGCTAAAAACAACGGGCAGGCAACGGCTTAAGCGACGTTAAGTGACAAAGACCTGAACAGGGCGCAAGCGAGGACAGCATGGGCATCAACCAGGGTCCGATCAGTCTCGATCAAAAGTACACCCAGCAGACCGGACACGTCTTCACCACGGGCATCCAGGCCCTGGTTCGCTTGCCGATGGCCCAGATCCGGCGCGACCGCGCCAACGGCCTCAACACCGCCGGCTTCATCTCCGGTTATCGCGGCTCGCCGCTCGGCGGCTATGACCAGCAGCTGTTCGCCGCCCGCAAGCATCTCGAGCAGTACAACATCAAGTTCCAGCCGGGCGTGAACGAGGACCTGGCCGCCACAGCGGTGTGGGGCTCGCAGCAGCTCAACCTCTCGCCGGGCGCCAAATACGATGGCGTGGTCGGTATCTGGTACGGCAAGGGCCCGGGCGTCGATCGCTGCGGCGACGTGTTCCGTCACGGCAATGCCGCAGGCTCGGCCAAGAACGGCGGCGTGCTCTGCCTTGCCGGCGACGATCACGGCGCAAAATCTTCCACCGTCCCGCATCAGTCCGACCATGCTTTCATATCGGCGCTGATGCCGTATCTCTATCCCTCGAGCATCCACGAGATGATCGAGATGGGCCTGCTCGGCATCGCGATGTCGCGCTATTCCGGCTGCTGGGTCGGCATGAAGGTGATCACGGAGACGGTGGAGACCACCGCGGAAATCGACCTCACCGACGAGATGAAGCCCTTCATCATCCCCACCGATTTCGAGTTGCCGCCCGGCGGCCTCAACCTGCGCTGGCCTGACGACCGCTTCGAGCAGGACCGGCGCCTGCAGGACTACAAGGGCTTTGCCGCCATCGCCTTTGCCCGCGCCAACAAGGTCAACCGCGTCACCATGGATTCGCCGAACGCGCGCTTCGGCATCATGGCCTCGGGCAAGAGCTACGAGGACGTGCGCCAGGCGCTGCGCGAGCTAGGGATCACCGAGGAGGTCGCCGCCAGAATTGGCCTTCGCCTCTACAAGATCGGCATGCCCTGGCCGCTGGAGCCGGAAGGCGTGCGCCAGTTTGCGGTTGGCCTCGAAGAAATCTTCATCGTCGAGGAGCGGCGCGAGATCGTCGAGAACCAGGTCAAGCAGGAGCTGTTCAACTGGCGCGACGACGTGCGCCCGCGCATCGTCGGCAAGATGGACGAGCACGACAAGCGTTTCCTGACCTTCGCCGCCGAGCTCAGCGTCGCCTCGCTTGCGACCTCGCTGACCGAGCGGCTGCTCCGGCTTGATCTCAACCCTGAAATCGCGGAGATGCTCCGCGCCAAGGCCGACTGGTTCAACGGCCGCCAGGCGACCCAGATGCAGGCGGTCGCCCCTGTCTCCCGAACCCCGTATTTCTGCTCCGGCTGTCCCCACAATACCTCGACGAAAGTCCCCGAAGGCAGCCGCGCCATGGCCGGCATCGGCTGTCACTTCATGGCGCTGTGGATGGACCGCTCGACCGAGACGTTCACGCATATGGGCGGCGAGGGCGTGCCCTGGGTCGGCATCGCGCCGTTCACCAACGAGAACCACATCTTCGCCAATCTCGGCGACGGCACCTACTTCCACTCCGGCATTCTCGCCATCCGCCAGGCGATCGCCTCCAAGGCCAACATCACCTACAAGATCCTCTACAACGACGCCGTTGCCATGACCGGCGGCCAGCGTCATGACGGCGATCTCTCGCCGCAGAAGATCATGGCCCAGCTTCATGCCGAGGGCATCAGCGAAATTTATCTCGTCTCGGAAAACCCGGACGCTTACCCGGCCGATACCATCGCGCCCGGGGTGAAGAAGTATCACCGCGACGAGCTCGACAACGTCATGAAGATGTGCCGCGAATACAAGGGCACGTCGGCGATCGTTTTCGTGCAGACCTGCGCCGCCGAGAAGCGCCGTCGCCGCAAGCGCGGCCTGATGGAGGATCCGGCGCGCCGCGTCATGATCAATCCGGCCGTCTGCGAAGGCTGCGGCGATTGCTCGATGCAGTCGAACTGCATCTCGGTCGAGCCGCTGGAGACCGAGTTCGGCCGCAAGCGCGCCATCAACCAGTCGTCCTGCAACAAGGACTATTCCTGCCTGAAGGGATTCTGTCCGTCCTTCGTCACCATCGACGGCGGCGCGCCGCGCCACCGCGCGCCAGCCGAGCTCGCCGAGATCGGCGAGCTGCCCGAGCCGGCCTCGCGTCCGACGCTCGACAAGCCCTATAACATCGCCGTCGGCGGCGTCGGCGGCACCGGCGTGCTCACCATCGGCGCGCTGCTCGGCATGGCCGCCCATATCGAGGGCAAGGCATCGATGATCCTCGACATGTCGGGCCTCGCGCAAAAGGGCGGGGCGGTGCTCAGCCATGTCCGTCTGTCGGATCATCCGGCCGAGGTGACCTGCTCGCGCATCGTCACCGGCACGGCCGATCTCGTGCTCGCCGCCGATGAGGTCGTCGCGGTGGCCAAGGACACGATCACCCTTTGCGATACCAGCCGCACCCGCGGCATCATCAACAGCCACGTCATTCCCACCGCCGATTTCATCCTCAACCGCGACTTCAACTTCCAGACCCGCAAGCTGAACGGGCTCTTGGAAACCGCGCTGCACAAGGATTCGGTGTTCTTCGACTTCACCAAGCCTGCCGAGCAGCTGCTCGGCGATGCCATCGCCACCAACATGATGATGATGGGCTATGCCTATCAGAAGGGTCTGTTGCCGCTCTCCGCCGAAGCGATCGAGCAGGCGATCGAGGTCAATGGCGTCTCGATCAAGATGAACAAGGAAGCCTTCCGCCTCGGCCGTCTCGCAGTCGCCGACCCCAAGCGCCTTGCCGACATGCTGAAGGGCACGGACGAGGTCGTCGCGCCGAAGACGCTGGATGCCATGACGCTGGACGAGGTCATCGAGCATCGCGCCAAGCATCTGACCGCCTATCAGAACGCTCGCCTGGCCAAGCGCTATCGCAAGCTGGTCGACCAGGTGCGCGATGCCGCGGTGAAGGGCGGTTATGGCGATGCGCTGCCGCGCGCGGTCGCGGTGAACTACGCCAAGCTCCTTGCCTATAAGGACGAATACGAGGTCGCGCGCCTTTACACCGACGGTGCCTTCGAGCAGCAGCTCCGCGACCAGTTCGAGGGCGACTTCACGTTCAACTTCAATCTCGCGCCTCCCATCCTGGCAAGCGGGGTCGATGCCCTGGGCCGTCCCAGGAAGCGCGCCTTCGGCCGGTGGATGCTGAAGGTCTTCCGCGTCCTGGCCAAGTTCAAGTTCCTGCGCGGCACGCCGTTCGACATCTTCGGCCGCAGCGCCGACCGCAAGCTCGAGCGTGACCTGATCGCCGGCTATGAGAAGGACGTCGCCACCGTGCTCGGTCTGCTGTCGCCCGCCACGATCGACACCGCGGTCGAGCTGCTCTCGCTGCCCGACCGCATCCGCGGCTACGGCCCGGTGAAGGAGAAGGCCGTACACGACGCCAAGGCCCGCTACGCCCAGCTCGCCGCCGACCTCGCCAATCCGCCGCCCGCGCCGCGGCAGATCGCGGCGGAGTAGCCGCAGTAGCCCGGATGGAGCGCAGCGTAAGCCGGGACGAGTGCGTCCGCGGGCGACGGCCCCGGATTGCGCTGCGCTCCATCCGGGCTACGACACCATCCGTTGCGTTGCTCATCGGCCAAAACACCCAATAGGCGGGTCAATCCGCTCGCCCAAAAACATTCCACTTTACCGAAATTCGGAATTATCGTATCTGTCCACCACCTCATCCCACTCAGAGGGGCGTATCGCGATCGTCACGAAACGCGGGGTGAGCGGCGGTGGACGCGGGCTACGTCGCGCGAGCGATTGTCTCGTGCACGACGGGCGCGGTCTCGCGTACGGCAAAATCGTGTGGTCCCGACGCCCGGGGTTCTGGCGTCAAGGCTCGCGGTGATGCGGCGGCCCGACCGGGTACGCGCATCGATCAGCCGCGAGGCGACGGGGGCAATAGTGCATCGCTCCCCGGGGAGCAACTGTGCTGAAGTAGGCCGCCGATCGGCCGGCCTCAAGGCTGGCGCGAAGACGCGCCCCCGCCTTCGGCGGCTGACGGCCTTGACCCCGTCCGCTCGCCGGTCTGTCGGCTTGGCATGCGCTCGGTCCGGGACCGAGCGCATGGAGGCGCGCTCGATCAGTTCACCGCAACGCGTAGCGGGCGGGATCCCATTTCTCGCCGCGTGCAATCATCGTGTTGAGAATGACGATCAGCTAGCGCATGCAGGCAATCACTGCAACCTTCTTCAGCTTTCCCTTGGCGATCAGCCGTTCATAGTAGGCCTTGAGCACCGGGTTGCTCTGGGTGGCTGCGCCGATACAGGGCATGTAGAGGGCGTTGCGGACCCAGCGCCGACCACCCTTGATGTGGCGCTCACCACGCCGTTTGCCGCTGTCGTCGTCATAAGGAGCGGCTCCCAACAACGCGGCAGCGACCTCCTCGCGCACCGTCCCGAGCTCTGGGAGGCCCGCAAGGAGGACCGCAGAGGCCACATCGCCGAGACCCGGCACGCTCTCGATGATCTCGGCGCGTTTGGCAAATGCCGGTGTGGCCTTGATCGTGGCGGTGATGGCGTCCTCGATCTTGGCCGTCTCGATGTCGAGGCCCTTCAAGACGCGAGCGTGGGCTTTCTGAACCGCTCCCGGCACCGCATGTTCGTTCTGGCTTTGCAGGCGGGTCCTCAGATCAATCAGGGCTTTGCGCGCTTTGACCAGTGCCGCCAGCTCGTCGCGTGCGGCATCGTGGATCTGGTCCAATACTTCGTCGAACGTCTCGGCGAACCAGGCGATCATCTCCGCGTCGATCGTATCGTTCTTGGCGAGCCGTCCGGCCGATCGGGCGAAGCTGCGCACGCGCTTGGGATCGACAATCCGCACCTCGATGCCAGCCTGACGCAGCACCCTGGCCCAGTCCCGCTCATAGCCGCCGGATGCCTCCATCACCGCCTTGGCTACTTGTGCTTGCGCAGCCAGGCCACCAGTTTGCGGTGCCCCTCTGCGGTGCTCGGGAACGTTTGCCGTTGCGACAACGGGCGGATGCATGCATCCACCTTGCCCTTGGCCACATCGATACCGACGACAATGCGATCGTTTTGTGCCATCATCCACTCCCTTCCTTGCTCGTCCGGGCTCGAAGCCCATGCAACTGTTCGGGTTGAGGAAGACACACCGGATCTGTCCCTAGCTCCCCGTCAGGCTCCCAGGCCTTTGAGCACGAACGGGCTCAGATCCAGCGACGGGCGGTTGGTGAGAACCGCCCGTTCGCACATTCTGGCAGATTTTGCGGACACAAGAGCACGACATAAGCCGTCAACCCACTGCGCAGGGAAGGCCGGATGTTGGGCTTCACCTGTATGCCGCTGTGCATCTGTTCTTCGCGCAATTCGCGCACAGCGGACCGTGGGTGCCCGGCCGGCACCCGGTCTTCCCTGCGCCCTCTGTTCTCCGGAGGGAGGCAAGACGGGAGCAAAACTCGGGCGACATGCGCCGCGAGGATGCGGGCGTGTGTCTGCGATGATGTTGCGGCAAGTCGCAATCTGTGACCGTCATCCTGAGGTGCGAGCCTCTTCGGCGAGCCTCGAAGGACGACGGCCCGGCTGCCGCAACGAGGAGTGCGCAGAGGCAGCCCGGCCGTGCATCCTTCGAGGCTCCCGATGGGGCGCTCTGCGCCCCATCACTCGCGCCTCAGGATGACCGGTTCAGTAGCATTTGCGCCAAGCCGCCGCTCTCTCGCGGGGCGGAATATTTCCGCGCTTGCCAATCAGCCCAGTGCGGTTCAGAAAAAAGAGCCAGGACGATACGCGAGCGGAGACTGAAGTTTGACCATCAAGGGCAAGGCCTACATTGCCGGGATCTACGAACACCCGACCCGGCATGCGCCGGACAAATCCACCGCCCAGCTCCATGCCGAGGTCGCCAAGGGCGCGATCGAGGATGCCGGGATCAGCAAGGACGATATCGACGGCTATTTCTGCGCGGGCGATGCGCCCGGCGGCGCGTGGCCGATGGTCGATTATCTCGGCCTGAACACCAAGAAGCTTCGCCACATCGATTCCACCGAGACCGGCGGCTGCTCCTACATCATCCATCTCGGCCATGCCGCCGAGGCGATTGCCGCGGGCAAATGCTCGATCGCGCTCGTGACGCTCGCCGGCAAGCCGCGCACCGGCGCGATGCCACCGCGAGCAGCCGGCGCCGAGGCCGATTTCGAATCCGCTTATGGGGCGACCACGCACAATGCCTATGGCATGTGTGCCATGCGCCATATGCACGACTATGGCACCACCTCCGAGCAGCTCGCCTGGATCAAGGTCGCGGCCTCACATCACGCGCAATACAATCCCCATGCGATGCTCAAGGACGTCGTCACCGTCGAGGACGTCCTGAACTCGCCGATGATCTCCGATCCGCTGCATCGCATGGATTGCTGCGTCGTCTCCGACGGCGGCGGCGCGCTGATCGTGACGACGCCGGAGATTGCCAAGAGCCTGAAGAAGCCGCTGGTGCGCCTGATCGGCCATGGTGAAGCGATGAAGGGCCCGCGCGGCGGCAAGGATCTCGATCTCACTTACTCCGCTGGCGTCTGGTCCGGCCCGCGCGCGTTCGAGGAAGCCGGCATCACGCCGAAGGACATCAAATACGCCTCGATCTATGACAGCTTCACCATCACGGTCTTGATGCAGCTTGAAGACCTCGGTTTCTGCAAGAAGGGCGAGGGCGGCAAGTTCGTCGCCGACGGCAATTTGATCTCGGGCGTCGGCAAGCTGCCGTTCAACACCGACGGGGGCGGCCTCTGCAGCAACCATCCCGTCAACCGCGGCGGCATGACCAAGATCCTCGAGGCCGTCAGGCAGCTGCGCGGCGAGGCGCATCCGAAGGTGCAGGTCAAAAACTGCGATCTCGCCATCGCGCACGGCACCGGCGGCCTGCTCGGCGTCCGCCACGCCGCCTCGACGGCCATTCTGGAGCGCGTGTGATGAGCGAATTGAAAAAGTATCCGGCACCTGTCACGAACCCCGAGACCGCCGCGTTCTGGGACGCGGCGAAAGAGGGCAAGTTCATGATCAAGCGCTGCACCGCCTGCGGGGAAGCGCATTACTTCCCGCGCTCGATCTGCCCGTTCTGCTACTCCGACGAGACGGTGTGGGAGCAGGCCTCCGGCGAGGGCACGATCTACACCTACAGCCTGATGCGGAAATCGCCGTCCGGCCCATACGCCATCGGCTACGTCACGCTGAAGGAGGGGCCGTCGGTGCAGACCAATTTCGTCGACTGCGATCTTACGACGCTCAAGATCGGCCAGAAGGTGAAGGTGGTATTCAAGCCGACGGATGGCGCGCCGCTGCCGTTCTTCACGCCTGCTTGACGCGAAGCAAGATGTAACCCTCTCCCCCTGTGGGAGAGGGTGGCAGCCGAAGGCTGCCGGGTGAGGGGTCTCTCTCTACACGAGAAGTGTCACTGCGGAGCCAACCCCTCACCCGAGTGAGTTTGTTGCAAGGGCGGTGCGGCCCTCTCCCACAAGGGGAGAGGGCACAATAACGGGCATCGCCGCCTGCGGATAAGAAACTCGGGGAGGAAGACAAACAACATGTCCGCCAGATACGAACAGCTCAAAGGCCTGAAAAATCTCGGCCAGAAATATGCCTACACCGATCGCGAAGTCATGCTCTACGCTTACGGCATCGGGCTCGGCGCCGATCCCATGGACGAGAACGAGCTCGCCTTCGTCAACGAGGGCACGTTCACGCCGCGGCCGCTGAAGGTGGTGCCGACCTTCGCCTCCGTCGCGGCCTGGGGCTCGGGGCCCGGCGAGATGAATCTCAACCGCGTCATGGTGGTCGACGGCGAACGCGACATCACCTTCCACCAGCCGCTGCCGGTCGCCGCCAACATCACGGCCGACTCCTCCGTGCTCGAAGTCTACGACAAGGGCAAGGACAAGGGCGTCGTCATCATTCACCAGACCGTGCTGAAGAACGAGAAGGGCGAGAAGCTGGCAACGCTGGTCGCCTCGCGCTTTGCCCGCGGCGATGGCGGCTTCGGCGGGCCCAGCCTGACGCAGCCCGATCCGCACAAGATCCCATCGCGCGCCCCCGACAAGACCATCGACATCACCACGCGCCCCGACCAGGCGCTGGTCTATCGCCTCTGCGGCGACCGCAACCCGCTGCACTCGGATCCCGAGTTCGCCAGGAAGGCCGGCTTCCCGCGCCCGATCCTGCACGGCATGTGCACCTACGGCATCACCTGCCGCGGCGTGCTCCAGACCTATGCCGACTACGAGGCCAGCGCCTTCCGCCAGCACGTCGCGCGATTCTCCTCGCCGGTCTATCCCGGCGAGACCGTGACCATGGACCTCTGGAAGGACGGCAACGTGATCTCGTTCGAAGCCAAGGTGAAGTCGCGCGGCGTCACCGTGATCAAGAACGGCAAGACGGTGCTGGGTTAGGACGGTCTCGTGCCCCGGACGCAGCGCAGCGCTATCCCGGCGATGCGAAGCATCGTCCGGTCATCGGTGCGCTGCAGAGCCGGGGCCCAGAGAGCCCAGGCGAAGAAAGAACTGGGTCCCGGCTCTGCGACGCAGCGTTTCACGCTGCATCGGGTCCGGGACTCGAAAACAAAAACACGGAGGAGCCACCATGGGACTACTCGACGGCAAGGTTGCGCTGATCACCGGCGCGGGCGGCGGGCTCGGTGAGGCCTACGCAAAGCTGTTCGCGCGGGAAGGGGCCTCGGTCGTCGTCAACGATCTCGGCGGCCCCCGCGACGGCTCGGGCGCCGACAAGTCCATGGCGCAGCAGGTCGTCGACGCGATCAAGGCCGAGGGCGGCAAGGCGGTCGCCAACGGCGCCGACATTTCCACTATGGAAGGCGGCCAGTCGGTGTTCGACGACGCCATCAAGCATTTCGGCCGGGCCGACATCCTCGTCAACAATGCCGGCATCCTCCGCGACCAGACCTTTCACAAGGCCAGCGAAGCCGACTGGGACAAGGTCATCAAGGTCCATCTGAAGGGCACCTTTTGTTGCACCCTGCCGGTGTTTCGCTGGATGCGGGAAAACGGCGGCGGCGTCATCGTCAACACTTCCTCGACCTCAGGGCTGATCGGCAATTTCGGCCAGACCAATTACGGCGCGGCCAAGGGCGGCATCTGGGGTCTGTCCAACGTGCTCGCGATCGAGGGTCGCAAGTACAACATCCGGATCTGGACGCTGGCCCCGGGCGCCCTGACCCGCATGACCGCAGACCTGCCCCGCTATAAGGAGAACCCCGGCGCCGCGCTCGGGCCGGACGGCATCGCGCCGGCCGTGCTATACATGGTCAGCGACTTGTCGGGCGACCAGACCGGGAAGGTGCTGGGCGTGTCCGGGCCCCGCGGCGTTCGCGAGATGCGGATGATGGAGATGGAAGGCTGGAAGCCGCCGCACTCGGGCTGGAAGGCCCAGGACATCGTCGATCACGCCAAGGAGATCTTCTTCTCCGAGGAGCAGATCAAGATGGGCGCGCGGCGGTTTTAGCCAAAACTGTCATTCCGGGGCGCGACGAAGTCGCGAGCCCGGAATCCATAACCACCAGTCGGGGTTATGGATTCCGGGCCTGTCCCTTCGGGCCATCGCGGAATGACGAATAGAAAGAGACGAGGACTAAATGAAACTCACCGCCGACGCCAAGGGCACTTTCGCAATCGCGCCGACGCCGTTCCATGACGACGGCCGGATTGACGAGCGCTCGATCGACCGCCTGACCGATTTCTACGAGGAGGTCGGCTGCGACGGCGTCACGGTGCTGGGCATTCTCGGCGAGGCGCCGAAGCTCGATGCCGCCGAGGCCGAGCAGGTGGCGGTCCGCTACGTCAAGCGCGCCAAGAAGATGCAGGTGATCGTCGGCGTCTCCGCGCCGGGCTTTGCCACCATGCGCTCGCTGGCGAGGGCCTCGATGGATGCAGGCGCGGCCGGCGTCATGATCGCGCCGCCGCCCTCGCTTCGCACCGACGACCAGATCATCGGCTATTTCAAGCAGGCGGCGGAAGCCATCGGCCCGGATGTGCCCTGGGTGCTCCAGGACTATCCGCTGACCTTGCAGGTCGTGTTCACCCCCGCCGTGATCCGCAAGATCGTGATGGACAATCCGAATTGCGTGATGCTCAAGCACGAGGACTGGCCGGGCCTGGAGAAGATCTCGACGCTGCGCGGCTTCCAGAAGGACGGCTCGCTCCGTCCGCTCTCGATCCTCTGCGGCAATGGCGGCACCTTCCTCGACTTCGAGATGGAGCGCGGTGCCGACGGAGCCATGACGGGCTATGCCTTCCCCGAGCTCCTGATCGACGTCGTGAACCTCTCCAAGGCCGGCAAGCGCGACGCCGCGCATGACATCTTCGACGCGCATCTGCCGCTGATCCGCTACGAGCAACAGCCCGGCGTCGGCCTGACCGTGCGCAAATACGTGCTGCAGAAGCGCGGCATCATCGCCTCCAGCGCGCAGCGCAAGCCCGGTGCGACCATGACGGCGACGGCGAAGGCCGAGGTCGATTATCTCTTGTCGCGCGTCGCCCGTTTCGACAAGCGCGCCAATCTCGGCCCGCAATCCAGCGCCGCAGGTTAGTTGCATGGCCGAGACATCAGCATCACGCCCGGCCTCGACGATCCTCCTGCTGCGCGATGGCGCAAAGGAGATCGAGGTCTTCATGATGGTCCGCCATCATCAGATCGAGTTCAACTCGGGCGCGCTGGTGTTTCCCGGCGGCAGTGTCGATGCCGGCGACAAGGAGATCGTTGCCCGCGCCGACCTCTATTCGGGCGGCGAAGGGCTCAGCGAAGCGGACCGCGGTTTCCGTATCGCCGCGATCCGCGAGACGTTCGAGGAGAGCGGCATCCTGCTGGCGCGGTCGAAGGCCACAGGCGCGCCAATCGACGCCACACGTGCCGGTGAGATCGCCGACGCGCATCGCGTTGCGCTCAACGAGCACAAGATCAGCTTCCTCGACATTCTCGCCGACAACAATCTCCAGCTCGCGCTCGACACGCTCGTGCCCTACGCGCACTGGATCACGCCGGAGGGCATGCCGAAGCGATTCGACACCTGGTTCTTCCTGGCCGCGGCGCCGCCCGACCAGCTCGGCGCCCATGACGGACGGGAATCGACCGATTCGATCTGGATCTCGCCGCGCGAGGCGGTGGAGGGCGGCGAGAGTGGCCGCTTCAAGCTGCCGTTCCCGACCACGCGCAACCTGATCCGGCTCGCCAAGCAGCGAAGCGTGAGCGCTGCGCTCGAGCACGCCCGCGGCCTGTCGATCGTCACGGTGATGCCGGTGATGACCAAGACCGAAACCGGCCGCCAGCTCCGCATCCCCCGCGAGGCCGGCTATGACGGCGAGGTGTTCGAGGTCGGCGCCGTCGGCTAGTACACTTCGACACTGGACGAAGTATTGACGATCCCGGCCCGCAGGGCCGCCGGCGTCAAACTGGCGTAAACCTGAGCGGGGCGGCAGGTACCGATATTAACGATATTCCGCGACCCGAGGCATGTTCCCCCCGGGCAGCAATACGTCGTATATTGGACCTCCAGCAGTCCGGTCCTCAAACCACCAATGTCCGCCGAATTGACGCCGCCCCCTGAGAAAAGGCGAACCTTCTCGCTCTCCATCGGCCAGCTCACCTTCGGCAGCTTCCTGTTGGTGCTGGCGGTGATCATCGTCACCTCGACGGCGAGCGTGATCGCGATCCGGCACATCGATACGACCTTCGCCGAGCTGCAGCGGCTGCAGAGCGTCGGCGACCTCGCCGAGGACATCGATCGCCGCATGAATGAATTGCGCCTTGCCGCGCGCGACTTCGTCACGGATCCCGGGGCCGGCATCCAGTTCCAGCAGGTCGGCGAGGCGGCCTCGACGCTCAGCGACATCCTGAAGAAAACCCGCATCGAGCTCGCGCCCGAGCAGCAGGACATGATCGACGGGGTCACCGAGCGGCTTGCGACCTATCGCACCGGTCTCGAGCGGATCTCCACCCTGATCGACCGCCGCGCCCAGCTGCTCGCCGGACTGCCGCCGCTGCGCGAACAATTCGACGCAGCCGTCGCAGGCGCCGCGGACCGCGAGCTGGCATCCCGCCTGTCCGAGGCGCAGAGCCGGATCGCGCTCGGATTGCTCGCGCGCAACCCGTCCGCGGCTGAGCAGGCCGCACAGGGAATGCGGGCGCTCGATATCGGCGATGCCAAGCTGAAGTCGGCGGTGAACGACTATGCCGAGGCCATCATGGCCGTCGCCGTCCGCGAGCGGCAGATCGCCGACATCGATCGCGAGGTGCTGGGAACGGAAGGCCGGCTGATCGGCCGCGTCACCGAATTGCTGCGTGAGGTCAGCTCCCGGCGCGGCCACGTGCTGTCGCGGGACTTCGCCCGGACGCTGACCGAAGCGCGGTGGCAGAGCATCGTGCTCGGCACCGTCGGCGTGCTCATCGGCATCGGGGCTGCGTGGTTCGTGGTGCGCAGGACGGTGCGTCCGCTCGCTCAGATCGCGCGATCCATTCGCGCGCTTGCCGCCGGCCGGAAGGACACGTCGATTCCGTCCGCCGACCTCGACAACGAGATCGGCGACATTGCGCGGGCGGCCGAAGTGTTTCGCCGCGCGCTGGAGGAGGCCGACACCGCGCGCGAGGCGGCGGTGCGCGCGCTCACCGAGCAGCGCCTCGCCGAGGAGAGCTACCGAAAACTGTTCGAAGGCTCCATCGACGGCATCTATGTGACGACGCCGGCCGGCGACCTCCTCAATGCCAATCCGGCGCTGGCGCGCATGATGGGCTATGACAGCCCCCAGCAGCTGATCGACAGCATCAGCGACATCGCCCACACCATCTACGTCCATCCCGAGGCGCGCGCCGAATACCAGCGGCTGATGGCGCGCGACGGCATGGTGCGCGAGTTCGAGTATCAGGTGCGCCAGCGCAGCGGCGACATCCTCTGGCTCTCCGACAGCGCCACGGGCGTGCGAGACGAGCACGGCAACATCGTCCGCTACGAGGGCACGCTGCGCGACATCACCGACCAGAAGCGGGCGGAGGAGGCCATTGCCGAAGGCCGGCGCCTGCTCCAGCAGGTCATCGACACCGTACCCGCGGTGATCAACGTCAAGGATCGCAATCTGCGCTACGTGCTGATGAACCGCTACATGGCCGGCATTTTCGGCATCGAGCCCGGCGAGGCGCTCGGCCGTACCACGGCCGACCTGATGTCGCGCTATGGCGCGGCAAAGTCCGACGAGAGCGACAAGCGGGTGCTCAAGCTTCGAAAAGGTCTCGGCTTTTACGAGGAGGAGTATCAGGACGCCTCCGGCAACATGCGGCAATGGCTGGTCAACAAGTTGCCGCTGCTCGACCCCGAGGGCGAGATCGAGCGGATCGTGACCGTTGCGCTCGATATCGGCGAGCGCAAGCGCGGCGAGCAGGAGATGCGCAAGGCCAAGGAAGCCGCCGAAACCGCGTTGCGCAATCTGCGCGAGACCCAGGCCTCGCTGATCGAGGCCGAGAAGCTGGCCGCGCTCGGGCGCCTGGTCGCCGGTGTCGCCCACGAGGTCAACAATCCCGTCGGCATCAGCCTCACCGTCGCCTCCGCGCTGGAGCGCAAGACCGCGATGTTCACCGCCGAAGTCGAGCGCGGCGAATTGCGCCGCTCCACGCTCAACGACTTCCTCAACACCAGCCGCGATGCGTCCTCGCAGCTCGTCTCCAATCTCAATCGCGCGGCCGAGCTGATCCAGTCGTTCAAGCAGGTCGCCGCCGACCGCAACTATTCGGATCAGCGTACCTTCGATCTCGGCGACCTCACCGAGCAGGTGGTGATGAGCCTGCGGCCGGGGCTGCGTAAGCACAATCTGACGCTCAACGTCGAGTGTCAGCCGGACCTGACCATGAACAGCTATCCCGGCCCGTACGGCCAGGTGCTGACCAATCTGTTCCTGAATTCGGTGGCGCACGCCTTCCCGGACGGAAGGCCCGGGACGATCGAGATCCAGGTGCGCGAGTCCGGCAAGGACAACGTCGAGATCATCTTCTCCGACAATGGCTGCGGCATGTCGCTCGACGTCCGCCGCCGCGCCTTCGATCCGTTTTTCACGACGCGGCGCGACCAGGGCGGCACCGGCCTCGGGCTGCACATCGTCTACAGCATCGTCACCAACCGGCTCGGCGGCCGGCTCGATCTCGATTCCGAGCCGGGTGGCGGCACGCGCATCCAGATGATTTTGCCTCGAGTGGCGCCGCTCGAACAGGCCGCGGAATAGCTATTCGACGTCCGCAAGCTTGTGCAGGGTGGCGCCGAAAATCAGGCTGGCCTTGCCGACCAGCGCTGTGCCCGTCATCTCCGCGCGCGTGTCGGTGTAGGTGCCACTGACGCCGATGCCGACCGGGGCAGGGCCGCCGAACAGCGGATTATCATCGCCCCGAGGCGAGGTGTGCCGTTGCACCAGCACCTCGCCTTTGAAGGTGTTGTTGTCCTTCGCCGTGTAGCTGCCGATGTAATAGAGGTAGGCATCACCGCCGAGAATCTTGCCGTCGCGGAAGAGAATCACGCCGCTGCCCTTGCCGACTCGGCCATCGAGCAGGGTCACGTGAATTGAATAGAGGCCGTTCTTCATAACGTCCCGTAGGCCGGCCACCATCGCCCAATGGCGTAACCGGTCCGGCTTTTATGCCAAAGCCCATCCTCTCGCGCAACGCGGCAGTTTGCCGGTCGGCGCGCCGACCTGTGAGCCGTAGTTGTCCCGGCTTGTCCGTGACACCGTCATGACGCTCTGATGGTGAGGCGAGGCCTAACGTTGCGAATCAGAGTTGGCCCGCGAAATGCATAACCATTGTTGCACTGGCCGCGGGGTGCTGGAGCAAGACGAACGTGACCAACTGGATCGATTCCGGCGGCGATGAGCCGCGTCTGTACAGTGTGCGTCCCACGAATTGCAAAAGCGAACAACGGCGGATTGGCAATGCGATACGCCGGCGAAACCCGACGAGGCTGGCGTGCGCCTTGGCTTTGATCGCGCTCGCAGCCTCCTCGGGGCACGCGCGCGACCGCGGGCAGTTTGCCAACACCAATCCCGAATTGAAGTCCTGGTTCGACAGTCTGCGCAGCGGCAAGGGGCCTTGCTGCTCCGACGCCGACGGTTCGGCGCTCTCGGACTCCGACTGGGACAGCAAGGACGGGCATTATCGCGTCCGCGTCCCGCGCTATGGCTATGCGCTCGATGGCCAGCAACAGGAGCTCGTCTGGGTCGACGTGCCCGAGGAGGCCGTGATCTCGGAGCCGAACCGGGTGGGACGCACCATGGTCTGGCCGATCTACGGCTACATGGGCGTCACCATCCGTTGCTTTATGCCCGGTAGCATGACTTAGGCTTCGGACGTGACGTCGTCGCCCGGCTCGGATGCCTGAGCCGGCCGGCGCCGCGTCGCGTCAGGTGTATTTCTTGTCGCGCTCGAGCAGCTCGATCGAGATGCCTTCGGGCCCGCGGATGAAGCAGATGCGTACGCCGGGCCGGATGGTCGTCGGCTCGCGCGTGAAGGTGACGCCTTTGGCCTTGATCTCGGCCGCGACGGCGTCGATGTCCTTCACCGTCAAGCCGAAATGGTCGAGACCCTGATGCGGGTGCGGAGGCGGCGGGTTGACCGCGTCCTCGCCCTCGAGCGGCGAGATGAAGATTCTGGCGCCGCCGAGATTGACGTCGATCCGTCCTGGCGCGTGCACGATCTCGCCACCAAGGATGTCCCGCAGCCAAGCCGCCGTGACCTCCGGATCGGGGCTGCGCAGATGGACGTGATCCCAAGTGACGGCGACTGGCATTTCATAGTCTCCAACGGCTCTTTTCGATGTTACGGCGCATGTTGGCGGCCTCGGCCGGCGGTCGCCACCGCCCTTGCCGACTCGCGTAATGCGCGGGAACCTTAGTTCGTTGGCCGGATTAAGGTAAGCTGTGGGCGAGTCCATTTTGGTGCTGCGGCCACAGATTGGTGTGCATCCATGAACGCCAAGATCGACCGAACCGGGTTGGGGCGCTTCGCCGGCAGCGGCGAACGACTGGCGCGGGCCGTGACGATTGCCAGCGTCTCATTTGGCCGAAGCCTTTTGTGGCTGCTGGCGGCAATCATCGTCGGCTGCGGCATCTGGATGCTGTTGCCTCTTTCCAAGGGCAACAGTGCTGAGCCGGTCAGGGCGGAGCTCGCGGCTGTTGAAGCGCCTGCCTCCGGCGACGCGTCGGCAATAGCCTCGCCGGCGTCCGAAGCTCAGACGCCGGCCACAGCGGAACTTGGTCGTCTCAGGATTTCATCACAGACGTGGCGTCGCGGCGGCCTCGGCTCCAAGGCCCTGATGACGTTTACGCTGCGAAACGACAACGACTATGCCGTAAAAGACGTCGAGATCGTCTGCGCTTTCACGCGGCGAGACGGCACTCATCTGACCGACCGCAGCCGCGTGCTGGCGGACCCGGTCAGCATGAAGAGCCGCAAGACCTTTGTGCTTGTCCCAATCGGCTTCGTCAACGTGAATGCCGATCAGGCAAAATGTTCGCTGGTTGCAGCCCGCCGCGCTTGAAGACGGCGTGTTCCGGTAGCTGAAAAGTTACCTTCTGTGGTCCTTCGCCAAAAACCGTGCATCACCATTTGAACCGAACGGCTGGGCCAGGAACCAATTGGAAGATCGCCTGTTGAGGCGAAGAGAGCCCACGCGGGGATGCGGGGGGCGGAGCGCGGCCAATGCCCATCTTTAGGTATTTCATTTTTGTCGGTGGAGCTTTGCTCGCACTGCTGTTCGCGGCGGATTTCGTTTTCCCGGCGCCGCCCGTAGCGCATGCGGTCGCGACCGCAGGCAACGACCAGCCGCTGATCCGGATCCGGTCCGATCGTCATCTGCCTGAGCGCGTCGTCCTCGACACCAGCCAGCCGACGATTGCCGCACCCGCGGTGCAGACCGCCGCGGTTGCGGCTCCCCAGCCGCCGGTACAGGAGAGCCTGTCGCCGGCTTTGGCCGAGATGTCGGCCAAGACGCGGGTACGCGAGACCTTCGCCCAGTTCGCGCCGGCGCCGAGGGCCGGGACCGCCGCGGCCAGAACGTCCGAGGCCGCTCAGTCCCAGACTTCCCAGGCTCAAGCTTCTCCGGTGCAGGCTCAGCCCAAGCGCAAGATCGTCAGGACGCATCCGGCGCCGCAGCCCGGCCGTCCCATGCTGCTGGTCGCGCAGCAGCCGCATTTCGGCCTCTTCAACACGACCTGGTAACGGCGCCTTCGGCCCGCCTCGACCGAGGTGGGAAGGGCTTTTTATTGGCCGGCCTCTCTGCTAATTCGAACCGATCCGAACGCCGTCGGGTGTGCTGGCTCGTCGCCAGTGCCGGCCGGCGGATTTCGGTGGCCCGCTACCCGGGTCAGGGCGCTCGTAGCTCAGCTGGATAGAGCATCGGATTTCGATTCCGAGGGTCGGAGGTTCGAATCCTTCCGAGCGCGCCAATCGTCTTTGTGTCCAGCCCGGACACATAGGTAACAGACCGTACCTGAGACATGGGTAACAACCTCGTGCCGAACGGGTTGTCGAGGGTTGCAGGTACTCCGCGCACTCATGGCGCCGCCCATTATTGCTCGGCCCGCACATTCGCCGTCAACCCCGCGCGCCCAAGGGGCGCGCCCCTGGCGGGCTTCGGGGGTTGACCGCTCGGTGCGGCCATGCAAGGGGGCTGCCATGCCAAGAACGAGCAAGAGTGCCTATCTCAGTCAGGGCGATGATGTCGTACCGGAGACATCGGTGACAGGCCTCGGGCCGAACGGGTTGTCGAGGGGTTGCAAGGTCTTTTGCTCAAGGTCGAAGTATCCCAGGTCGTAGTGCATGAAGCTGACGAGCCAAATGCCGTCGTCGACTTCCTTGATACCGAGCTTCTGGCCGGCCAGCACGATGGAGATGTTGATTTTCTTGCGATGCAGGCAAAGGCGGCCGCAGGATGTGATGACGACGTCGCGATCGTGGAAGGGATAGGACAGTTCGGGCAGGCCATCGTAGTGGCGCGCTGACGCGGTGTAGAGCTCGGCAGGGCACTTCATGTCGAGCGCCTCGTGGGGACGTTCGGCATTGAACTCGTGCAGGAAGCGGTCAAAGCGATCCTGCTGCTGCAGGCTGTTGAACCCAGGCGGTCTAGTCGCTTCCTTTTTGAGCGTGAGATGCATGCGCTCATGACGGCCGTTCTGTTGTGGATGGCCGGGCTTGATCCGCTCGATCGCAATGCCGAGCCTGAGCCACCACACCGATAGCTTCGAGAGGTTGAACAAGGCATTGGGACTAGCAAAGGGCACGCCATTGTCGGAGCGGATGGCCAGCGGCAAACCACGTTCGCGGAACAGCCGCTCGAAGGCGGTAATGGCAGGGTCTTCGCGCGTTGAGTCCAGCGCTTCACAGAGCAGCAGGAAGCGCGAGGCATGATCGCTGACGGTCAGTGGGTAACAGTACTGGCCATTGCCGAGCCTGAACTCGCCCTTGAAGTCGACACACCACAGATCATTGGCAAGCGTGCCCTGCGACAGCGGCGTGCCGCGCGCGCGGTGGCGCGACCCGCCGCCGCGCTTGACCAGGCCGTGGCGATCGAGCACCGCATGAATGGTGCTCTTGGCGGGAACCCTGACCTCGCCATCGAGCCGGCGCACCAGCAGTTCGCGGATCTTGCGGGCGCCCCAGTGCGGCTTCTCGCTCTTCAGCCGGACGATCAGGGTCTCGAGCTGCTGCGGGAGCTGGTTGGCATAGCGTATCGGCCGCCTGGAGCGGTCGCTCAACGCCTCCAGCCCGTGCTCCTTATAGCGGCAGAAAATCTTGTACCCGGTCTTGCGGGAGATGCCGAACTCCCGGCACACCGCGGTCATGGCTTCCCCATCCAGAAGCCGGGCGACAAAGCGCAGGCGCTCTTCCATTACCGAACTCGCTTTCCACGGCATCTACACCTCCCGCAGAACAAAAGCGGAAAGTGTAACCCATGTGTCCGGTACGAGTTGTCACCTATGTCTCGGGCCGCTCATTGTTCCATATATGTTCTGAAGCGGCGCCGCCGGGTTACCGCGGCGAGCGTCCATCAGCCTCCCGGGACACCGCTTTGCCGGCCGCGCGCCAGCGTGTCGGAGGGCGCCTCGTGGAAGATCGCGCGGTAGGCCGCAGCAAATTCGCCGAGATGATGGAAGCCCTGGGCACGTGCGCAGGTGGCCACGGTGACGCCCCCGCCCTTGAGCAGGCGGGCGCGGGTCGCCCACAGCCGCTTCAGGCGAATGTACTGGTGCAGGCTCATGCCTCGCACCTTGCTGACGGCGCCGCCGAGTGTACGGATCGAGACATCGAACTCGCGGGCGAGATCGGCCGTATAGATCGGAGCGGTCGGATAGGTCGCGACATAGTCGTCGATGCGCTGCACCAGCTTGATCGCCCGCTCGCCCTGGGCCGAGGCGCTCCGATCCAACATCGAATCGATTCGAAACAGATCGTCGAGTGCGAGCAGCAGGCCCTCCTGGAGATGGGCCGCAACCTCGGTCGTCTCGAACAGGTGCGGCTGCACTGACGCGGTGCGCAGGATATCGAGCAAGAGCTGTCGCGTGTGGAGCAGGGCGGGCCGGTTCGCCACATGGACGCGCAAATGGTCGGCGCGGTCGAACCAGCCCCGGTCTCTCAGTCCGGGGGAGAAGATGATCATGGCGTGATGATTGGTCCGGGGCTCGACGAAATGGCACTCATCGTTGCCGCGGAGGGCAGCGAAGAAGCGCACGTCCAGATCCACGCCCTTGAAGTTGGCCTGAAGATCGTCGGTCATCGACAGGATCACCATCCCGCCCGGCATGCGATAGGCGGTGTCGAGGATTCGCGCGAAAGATCTCATCATGATGATGCGGCACGCCGGCAGGGAAACGATGGCTCGGGCCGCCGCGAAGTTCGGGATGTCGAGCGGAATGCTCCTCGCATCCTCCATCGTCTCGATCGGCCGAAACGTATCGACATCGGAAAAGCCGATCAGTTGAAGCGCAGAGGAAGGAGCGAGGTTGTCGAACAACATGATTCTGGCCGGCTGCCGAAATGAGACAATCAAATGGGCGTCGATGCATCGCCATCAATGGCGAAACATCGCGTTTCAGTAAACCGAATTTCAGGCCGTAGTATTGCGGACATCATGTCATGAGGTCCGTCGGATCATTGCCATCTCAACGTTTCCGCACGTTCATGTTGACGGTATCGAGAGACGATCGGTTAAGTCGTTGTAAGTGACGGAATCGGCTGATCTTTGATCTAGATCAGATATGAACGGCTCCAGGCCAAAGGTGGCTTTGCATACCGTGATGTTGCAAAAAGCGAAGGGGCCCGAGGGCCCCTTCAAACGTCACCAGCGGCGATAGCCGTAATACCCATAATAGCGTGGACCGTAATAGCGCGGCCGATAATACCGCGGGCCGTAATAGGGCCGCGGCCCGTAATAGCCATAGTAGTTCGGCCGCCACCAGCACTGTCCCCAGGCGTCGCAGACCATGCGGACCTGCTCGACGCCGGAGACCTGCGGTGTCGTAGGTGCAGGCGCGACGGGCATGGCGGATGCCGTCGTCGATGCCGCGAGGGCGCCGAACAGGGATGCGGCCAAGAGGCCAGTCTTGAGATTCATGATGTCTTCCTCCGCTTACGCGATGCAGGATATCGAGGTTGTTCTGATCAAATTGTGGCCGAACCGAAATGTAATACAGATGAACAAACCTTCGGCGAGCTGACCCTTACGTCACGGCTCGGAAGCGGGCGTAGGCCGCCAGGCCGTGCCGAGACCTGGCCTTGATCCTGCGCAATTCGCAAGTTTGCCTTGGCTCTTACTGTCACCGTCATGGCGGCGGCGTGGTGCCTGCTGCCGGGCAAGGTGAGCTGAATGCGAGTCAGTCCAGATCTGTCGATCTCGCCGGAGAAGGTTTTCTTCGTCATCTCGAAATCGCGCCGGTCCGACAGCGAAGCGGGCGGTGGTGGCGTCGTCCTGGACTTCGGCGACGATGACATGAGCTACGGCCGCAGCGGCCGCGGCCAAACCACCGACCGTGCGGAGCTCGCGGGCTTTATCCGCGCTCTCAATGTTGATGAGCAGATCGATCTCGTGGCGCTGACCTGGCTCGGCCGCGGCGACGGTGATCTTTCCGATTGGAGTCAGCTGCGTGCTCAGGCTGCGCAAGCGCATAACCAGCGCACCGCCTCCTACCTGATCGGCACCCCAATGCTCGCCGACTATCTGGAGGAGGCGATGACGCAGTTCGGCAAGTCCTTCGAGGAATTCGAAGAGCTGCTCTGATGCCGGATGCGGCGTCTGCAAGTGTCAAGGAGAAGTTGCAATGGACAAGATGAGAATGGACAAGGGTGACTGGCTGGTCGTGTGCGACGGGCGCAAGGCGCTCATTCTGGAAAACCTCGGCGACGAGATGTTTCCGAACCTCCACACCAAGGAGGTGCACGAGCAGCCCAATCCCGCGACCGCTGCTCAAGGGTCCGACGCGCCGGGCCGATTGCATGGCGCAGTCGGCGGCGCACGCAGCTCGGTCGAGCAGACCGATTGGCACGACGAGGCCGAGCGCGCCTTTCTGCGGAGCCTGGCCGGCCGGCTCGACGCCGCCGTCAGCTCCGGTGAGACCATGGCCCTGACCATGGTGGCCTCGCCGCGGGCGCTCGGCATGATCCGCGCCGACTATTCGGACGGGGTGCGCAAGGCGCTTCAGGGGGAGGTCGGCAAGGACCTCGTCAAGCTGCCGGTCTACGAGATCGAGAAGCAATTGCTACGGTCGGGCGCCGCCAAATAGAGGACCCGCAGCGGCCGCGGCGCCTCAATAGCAGGGGTGCCGCCGGCCGTCCTGACCGATATAGGCGGCCGCGCTACGATAGCAGTGGTTGGTCGCCGGGCCGTCATAGTAGGCGAAGGTGCCGGGGGTGATACCGGGGCCGTAATTGTGCAGGTAGCTGATCGGGTAGGGCAGCGGGTTGGCGTAGGAGCGGTGGTACCGGTGGCGGCCGTGCGCCTCCGCGAGGGCCGGGGCCAGGACCGCAGCCGTCAGGGTCGCAACCGCGGCTACACGCGTCAACTTGCTCATCTCGATTCTCCGGAACCCGCTCGAATAGGTCTGCCGTTTATAGCAATTTCGAGCGGTCAGGCATCGCTCCGGAGGGCCGAAATCAATGCCAATGCCGCACATTTCCGCGTGGGTGTGACAGAATTGCCGGACATGCGGCCAAAAGCTGCCCATTTTTGGCCTTTTGGGGATGCTTAACGAATTCCCCACACAAGTATGACCAAACACTATTCGGTTGAGAATTCTGCCGCCGGCCCCGGGGATCATTTGCCGCTCCCTCGAGTCCGGTACATTCCTGAAGGCCTTCGCCGTCATCTCGCCATGCGCATCACGCTTCCGAGTCTGCTGTTGCTCTGCCTCGCCGCTGCCACACCGGCACGCGCCGAGCTGCACATCACCCGCGACCACGGCGGCTATGTCGAGGAGTACAAGGCCAAGTACAAGCGGGTTCGCGAAAAGGGCGAGCGGGTCATCATCGACGGCATCTGCAATTCGGCCTGCACGCTCGTGCTCGGCATCGTGCCGATGAACAAGATCTGCGTGACGCCGCGCGCGAGCCTCGGCTTCCACCAAGCCTATTACGACAAGGCGTTCACCTTCGGCATCAAGGTCACCAGCGCCGAGGGCACCTCCGATCTCATGTCCTACTACCCCGACACGGTGAAGGACTGGATTCGCCGCAATGGCGGGCTCACCACCGACATGAAGAAGATCAAGAACGGCGTCGAGCTCTGGAAGATCGTCAATCCCTGTCCGGAAGAATGGTGAGCGGCTGAGCTGGACCGCGATCGTCCGTCGCAGTGCAGCATCGTCAAGACGAAATTCGCATTGCCGCATGGCCAACGGTCGGGCAATGAGGGCGGCAATGAACCATAATCAAGAAACCCTGGCCGCCCGTGCCGCGCCGATCCTGTTCGTGCTGCTCTGGAGCACCGGATTCATCGGCACCAAATACGTCGTCAACAATGCCGATCCCTTGACCTATCTCGCCATCCGCATGGCGATCGTGGTCGGCCTGATGGCAATCATCGCAGGCATCGCGCGGCCGAAATGGCCGGACCGTGCGGGCATCGCGCACAGCGCGGTTGCGGGCATCCTCGTCCACGGCTTCTATCTCGGCGGCACCGCGATTGCGATCGCGCATTCGATTCCGGCCGGCCTTTCCGCGCTGATTCCGGGCCTGCAGCCGATCCTGACCTCGACCATCGCCAATCGCTGGCTCGGCGAGAGGGTGACGCCGGTGCAATGGGCCGGCCTCGTCCTCGGCCTCGGCGGCGTCGTGCTGATCCTGCACAACCGCCCGATGACCGGCGAAGCCGGGCTCGGTTGGCTCGCCTCGGTGGTCTCGCTTGTCAGCATCACGCTCGGGACGCTCTATCAGCGCCGCTATTGCAATCACATCGACTGGCGCGCCGGCAATCTCGTGCAGTACGTGGCCGTCACCATCTTCTTCGCGATCGGCGCCTTCCTGTTCGAGGATCGCGTGGTGCACTGGACGCGGGAGTTCGTGCTTGCGCTCGCCTGGCTCGCGGTCGCGCTCTCGATCGGATCGATCGGGCTGTTGTACTGGCTGATCCGCCACGCCGCGGCGACCTCGGTCGCCAGTCTGTTTTATTTGGTTCCGGCCGTCACGGCCCTGATGGCCTATCTGCTGTTCGGAGAAAAGCTGGACGCGATTGCCATTGCGGGCATGGCGCTCTGCGCCACAGCGGTCTTCGTCGTCAATCGGCGATCCTGACGGCGTGCACAGCCCTGACGTGTGTTGATCGTTTCGTGCTAGGATGGCGCATTCGAGCCATTCCTTTTCAGCACGGTGATGTCCATGAAGAAAGCGCGGCGGACGCTGCTCGGCAGGTCGATGAAGCCGGTCCGGATTGCCTGCATCAACTATGCAGAGGAGATGATGAGCGACCGGTTGATGCGGAGGCTCACGGCCGCTCTGCAGAAATGCTACGACGAGCATTTCCTCCCCGTATGGGGCTATCCCGTCGACCTCGACGTCACCCGCAAGCCCAAGCCCACCGACTGGCAATTGGTCTATTTCGACGATGCCAGCCACGAACAACTTCTCGGGCGGCACGAGCTGACGCATCGGGGGCAACCGATCTCGAAGATATTCCTGAAGGCGCTTGGTGCGGACGATCCGGTCAGCCTCGCGGCGTCGCACGAGCTGTTCGAGATGGTGCTCGATCCCATGGCCAATCTGTGGGCCGACAACACCCGGCATACCCAATACGCCTACGAGGTCTGCGACGCCGTGGAGGAGGAGTGGTTCCTCGTCAACGGCTTTCCCATGTCGAATTTCGTTTATCCGTCCTGGTTCGAGCCGTTCGACCATCCCCGCGGCACCAAGTTCGACCACCTGGGCTCGCTGAAAGCGCCGTTCTCGATGACCGAGGGCGGTTACGTGATCAAGAAGGTCAACGGCAGGCGGGTCATCAAGCAGTTCGGCTCGCCGGAAAAGCGGAAACGCTTCAAGGCAGAGGACCGGCGGGGACATCGCAGCGAATTCCGCGATCCCAAGGGCAAGCATCATCCGGGCCGGCGCGCAGCCAAGCGGCGAGGGTAGGCGTGCGCTGTCTCCGGGCGCGCCCGCACCCGGAGACGTCTTCCGGTGCGATCAGCGCTTGGCCTTCTTGGCCTTCTTCTTCGACTTGCCGGCTTTCTTTGCAGCCTTCTTCGCAGACTTTTTTGCGGCCTTCTTGGACGACTTCTTGGCGGCTTTCTTCGTCGTCTTCTTCGCAGCCTTCTTGGCTTTCTTCTTGGCTGCCTTCTTCGGCGCTACTTTCTTCGCGACCTTCTTGGCGGCTTTCTTCACCTGCTTGACTGCAGTGACTGCCGCGTCCTTGGTCGTTTCTACGGCACTGGTGATCGTCTCCATCGCCTGTTCGGTGATCGGCTTCTCGTCGTCCATATCGTCCCCCACGGTTTGTATGGAGCGATGACGATAGCGGGTTTCGAAATTGTGTCAAAGCGACGCTCAACCTTTGCGGATCTTTGCGTAGGCGGCGAGCGCGCGTTCGCGTCCCCTGGCATGATCGACGATCGGCTGCGGATAGGTCTTGCCGATCGTGATGCCCGCGCTCGCAAGCTCGATCGGCGTCGCCTGCCAGGGCCGGTGGGCGGATTAGGGAATAGCGTGAGCGCCGCGGCCGGCGACCCATTGCGAGTTGGCGGCGCTGCCGGCGTTCGCGTCGACCAGCGCGTCCCAGAACCAGGCTTCGCTCAGGTGCCAGTCGATCGGAGGTGGGAGGCCTCGTTTACCAATTGGAAACCATACCGCGCGCGGCGGTGGGAACCGTCGTTAATGCGACTGTAAGTCAATTGCACGATTATGCAGGAATTACGGGGGTCATTCCATCCATGTCCAATCTTCTAACGGCGAAGTTCCTGCCGCGGTTCAAGCTCGGCACCAAGGCCGTCCTGTGCGCGGTGCTGCTGATCGCAATGAACACGGCACTGGTGGTCGGCGCCGGCTATTGGTCGCTGACATCCGCCTTCCATGACCGCGCCTTGCGCGACATCGAGGTCAATCTGCGCACGCTGGCGCTGGCCTTTGCAGAGACCGTTCCCGAAGCCAAGATCACGATCCGGGACGGCGCGGTGGTCCGCGCCGAGATCCCGAAAATGCCCGACTTCAAGGATCACGCCATCGTCGATCGGTCAGTGTCCTATGTCGGCGGCAACGCGACCCTGTTCGTGTTCGACGCGGCCAGCGGGCAGTTCGTCCGCCGCTCGACCAACGTGAAAAAGGAAAATGGCGACCGCGCGGTCGGGACCCAGCTTGCCGCCGATCATCCGGGGCAGGCGCCGCTGCGCCGTGGCGAGGCCTATAAGGGGCCGGCCACGCTGTTCGGCAAGACGTTCATGACCGCCTATTTCCCGATTGCGGATGGCACCGGCAAGGTCGCCGGCATTCTCTATGTCGGCATCCCCATGACGCAGTTCGAGGGCATGCTGTCCCAGGCGATGGAGAGCATGGCGGCCGCCGCGGGGCTTGCCGCGCTTCTGGTGCTGGTCCTGACCCTGCTGGTCGTCCGCCGCATCACCCGGCCGCTGACCTCGGTGACGCACTCGCTCACCGCGCTTGCCAACGGCCAGGGCGACGTCGCGATCGAATGCGAGGACCGTGCCGACGAGATCGGCGAGATCGCCCGCACGGTCGCGGTGTTCAAGAGCAACTCGCAGGAGCGGGCGCGCCTGCGCAGCGAGCAGGCCGCGGCAACTGCCGCCGCAGCCGAGCAGCGCAAGGCCGAGCTGCGCAATTTCGTCGAGGGATTCCGCGGCAGCGTCGGCGGCATTCTCGACAAGGTGCTCGCATCGTCGGGCGAGTTCGAGCGCGCCGCGCGACAACTCACCGACGCCGCGCGCTCCACGGCCGATCTGTCGGCGCAGTCGGCGGGAGCTTCCGAGAGCGCCTCCGAGCATGTACGTTCGGCGGCGTCGGCTTCCGACGAGCTGTCTCAATCCATCTCCGAGATCACCCGCCGGGTGCAGGAATCGAACGAGATCTCCGCCGAGGCGGTGCGGCAGGCCGAAGCGACCGACCAGCGCATCGCGCAGCTCTCGGAAGCCGGCTCGCGCATCGGCGACGTGGTCAAGCTGATCACCTCGATCGCCGAGCAGACCAATCTGCTGGCGCTGAATGCGACCATCGAGGCTGCACGCGCGGGCGATGCCGGCCGTGGCTTTGCGGTGGTGGCTCAGGAGGTCAAGACGCTCGCCGGCCAGACCGCGAAGGCGACCGACGAGATCTCGAACCAGATCGAGAGCATGCAGCTTGCGACCGAGGAATCGGTCGCCGCCATCAAGGCGATCAGCCAGACCATCGAGCGCATCAGCGGCATCGCAGGCTCGATCTCGGCCGCGGTCGAGCAACAGAAAAGCGCGACGCACAACATCGTGGCCAGCGTGCGCGCGGCGGTGTCGGGCACCGCCGATGTCGCGGTCAATGTCCGCCACGCCGCCAAGGGCGCCAGCGAGACGGGCGAGACGTCGAGCCGGATGTTTGCTTCCGCCCAGGCGCTGTCGGGCGAGAGCCTGCATCTGAAGGCCGAGGTCGAGAGCTTCCTCGACCGCGTGCACGCGGCGTAATCGCTACAGTCATTCCGGAGCGGTCCGCAGGAACTCTGGTGCGCAATTGCGCACCAGAGAATCTCGAGATCCCGGGTTCGATGCTGACGCATCGCCCCGGGATGACAGTTCGTTTTTATTTCGGCTGCGGGACGATGCGGATGTAGGGCTTCGGCTCTTTCCAGCCCTGCGGATAGATCGTCTTGGCCTCGTCGTTGGAGACCGAGCCCGCGATGATGACGTCCTCGCCCTGCGACCAGTCGGCCGGCGTGGCGACGCGATGCTTGGCGGTGAGCTGGAGCGAGTCGATGACGCGCAGGATCTCCTGGAAGTTACGGCCCGTCGTCATCGGATAGACCAGCACCAGCTTGATCTTCTTGTCCGGACCGATGATGAAGACGTTGCGGACGGTCTGGTTATCGGCCGGCGTGCGGGTGAGGGGATCGCCCGAGGTCGAGGCCGGCAACATGCCGTAGAGCTTGGAGACGTTGAAATCGATGTCGCCGATCATCGGGTAGTTGGGCGCGGCGCCTTGGGTCTCCTTGATGTCCTCGGACCATTTGGCATGACGGTCGACCGGATCGACCGAGAGGCCCATCAGCTTTACGCCGCGCTTGTCGAATTCCGGCTTCAGCTTGGCGAGCGCGCCGAGCTCGGTCGTACAAACCGGCGTGAAGTCCTTTGGGTGTGAGAACAAGAGGGCCCAGCTGTTGCCGATCCAATCGTGGAACTTGATCTTCCCTTCGGTGGTCTCGGCTTCGAAGTCGGGGGCGGTGGCGCCGATCGGAAGTGTCATGGTTCTACCTCATCTCGTTGAACTTACTTAAGAATTCACCTTCGGCCGTCGGAACCATTATAGGGGCTTGGCCGGCGCAAGTGAACGGCAAGTGAACCGCCTCAAGTAAAATGTGAATTCTTTCTTCGAAGGGCCGATTTCCCAGCAACTTTCTGTTACAGCGGCGCCTGCGACGAAACATCTCCACCGGAGCCGCACGGGCGCGATTGCCCCGATAATGCCTTTTATGACTTCCATCACGCTCGCCCGGCGCGCTCTAGAACCAGATTGGTCCTGATAGCGACCAATTGGCAACCATCTAGAAAAGTCGCGATCCCCGTATCGAATCGTTAACCACCCCTTTACGCCGGCATGAAAATGCTGGTCGATCAGAAGAAGTCTGGAAGTGAACTATGTCTGCCGCTGCGCCTAAGCCTAACGAGTCGTCGTCCCTCGTGCCGTCCTGCCGCGATACCGCAGCTCATGCCCTTTCCGTCGTGCGCGATGGCGTGATCACCGGCGAAGGCCCGACCACCAAGGGAAGGGTGCATTTCTCGCGCTCGCTCGACGCCGATGACACCGCCTGGTGCATGCGCATCCTCACCGCCACCGCCGTCAACGACCAGCCGGTCAGCCGCGCCGAGGCCGAAGTTCTGTTCGAGATCAACGAGGCCGCGACCGAGCGCACCGATGGCGGCAGGTTCGACGACCTGCTCGCCAAGGCGGTCGCCCATTATGCCGCCAGCGCATCGGGCCTGAAGGTGCCGCCGCGCAGCGTCGCGCTGTCCGCCGACACCGAGATCGAGAGCTGGGCGCCGTCCTATGCCTCCAAGGTCAACAGCGAGATGCTGGAGTGGATTGCCGGCCAGATGCGCGGCAAGCGCCAGAACAACCGTCGCCTGATGGCGATGGTGGCGACTTTCCTCGGCGCCACCGCACTGCCTCTGGCGGGCCAATTGCCGAACGTGTTCGACATTGGGATGTAAGATTTTGCGCCTCACGTGAGGACGCGAGGGAACGGCGGGGTTATTTCCCCGCCGTTTTTTGTTTGCCGGTGTCCGGCTCGAGACCCAGCGTGCGGCTGGGGAAGCCAGCGGCATCGAAATAACGCTGGCTGCCGACGCGCTGGAAGTTCAGCACGGTGACCAGGCCGCCCTCGGCGGGCTTCGACTTCACCGTGCCGGCATAGGCCTTCGGCACGACGCCATTGGGCATGGCCTCGGACATCACGCGGCCGATCAGGCCGCCATTGTGCGAGCTGCGCAGGCCCATGAGCTGCGCGGCCGTCATGCCGACGTCGGCATTGCTGACCGGAATCTCGTCGACATAGCCGGCTTTGAAGTCCGGACCGATGGCGGCCATGAAGTTCATGGTGTCGCCGCGGCTGAAGCTGCCATGCATGCCCTGGCCCTGGCGCAGCACGGTGTCGGCGACCTGGACCGAGCAGTTGGTCGGCGCCTCGCCGCAATCGCTGGCATAGGAGCGGAAGTTGACGACGATCGACGGCGTCGGGGTCGCCGACTTGCCGCGCAGATTGATGCTCGACAGCGGCAGCGTCCCGGGGAAGCGGCCGAGCGAATCCTCGACGAACAGGCCGGAGACGTAGTCCTGCTCGAGCAGCGCCTTGATGGTCTTAGCGGCGAGCTTCTTGTCCTTGTTCGGCAGATAGATCAGGTCCGAGCCGCCATTGGTGGCGACGACGAGGTCGGGCTTGGTGGGATCCTTGCCGAGCACGCCGTTGCCGGCCTTGGGATGCTTGTTGCCCTCGATCTTTGCGTTCTTGTCGTTGGGATCGAACAAGGGCAGGTCGAGCGCTTTCGCAAGGTCGAGCGCCAGGAAGCCCATCGGCAGGAAGTCCTTGGGCGTGTCGTCATAGCTGACCTTGGCCGAGGGGCTGGTCTTGCTCTCCTTGGAGATGGTCGAGAAGCCGTGGTCGGCCGAGACGATGATGTTGGTCGAGGCCGCGAGCCCGAGTTCGTCAAGCGCCTTGCGGAGCTGGGCGAGGTTATTGTCGGCATTCTTGATGCCTGCCATCGAGGTCGGACCGTTGATGCCGGGCATGATCTGGTTGAGGCTGTCGCCTGTGTTGTGCTGGCTGCCGTCGGGGTCGCGCGACCAGAACACCAGCACGAAGGGCTTGTTGCGCGCCTTGAACATCGGCAGCACCACCTTGGTGGCGACGTCGGCGAAATAGGCCTGCTGCGCGACGTTGGCAACCGTCGTGCCCGGCGTTTTGGCGTCGCCCGCCTTGGAATTGTCGCCGCGCGGCGGGGTGGCGGTGGGCAGGCCGGCCTTGGTCAAAGCGTCCTTCACCTCGTCCGACAGCGCCACGCCGTTCTTGCCGCCGGTGGAATCGTCGAACACGATCGAGTGCAGGCCGGGCTTTTCAGGCTTGTCGGTGTGGTCGAACTGGTAGGTCGGGCCGACCTTGCCGATCGCCGCGGTGCTCAGCCCCTTGTCGCGGGCCATCTTCAGAACGGTCTCCTCGTTGAGGTAGTCGCCCTTAAAATGCTCGTCGATGTCGCCGAGCACGGCGTCGTTCTCGATGAAGGGCACCACGGTGTCGCCGGCGGGCCCCGAGGTGTAGTTGGTCCAGATCGTGTTGGAGAACACGCCGGTGTCGCCGAGATAGTGGCCGGTCGACATCGCCGAGCCGTTGGCCATGGTGAAAGTGGGGAAGAGCGAATGCGGGTTCTTGAAGTTGACGCCCTTGTCGTGGACCTCGGCCATCGCCGGCGTCGCCTCCGGGGTGACCTTCAGCGCGCGCAGACCATCCGGAATGAACAGGATCAAGTTGCGGGGCGTGTTGTTCTGGGCGGAGGCAAGTCCGGTGGACAGCATTGTCAGCCCGGCGGACAGCAACACCAGTGAACGGCGCATCAAGGTCTCTCCTGCAGTGAGGCAAATGGCCGCGCTGGCGGCTCGCAGCTTCGTTTAGTTTCGCTGCATGACGGTTTTGTTACAAGGGCCCTGGACGATGCGGGAGGGCTGGGGAAGGGGAGCGCCCCTCTCTCGTGTCCCGGACGCGCTGCAGCACGTCGTTTGTAGGATGGGTAGAGCGAAGCGAAACCCATCAACGCTTTCTCCGCGTTGAAACATGATGGGTTTCGCAAGAGCTCTACCCATCCTACCACCCCGCAGACACACCTTCGCATCCTCGCGACTTGTTTCGCCCGAGGTTTGTCTTGTGGAGTCACCCTCTGTGAAAAGGGCGCAGGGAAGACCGGGTGCCGGCCGGGCACCCACGGTCCACTGTGCGAAGCGTGTGCTTGAAAAAGCTGCACAGCGGCATACAGGTGAAGCCAAACATCCGGCCTTCCCTGCGCAGTGGGTTGACGGCTTATGTCGTGCTCTTGTGTCCGCAAAATCTGCCAGAATGTGCGAACGGGCGGTTCTCACCAACCGCCCGTCGCTGGATCTGAGCCCGTTCGTGCTCAAAGGCCTGGGAGCCTGACGGGGAGCTAGGGACAGATCCGGTGGGTCTTCCTCAACCCGAACAGTTGCATGGGCTTCGAGCCCGGACGAGCAAGGAAGGGAGTGGATGATGGCACAAAACGATCGCATTGTCGTCGGTATCGATGTGGCCAAGGGCAAGGTGGATGCATGCATCCGCCCGTTGTCGCAACGGCAAACGTTCCCGAGCACCGCAGAGGGGCACCGCAAACTGGTGGCCTGGCTGCGCAAGCACAAAGTAGCCAAGGCGGTAATGGAGGCATCCGGCGGCTATGAGCGGGACTGGGCCAGGGTGCTGCGTCAGGCTGGCATCGAGGTGCGGATTGTCGATCCCAAGCGCGTGCGCAGCTTCGCCCGATCGGCCGGACGGCTCGCCAAGAACGATACGATCGACGCGGAGATGATCGCCTGGTTCGCCGAGACGTTCGACGAAGTATTGGACCAGATCCACGATGCCGCACGCGACGAGCTGGCGGCACTGGTCAAAGCGCGCAAAGCCCTGATTGATCTGAGGACCCGCCTGCAAAGCCAGAACGAACATGCGGTGCCGGGAGCGGTTCAGAAAGCCCACGCTCGCGTCTTGAAGGGCCTCGACATCGAGACGGCCAAGATCGAGGACGCCATCACCGCCACGATCAAGGCCACACCGGCATTTGCCAAACGCGCCGAGATCATCGAGAGCGTGCCGGGTCTCGGCGATGTGGCCTCTGCGGTCCTCCTTGCGGGCCTCCCAGAGCTCGGGACGGTGCGCGAGGAGGTCGCTGCCGCGTTGTTGGGAGCCGCTCCTTATGACGACGACAGCGGCAAACGGCGTGGTGAGCGCCACATCAAGGGCGGTCGGCGCTGGGTCCGCAACGCCCTCTACATGCCCTGTATCGGCGCAGCCACCCAGAGCAACCCGGTGCTCAAGGCCTACTATGAACGGCTGATCGCCAAGGGAAAGCTGAAGAAGGTTGCAGTGATTGCCTGCATGCGCAAGCTGATCGTCATTCTCAACACGATGATTGCACGCGGCGAGAAATGGGATCCCCCCGCTACGCGTTGCGGTGAACTGATCGAGCGCGCCTCCATGCGCCCGGTCCCGGACCGAGCGCATGCCAAGCCGACAGACCGGCGAGCGGACGGGGTCAAGGCCGTCAGCCGCCGAAGGCGGGGGCGCGTCTTCGCGCCAGCCTTGAGGCCGGCCGATCGGCGGTCTACTTCAGCACAGTTGCTCCCCGGGGAGCGATGCACTATTGCCCCCGTCGCCTTGCGGATGACTGACGCTGCGGGCCCGGTCGGGCCGCCACATCACCGCAAGACTTGGCGCACAGACCCCGGGCGCCAGGACGACACGATTTTGCCGTACGCGAACCGCACCCGGCGTTGGCACGAGGTCTTCGCTCACGGCTCTCCGCCCTGCGAAGCTTTTCGCGCCGATGTGGCCCGCGTCCACCGCCGCCCGGCCCGCGTTCGTGACGATCGCGATACGCCCCTCTTCCTTGGGCCGGAGTACGCGACACATACGCCGTTTCCGAATTTCGGTAAAGCGGAATATTTTCGGCCGATCGTGTTGACCCAGCGCTCGCGTGTTTTGCCCGTCGAGGCTGGGCAAGAATTGGTCGTTGGCGGGCTCATGCCGGAACGAAGCGGCCGATTTGGAGCGGCGGTCGGATATTGGTCCAGAGAGGCTCTGGAGCAACCAGGATGTGCTGGAGGAGGGCTGCGAAGATACATTGGCAAACAGCAAGCCTCTTTGCGAGGGCAGCCAGAAACCCGTCAAATCCAAGGATGTTGAGCGCACGGGTGAAATTGTAGCAGAGCGCCATCAGGCTCCATTCGCCGCGGACCTTGTCGAAGCCGCGGACCAGGAAATGACGATAGCCGGCACGGCATTTGAGCGTGCCAAACGGATGCTCGACAATCCCCGAACGACGACGCATCAGCTCGCCCGCACCCTGCATCCGTGCGCGGTGGCGTTCGAGAACATCTTCATGCTCCCAGCGACCAATGGTCCGGTAGGTGGTGGTCGGCGAGAGACAGCGGACCTTGAGCGGGCAGCTCCTGCAGATTGCTACACGGGCCGCGTAACGGATCTCAATGCGGCCGCTGGTGTTCTTTTGCCTGCTCTTGAACGGATGCAGCGGCTGGCCCGCAGGACAACGGTAGGTGTCGGTTGCACCATCATAGTTGAAGTCCTTGAGCGCAAAGCGGCCTTGCTTCTCGAGCCGCGCGCTACCTTCGGGCAGCGGTACATAGGCAATGATACCCTCGTCCTCGCAGGCCTTCAGTTCGACACTGCTGTAATAGCCCTCATCGGCCAGCGCCTGCAGTGTCTCGGCTCCAAGAGCCTTTTTGGCCGCCTTGGCCATCGCAGAGAGCTGTCGAACATCACTGCTGTCGTTGACTACCTCACTCGCGACAATGAGCTTGTGCTTGTCATCAACCGCGGTCTGCACATTGTAGCCTGCAATGCCCTGACCATTCTTGACCAGAAGCCGGGCGTCCGGATCCGTCAGCGACATTTGCGTCTCGCCACTCTCTTCCAGCCGAGCCAGATCGGCCTCGGCACGTGAACGCTTCGCCATCAGCGCCGCGACCTTCGCAGCGATATCACCGCCATCTCCTCGACCATCACCGTCCGCGCGATCCTTCCCCGGCTTCTTGGCCTCTGCCGCATCATTGTCTTCAACAGACTTGCGGTAAGCCTCGATCTCCTGGTCCAGCCTCGCGATCTGCTCGCCAAGCCGCTTGCGCGTAAAGATGGAAGCCTTGCTGGCGTCGCCGTGGAACAGGGAACCATCAATCGCTACGATCGTGCCGCCCACAAGCCCAAGCTCCCGAGCCAGCAGCACGAAGCTGCGGTTCGCGGCCTTCAGCGCCTTCCAGTTCTCCTTGCGGAAGTTGGCAATCGTCCGATAACCCGGCTTCAGTCCCTTCAGCAGCCAGATCAGCTCCAGATTGCGGCCAGATTCCCGCTCTAGCCGTCGCGACGACCTGACCTGGTTGATGTAGCCGTAAAGATAGAGCTTCAGCAGATCGGCAGGATCATACGGCGGCTGCCCGAGTCCGCGCCACGATCCGCGTGGCCGAAACCAAGCTTTGCAAGGTCGAGCGCGCAAACGAAGCTCTCGATTGCCCGCACCGGATTGTCCGGCCCGACATAGTCCTCAATCCGCGCAGGCAGAAGACTGGGTTGCTCCCGGCTCTCGCCGGTCTTGAATGTGCGATTCGCCATAAGACGAATCCTACATCAACTCTCAAAAAACGACGTTCTTGCCCAGCCTCGTCGGGCAGCGCAAGGGGTAGTGGCCGCAACCAATCAATCCGGCGCGGTCTGCGCCCGTGGATTGCTGGATATGGGGGCGCGCGCGGAACGAAGTCGCTGAAACAGACGGGAATTCCGGGCGTTCCGCCGCACCCGGTTCCCGGCTAATTGCGTGCCTTAACCAATAATTAATTATACGTTTGCGGGTGGGCGACAGCCCGGACTAGCCTCCGGCGGGGAGCCGCTTTCGCAAAGCCAAACGAGTGTGGTGCGTATCATGATTGCCAGATCACATGGGGCGTTGGTCGCCTCGCTCAGCGCAGCTGCGCTGCTGCTCAGCTCCAGTGACAGTTTTTCCAGACCCGCTGGCGCCGCAGCGCCAGGCGTTGCAGCAGCAGCTGCCCCGCCGGCTGCGGCACGTCCGCCCATTGGGCCGGGCGCCCGGTTCCACCGCCGCAGCGCGCCGTGGGTCTACTGGCCGGGCGGCGGCGGCTACCTCTACGACGGCGCCGGCTACAGCCAGCCCTTCGCCGATATGAACCAGTCGCTCTCCGCCGATGTTCGCTACACCTACACCTATGATGTGCCCTGGGACTGGACGCATCGCTATCCGCCGAACGTCGTGCCGTCCGATCGGCCCTATGTGCCGAGCTGCCCGACGGAGCAGGTGACGGTGCCCGGCCGCGGCGGCAGCGAGCACACCGTCAACATCATGCGCTGCTACTGAGCTAGCCCAGCTCGAAGCTGGTCACGCCGAAGACGCGGTCGAGCCGCAGCGGCGGGATCGGCCCGGTGTACATCCGCGCCGTCTCGAACACCGGCTCGAGGCCGAGCTCCTCGGCGAGCGCGATTGCGGCGGGATTGACGGCGGGGACGTCGAGGAAGACCTCGCCGGCACCTACGCTTCCGAGCAGGGCCTGCACCACGTCATCCGCGGCCGCGCGGTCGTCGGCGACGAGCGGGCCGATCTTGTAGCCTGTCCGGCAGGGACGGATCACGCCCCATGCAGCGAGCCTGCCGTCGCGCAGCAAGGCGTGGCCGACGTGACCTCCTGTGTTGATCCAGGCGCGCAGGAAGGCGCTGCGCGCGGCGGGGAAGACAGTGGCATCATCGGCGTCAACGAGCGCAAACGGGATCTTGTCGAGCGCGCCGACGTCAGCGGACGGCTTCACGGATGCCGCGACGGTGCCGCCATAGCGGATGTTGGCGTAGGCGAGCTGGAATCCGGACTTCTTGTAGTTCTCCTGCTGCGCCACCACGCCGTCGAGGCCGATCACGCGCCCGCCCGCATGCGCGATCGCTGCGTTCCAGATGCGCAGGCCATGGCCGGCGCCGCGTAAGCGCTCGCGCACGATGTAGAAGCCCAGAAAGGCGAAGCGGTCGTCGTAATTGACGCAGGAGACGGTCGCGACCGGCTCGCCGTCGATCTCGCCGACGAAGAAGCCTTCGCGATCGGGGATCGCGAAGCAGGCGGCATCCGCCAGCCCCGGATTCCAGCCCTCCGCCGCGGCCCAGTCGATGGCGAGGGCGATTTCGTCGGGGTGCAAATTGCGGATCTGCAAATCACTCATTTCAAGCCGCTCATGATGGAGGCCTTCGGCCATGGACCTGCCGACAGGTCCGGCTGTAGAAGGCCTCATGATAGGCCTAGCCAGCGGCTCGCCTCAACTGAAGGGATCATCGGTCATGGCAGCAGAGAAGGTTGCGCTCGTTACCGCCGGCGGCAGCGGCATGGGGGCGGGGGCTGCGCGGCGGCTGGCGGCGGACGGGTTTCGCATCGCGATCCTGTCGTCCTCGGGCAAGGGCGAGGCGCTGGCGGCCGAGCTCGGCGGAATCGGCGTCACCGGCTCGAACCAGTCGAACGACGACCTGAAGCGCCTCGTCGAGGCTGCGATGGCGAAGTGGGGACGGATCGACGTGCTCGTCAACAGCGCCGGGCACGGGCCGCGCGCGCCGATCACCGAGATCACCGACGAGCAGTGGCACACCGGCCTCGACACTTATCTCCTCAACGTGATCCGTCCGACCCGGCTGGTGACGCCGCTGATGCAGGCGCAGAAGGGCGGCGCCATCATCAACATCTCGACCGCCTGGGCGTTCGAGCCGAGCGCGATGTTCCCGACCTCGGCGGTGTTCCGCGCAGGGCTCGCCGCCTTCACCAAGATCTTCAGCGACACTTACGCGGCCGACAATGTCCGCATGAACAACGTGCTGCCGGGCTGGATCGACAGCCTGCCGCAGCAGGACGCGCGACGCGACAGCGTGCCGATGCAGCGCTACGGCAAGGTCGAGGAGATCGCGGCGACGATCTCGTTCCTGGCCTCCGACGGCGCGGCCTACATCACCGGCCAGAACATCCGCGTCGACGGCGGGCTGACGCGCTCCGTCTGAGCGGCCCTCTCAATGTGGGGCTATGAGCCGCGCCAGTTCCGGCAGGATCTTGTAGCGGGCGATCTCGTGCGGATATTCGCCGCGATTGGCCAGCAGGACGATACCGATCCGCCGCGCCGGCACCAGGCCGATATAGCCGGAGGCGTTGTTGAGCCCGCCGGGCTTGTCGACGATGGTGACGCCCGGGAGGCGCACGGTCTCCCAGGCCATGCCCTGTCCGAATTTTTCGTCGACGCGGAAGGCCTCGCGCTGCGTCATCCGCAGGGCTTCGCGCAAATGCGGATCGATCGTGCGGCCGTCGACGCAGGCCGCTACGAACGTTGCGAGGTCGCGCGCAGAGGAGAACATCTGCCCGGTGCTGGCGAAGTCGAAATAGCTCTGCTGGTTGGCGACCGGGCCGATTGCCGTGCCCTGATCCGAGTATCCCTGAACCACGCGCTGCATCCAGGCCTCGTCCATGACGGCGCGATTGTCCTCACCGCTTTCGGGAACGCAAGTTGCGGTCATGCCGAGCGGAGAGAGGATGCGCTGTTCGAACAGGGTTGCGATCGGCATGCCGTAGCGGCGCTCGAGCACGAGCTGAAGCAGCACATAGCCAGCATGGGTGTAGACGCGTTGCCGGCCGGGTGCGATGCCGGGGGCCGGCGTGAAGGTGTTCAGCATCGCGATGAACTGCTCACGCGTATACTCTTCGTTCGGCCAGGGCGGATGATCGGTCGGGAGCAGCAGCCCCGACGTGTGTGTCGCCAACTGGGCAACAGTGACGTTGCGGATGTAGTTGCCGTTCAGCTCGGGCAGGTATTTCGGCAGATGATCGTCGAGCCGCAGCTCGCCGCGCAGCACGCCGAGCGTCACGAGTGTGGCCTCGAACGGCTTTCGCAAGGAGGCGAGGTTGAACAGCGTGTCGGGCGTCACCGGCCGCCTGGCGGCATCATCGGCGAACCCGTAGCTGAAGAACTCGACATGGCGGCCGGCATAGAGCGCGGCGGCGAGGCCGCCCGCATGGTCCGGCGTTGCGGTCGGCGCCAGCGCGCCGGCGACGATGTCGCGCATCTGCGCGATCATGTCGGAATCCGCGGAGGCACGGCGCGGGCAAAGCGCCATCGCAACCGGAACCAGCGCGGCTCGGGCGAGAGCCCGTCGGGTGAGATATGGTGAGGTGACAATAGGCGGCACGCGTCCCGACTTGCGATGATGCGCCCCGGCCTGCTCTTTAACGGCAAGTGCCCCGTATCCCAATTCACAATCGCGCGTTGCGGGTTCCGCGTGGTGGGCCTGTAGCCCGGATGGAGCGCAGCGTAATCGGGATTCGTGCCGCGGATGAAGCGGCCCCGGATTGCGCTGCGCTCCATCCGGGCTACGGCGCCACAAAATATGACTTAGCCAGTTGGCTAACAATAATTGACATTGGGACCATGTCGCCCTATAGTTAGCTTTATGGCTAACCAATTATCCGGTCTCGACCAGATCTTCGCCGCGCTTGCCGATCCGACGCGGCGGGCGATCGTAATGCGGCTCTGCGCGGGCGAGGCGTCGGTCGGCGAGCTCGCCGGTCCCTTCGACATGGCGCTGCCGAGCTTCATGAAGCACATCCATGTGCTGGAGACGAGCGGGCTCGTTCAGTCCGAGAAGTCCGGGCGCGTCCGCACCTGTCGTCTCAGCGCGGACGCGCTTGTCGGCGCGGAGGATTGGTTCCAGCAGCAGCGCGCGGTCTGGGAAGCGCGGCTCGACCGGTTCGAGGCCTATGTGATGAAGCTCAAGAAAGAAAAAGAAAGGGCGGCCGCCAAGCGGCCGTCCCGAACAACCAAACGGAAAGGTTCCTGATCATGACGAGTTCTGCCAATCCCGCTTTGTCGCAATGGTCGCTCGACCGCGAGATCGTGATGTCGCGCGTGATCGACGCGCCGCGCGATCTGGTGTTCGAGGCCTGGTCCGACCCGAAGCATCTGCCGCAATGGTTCGGCCCGAAGGGATTCAAGGTCGAGACCTTCGAGATCGACGTCCGTGTCGGCGGCGTCTGGCGCTTCAACATGATCGGGCCCGACGGCACCGTCTATCCGAACCGGATGCGCTTCCGCCGCATCGAGCGGCCGTCGCTGATGGAGATGGATCGTGGCCTCGACCAGGACGACGATCCCGGCATGTTCCGCTTCACCGTCACCTTTGCCGAGCAGAGCAACGGCAAGACCGTGCTGATGATGCGGCAGCTGGCCTCGAGCACCGAGCAGCGCGATGGCATGATCGGCTTCGGCGCCGTCGAATACGGCTACCAGACGCTCGACAAGCTGGCGGCCTATGTGGCGGGGATGAAGCGGTGATGCAAGGTGATCGTTTGGAGCATTGATGTATCGCATCATCCCGAACGACGGGTAGCCAGCTGAGCGCGCTCTGGATTCATCCTTCAGCGGCTTGAACATGCGATACGGCTCGGGCGGACAATTCGCCGGGGCCGCATTCACGCGCGGCACTGCCGGTTCCCTCAGGCGGGAGCGGTAGGAACTATCGCTGCGATCAGGCTTTGGCAGTGATGACGCACATCATCTTCAGCGACTACCGCAATCCCGCGGCGGAGCAGGCCTACGAGATCGCCTGGGACTTTCTGGTGCGGACGGGCGCCATCCGCGACGAATTCGACGCCTGCGTGTTCCTGGCGCAGTGTATCACCGTGATGGTCGAGGAGGGACACACGAACCGGATCCGCATGGCCAACCGCGCGATCTCCGCATACCAGCGGCATGCCGAGGAACGCGACGATCTCATCCGCGGCGGCGGCCGCTACGCCGAAGGGCGTTGAGCGCCGGCCAAGCGGCTCGCGCGCCGCGCTCCTTGCCGCGCGGCTGAACTCCTCGGCCAGCGTGTGATGGTCATGACGGCCTCCCGGAGATGGGGCGCCGGCGCGATCGGTCATGTCCTGCGCTCTTCTTGTTTTGCTTGCGCGTCTCGGCCGTCGGCACCGCCGCTCCGACCATGGCCCGCACGCTGTCGGCGAGCGCCGCAATGCGCGGACCGATTTCGCCCTCAAGCTGCCCGGGCTGGAGCCGGAAGGCGGGGATGCCGCAATTGATCGAGAACGATTGCTTCGATTCGCTGACATGAAACAGCGGCGCGGCGACGGCATGGATCGAGGCCATGTACTCGCCCCAGCAGGTGCAGAAGCCGCGGCTTTTGCATTGCGCGATCCCGGCGCGGTATTTGTCACGGACCGTCGACCACAGGCCGGCATCTTCGGCGGCGAGATTGCGTTCCAGCCGGTCTGCATCGGCGGGCGGCAAGGCCGCCGCCGCGGCGCGGCCGCGGTCATCACGACGGGAATGGGCATGCCGATATCGGGCACGTGCGGGCCGACATCGCCGGAGCGCGCGGTCTCGACATAGATCATCGATGTCGCGTCGAGCAGGCCGATCGAGACCGTGCCGCGGACGCTGTGCGCCATCTCCTGCATCATCGGCCGTGCCACTTGGCGGAATTGCATTCCGGCGAGCAGAGGATGCGCCATGCGCAGCGCCCGTGCACCGACGCGGTACTTCGATCGCTCGGCGTCGTAGCGGAGATAGCCAAGCTCGGCCAGCGTATGGGTCAGCCTCGCCACCGTCGGGCGCGGGATACCCGTCAGCGTCGACAACTCCATGTTGCCCAGCAGCGTGCTCCCGGCCTTGAACGCCTCGAGCACGACGAGCCCCTTTGCCAACGTCGTGGCGAAAGCGGGGTCGTCGGCGCTCTCCGCCAGCACGGCTGCGGCGGAGGAGAGCGGACGCTGCGATCCCTGTCCCACGCTTTTGCCCGTTGTGGGCAGCGCTGAAACGACAGGGCACACAGATTTTTGTCGTGATTGCATGCCGTTCTGTGACAGGATTATTACGACGACATGTCAGATCGATAAATTTTGCGGAGCGGTTCATGTTGCAGTGGCAGGCGCGGTCAAATCCCCTCGCGTGGTGGTGGGGATCCCTCACGCTTGTGAGCAGCGCCAACATCCTCGTCTGGTTCATGCTGTACCGTGAGTTCTACCCGACGGTGGCGGGCAGCGTCGGCGGCGGCTCGGACATCGGGCTGATGTTCCTGCTGTGCGCCGGCTATGTGTTCGGCTGCGCCTTCCGTTCGGTGCTGCCGCGCGCCGACGTGCAGCGCATCTGCCTGTTCGACACCTGGCTCTCCAGCGTCTTCGTCGGGCGCTCGGTCGCGACCGTGGCCGAGGTCTGCTTCGCCGCGCAATGGGCGATCATCCTGCATCAGCTGGGCACCATGACCGGCGCCGAGACGGCGGTGAACATCGCGTGGGTGATTGTCCCGGTGATCGTCATCGCCGAGTGCTTCTCCTGGTACGCGGTGGTCACCACCAATTATCTCTACAACGCGATCGAGAATTCGCTGTGGGCGGTGACCTTCTTGCTCGCCGGCATCGCGCTGTGCCGCCTGATGCCGGAATTCCAGGGCGTGGTGCGCTGGGCGCTGATGTCGGGCATCGTCGGCATCGCCTGCTTCCTCGCCTTCCTCGTCACCGTCGACGTGCCGATGTATCTCAGCCGCTGGCGGGCAGGGCACGCCGAGGGCGGCAGGTTCTTGGGCCTGCTCGAAGGCCTGCACGACGTCGCGACGCGCTGGGTGGTGACCCACGACATCGCGCATTGGAAGGGCGAGCTGACCTGGATGTTGCTGTATTTCAGCGCGGCGGTGTGGTCGAGCCTCGCGCTCTGCGCGCTCTATGCGATGGAAGGCTATCTGGCGCGCTATCTCGCCTGACGATCAGTTTGAGGTGCTTTCTAAGCGCGTTACTTACCGACCAGGCTGCATTTGCTGCGATCGAGCGGGCGGAAGGCCTGGTCGGGCGGGATGGTCGCGACCAGCTTGACGAAGTCCCACGGGCCCCTGGATTCCTGCGGTGTCTTGACCTGCACCAGATAGAGATCGTGCACCATGCGTTGGTCCTCGCGGATGCGACCGTTGGTGGTGTAGGCGTCCGACACCGGCGTCGCCTTCATTTTGGCCATCGCGACGGCGCCCTCGTCGGAATCGGTGTCCTTCACGGCTTGCAGATAGTGGCGCACGGCGGAATAGACGCCGGCCTGGATCTGCGAGGGCATTGCCTTGCGGCGAGCATAAAACGCATCGGAGAATTTCCGGGCTGCCGGCGAGACGTCCTCCAAGAAGGAGGTGACGATGAGATCACCGCGCGTCGCCTTGAGCCCAACCGCCTCGATGTCGACGTTCTGGAACGACATCGGCACAATCTTCATGCCTTGGCTGGCGAGGCCGAATTCCTCGGCCTGCTTGATCGCGGTCGCGTTGTCGCCGGCAACGTTGATGGCCAGGATCTTGGCGCCCGACGACTGCGCCTGAAGCAGGAATGAGCTGTAATCGGGCGTGCCGAGCTGCGCCTTGACGCTGCCGGCGACCTTGCCGCCGAGCGCGGCGATGCGCTCGCGCGCGGTCGCCTCGATCGAATGGCCGAAGGCGTAGTCGCCGGTGATGAAGAACCAGGGCTCCTTGCTGGTCTGCATGATGCCGGAGACCACGGCGGTCGCCGTGGAATAGGCATCCTGGGTCCATTGCACGCTGGTGGGGGCGCACGCTTCATCGGTCAGCTGGTTCGCGCCGGCGCCGGAGATGAGGAATATCCTGCCGTTGCCGCGCACCAGCTCCTGCACCGCGAGCGCGGCGCCGGAGCTGCCGCCATCGGCGATGGCCTGGACCCCGTCGCTGAACCATTTTCGCGCCAGGGACGCGGCGAGATCCGGCTTGTTCTGGTGATCGGCCTGCAAGATCTCGATTGGTTTGCCGTTGATCTTGCCGCCGAACTCATCGGCGGCCATCCGCGCCGCTTCGACCGAGCCCGGGCCCATGGCGGTCGCGAACACGCCGTTCATGTCGGTGAGGACGCCGATGCGGATGGCGTCGCCCTTGATCTCGGCCCGCGCGGCGGAGCCCGCGAGCGCGATCGTGATCAGGAGAGCGACCGCGGAGCTGGTGCGGGTCGTGCCCATTGAGGTTTCCTCAAGTTTATCGTTGATTGATCGGTCTTGGCGGTCAGGCCGGTTCGGCGATCACCGTGTTGCGCAAGGTGCCGATGCCGGAAATCTCGACTTCGACGGTGTCGCCGGGGCGCATCCACAGCGGCGGCGTGCGCTTGGCGCCGACACCGCCCGGCGTGCCCGTGACAATGACGTCGCCGGGCACGAGCGGGCAGATCGTGGAGATGTAGGCGATCAGCTCGGGGATGGCGGTGATCAGGAGATCCGTCGTGGTGTCCTGCACGACATTGCCGTTCAGCCGGGTCTGCAAGGTGAGCTTTGACGGATCCGGAATCTCGTCCGTCGTCACCAGCCACGGGCCGAAACTGCCGCTTTCGGCAAAGGTCTTGCCCGCGAGGAATTGACTGGTGTGGCGCTGCCAGTCGCGGATGCTGCCTTCGTTGTAGCAGGAATAGCCGGCGACGTAGTCGAGCGCGCGGCCAGGGGGGATGTGACGGCCCGCCTTGCCGATGACGAGCGCGAGCTCGCCCTCATAGTCGAAGTCGTCGCTCGCCCTCGGCTTTACGAGGGGCTGGAGATGGCCGACCTGGCTACAGGCAAAGCGCGCAAACAGCGCTGGCTTTTCGGTGACAGTGCGGCCGGTTTCGGCCACGTGATCGCGATAGTTGAGGCCGACGCAGATGATCTTGCCGGGATCGGGGATCACGGGTGCGAAGCTGACCTTGTCGAGCGTATGATCGGGCGCCGCGGAGGCGGCCAGCCTTGCCGCCTCGGCGAGGCGACCGGCTTCGAGCAGCTGCCGCAGCGTGGTGCACCCCGCCATCCGCGCGCCGAGATCGACGACACCGTTGTCCTTGACGGCGCCGAAGGAGAGGCGTCCGTCCACAATGAATGAGAGCAGCTTCATGAAATGTCCTTGAGAGGTTCGGTCAGGCCGCGGAGGGCACGTGGGCTGAAGGAATTTGGGTTGGAGGCGCGATGACGGCGATGAGACGGTCGAGCTCGGCCTCGTTGCGGGCGGTGCCGCGGATGTAACGGTCGGGACGAACCAGTGCGGCGATGATGCCTTGCTCGCGCAGCCAAGGCTCAAGGCCGTTGGCATCGTCGCTAGTCAGGATCTTGATCCCTGCCTGTAAAAGCGCGGGCCGCGATGAGAGTGTCGCCGCCGTCTCGGTGAGCAGCAGATGGTGATAGCCGGTCCGGTCGTCGCTGCGGCGTCCGTCGCTCAGCATGAATTGCGGCGCCAGGTGTCCGGCGAGCGGCAGGTCGCCGAACCCTAGTCCGGGGCCGAGCAGGGGCTTCTTCACTTCCAGCTTGACCGGCGCGTTCTCGCGCGCTTCGCCGGCAGCAAGGCCGGCCTCGATCGCCTTGGTGTTGATGACACCGCCGAGGCGAATGGCGAGCTCGATGAACTCGCGCACATGCGGCAGGCGTTCGCTCTGATAGGTGTCGAGCAGATCGGGCGCGGCGCCGTCGCGGATCACGCTCGCCAGCTTCCAGGCGAGGTTCGCGGCATCGCGAATGCCGGCGCACATGCCCTGGCCGAGAAAGGGCGGGGTCTGGTGCGCGGAATCGCCCGCGAGCAGCAATCGTCCGTTCCGCCATTGCTGCGCGATGACCGAATGGAAAGTGTAGACCGCAGCGCGCTCGATCTCGGCATCGTCGGGCGTGATCCAGCGCGATAGCAGCTCCCAGACCTTCGCCGGTTGTGCGGCCTCCTGCGAATCCTCGTCCGGGAGAACCGTGATCTCCCAGCGCCGCCGCGTGCCGGTGCCGCGCACGTAAGTTGCGGGCCGCCTGGGATCGCAATGCTGGAGGCTGTAGTCGCCGAGGTCGTCGCGCGCGCGCTTGAGCAGAACGTCGATCACCAGCCAGCGCTCGTGGAAGCCGAGGTCGTCCATCCCCGAGCCGATGAAGCGGCGCACCAGGGAGCGGGCGCCGTCGCAGCCGATCACGTAGCGGGCGCGGACCTCGCTGAGCCTTCCGTTGGAGAGGTCTTCGTAGCGGACGCGCACGCCGTGCTCGTCCTGATCGAGCGCGAACACCTCGCAGCGGTTGCGCAAGGTGAGGTGTGGCCAGCGGGCGAGGCCGCCGATCAACACGTCCTCCAGATCCGGCTGGTGGAAGCGGTAGCTGAGATGCCAGCCCATCGGCGTCAGCGTCTGCGGACGGGACCAATCCAGCAGCATGCGGCCGGCTGCATCGAGAAAGAGCATGCCGGGACTGAGAAGGACATGGGGCAGGATCGCCTCGGCAAGCCCGATGGTCTGGAACACGCGCATGCATTCATCGTCGAAATGCACAGCCCGCGGCAAATGATAGGTCCGTGCCTCGCGCTCCAGCACCAGCGTCCGCACGCCGCACAGGCCGAGCAGGTTGGCAAGCGTGGCGCCCACCGGCCCGCGGCCGACGATCACGACGTCATACTCTTCAGGGGTGGATTTATCTTGCATGGGGCATCTTTTCCCCAGGCAAGGCCGGTCCTTCAACGCCGGCGTGCCAAGTGTCCGCCCAGCGGACGGTCTCCTCCAAAACCCGTGTTGTCCGCCAGTCGGACATTTCCGCAATCGCGCTACTTCGAGCCGGCCTGCCTTGGTTAGTTAGGATCAGGAAAAAAAGTGCAGGTTGTCGATTGAGGCAGCCGCGGAGGAACGACGATGCTGAAATGCGCGGGAGTGGCCTGCCTTGCGATCCAACTGTTCGTGGCGCCCGCTTCGGCCGCGGACATCAACGTGGGAATTCTGCTGTCCACGACCGGTCCGGCCGCGGCGATTGGAAGTGCGGAGCGCAACGGGACCAGCTTTGGCGCGACCGAAATAGCAGGCCACAAGGTTAACTATCTGTTTCTCGACGAAGCCTCGGACAGCACTGCGGCGGTCGCAGCGATGCGGAAGCTGTTTCAGGGCAGCAGCATCGACATTCTCGTCGGCCCGACCACGACGCCCGGATCTTTCGCGGTTATCGATCCTGCGGTCGAATACCGGCTTCCGGTCATCACGCTTGCCCCGGTCAACGCCCTGGTGGCGCCGGTCGATGCGCGGAGGCGCTGGATATTCAAGACGACCACCAACGACGATCACGAAGCCGCGCCGTTGTTCGCACACATGAAGAAGAGCGGCGTCAAGAAACTCGCCCTGATCGGTTTCGGCGATTCCTATGGTGACGCCTGGAGCAAGGTCGGTGCGGAGATGTGCGCGGCGGCGGGGATCGCGCTCGTCGCCGACGAGAAATATGCACGGACCGATAACACTGTCGTCGGGCAGATCCTCAAGATCGTCGCCGCCGATCCCGATGCCGTCCTCATTGCGGCCTCCGGTGCGCCCGCGGCGCTGCCGCTTCTTCAGCTTCGCGAGAAGGGATTTGCAGGCAAGGTGTACGGCACGCTCGGCGCCACTTTCGGAGATTTCCGGAAGCTGACTGGCGCGCAAGGTGACGGCATCTTCGTGCCGCTGAGCCCGGCAGTCGGCGCCGCCTCGTTGCCGGATGGCCATCCCGCCAAGCAGGCTGCGCTGGAATTCATTCAGCGCTACGAATCAAAGTTCGGTCCGGGAAGCCGCAACATCTTTGCGGGATCCGCCTACGATGCTCTGCTCCTGATCGAACGCGCTGCACCGGCTGCTCTCAAGGTGGGAGCGCCTGGGACCGCCGAATTTCGCGAGGGCCTCCGCAGCGCGATCGAAGGGCTCCGAGGCCTGGCCGGCTCCCGCGGCGTCTACAATTACGGTCCCAATGACCATACCGGCCTCGACCAGAGCGCGCTGACGCTTGGTCAGCTCCAGAAGGGTGAATGGGTGGCGGTGCCCTGAGGTGGGCCTCGGTTCGGTGAGGGAGAACAGAGGATGCCGGCCAATCCCGGACAACCTGTCTATGATGTCGATCTCTACAGCGACGAGGTCCTGCTCGATCCATACCCGCACTACAGAGCCCTTCGCGATCTGGGCGCTGTGGTCTGGCTGCCGCGTAACGGGCTCCATGCGATGGCCCGCTTCGACGACGTCCGCGCCGCCCTGCGAAATCCGGCCGTGTTCTCGTCGGCACAGGGAGTTGCCGCCAACGACCACGTCAACAACATCTCGCAAGGCACCACGCTGGCGAGCGATGCGCCCTTGCATGATCGCCTTCGCGCGATCATAGCGGCCCCTCTGCTGCCGCGGGCTCTGGAGGAGATTGCGCCGCAGATCAGGGCGGAAGCCCACCGGCTTGTCGACGATCTGGTCGCCCGCGGCGCGTTCGATGCGGTATCAGATCTGGCTCAGCACCTGCCGCTGACGATCGTCTCCGAGCTCGTGGGGCTGGAGGATCATGGTCGCAGCAGCATGCTGCGCTGGGCTGCTGCGACCTTCAACGTGCTCGGCACCATGAATGCACGGGCCTGCACGGCTTTGAAGGACGTCCAGGAGATGCGCGCCTATCTCGGCGGCGAAGAGATCAGGACTCGTCTGCGGCCCGGCAGCTGGGGCGACCGCGTCTTCGCCGCTGCGGACCGAGGCGAGGTCGAGCCCGAGCGCTGCGCGGTGCTGATGAGGGACTATCTCGGCCCGAGCCTTGATACGACCATCTTCGCGACGGCCAACCTGGTCTTGCTGTTCGGCCGGCATCCCGCGCAATGGGATCTGGTCCGCAACGATCCGGCCCTGATCCCGAACGCGATCAACGAGGCGTTGCGGCTGGAATCTCCCGTCCGGGGATTCACGCGCTATCTCGCGGCCGATGCGACGATTGCAGACCTGGCCATTCCGCGCGAGAGCCGGCTCCTGCTGCTGTACGCGTCGGCCAATCGCGACGAGCGAAAATGGCAGGATCCGGAACGCTTCGACGTGACACGCCGCGCCAACGACCATCTGGGCTTCGGCAACGGGACGCACATGTGCGCAGGCCTTCATCTGGCCCGGCTGGAGATGACGGCACTGCTCGAAGCCCTGGTGAAGCGTGTGGCCTGCTTCGAGATCGGGGAACCCGTGCTGGCGCTCAACAACGTGCTGCGTGGCCTGGCTTCCTTGCCGGTTCGGGTGAAACGCGCATAGCCCGCGCCTTGTCGATCCCTGTCATCGGAGTTCCGAGTTCATGCTCCGACGTCGATGGCTGCCGCGGCGCTGCGCATCGGATCGACAAAGGTTGCGATGGCTTCCTCGATGCCCAGCGCCGAACGGATCCAGATGATGGAGATGCAGCCGAACACGGCTCCACCCCGCACGATCGGGACGGCTATCGAGGCCGTCTTGGGATTGTATTCGCCCTCGCTTCGGATTGCGTAACCTCGCGCGGCGGTTTCGGCGATCATGCGGTCGAGCCGGCCCTGGTCGAGGAACGGGCGATCGTCGACCTCATCGATGCGGCGGAGATGATTGAGGATGAGATCGCGTTCGCGCGCAGGGCAGGCGGCGAGATAGGCGCGGCCCGCAGACGTACGCAGCATCGGCAGGCGCTTGCCGATCATGCCGCGGTCGATCGAGAGCGGGCTGCGAGAGTGCGTGGTCTCCTGCACCACCATCGCCGCGTTCTCATACGTGGAGAGATCGACCGGCCAGACCAGCTTCTTGCTGAGATCGGCGAGATAAGGCGCCGCCGCCTGGCAGATCACCACGCCGGGATCATAGCCGTCGCCGAGGCTTAGGGCGCGCCGGGTGACCCGAAATCGGTCGTCGCTGGCGCTGCGGGCGATATAGCCGAGCTCCTCCAGGGTTTCGAGGAGGCGGTAGACCGTGGGGCGGGGCAGGTCGAGCGCGCGGGCGACGTCGCCGGCGCGGATGCCGCCGGAGCGGTTGACCTCGTGCAGCACGTCGAGCCCGCGCTTGAAGGCGCGGACGCCCTCAGACTGCCGCGGCTGGCCGTTCCGCGTCCGCTCCTTGGACACTTGCTATTTCCTCCCTTGTGGCACATCCCGGCGCGCTTATTGTCACCTGCGAACGCGAGGCGATTGCGGAACGCCACCGTAGGATCGCGCGCGGCCGGTATCAAGCTCGTCGCAGGACGGCGACTGCGATGCCTTCGGGAGGAATTCGATGGAAATCGCAGCGCTCGGCTATATCGGAATCGGTTCGTCCCAGCTCGACCAGTGGAGCCAGATGGCGACCGGGCTGCTCGGCATGCAGCAGGTCGATCGCGGCGGCAAGATGCGGGCCTTCCGCATGGACGACCGCAAGCAGCGGCTGATCGTCGACGGCGGCAGCGATGCCGGCCTTGCAGTGATGGGATGGGAAGTTGCTTCGACGGCCGAACTGGGCAAGTTGGCAGGACGGCTGGAAAGCCATGGCATCAAGGTGGTCCGGGGCTCGCGCGCACTCGCTGACGAGCGGCATGTCGGCGAACTGATCGCATTTGCCGATCCTGCCGGCAACCGGTTGGAAGCGTTTTGCAAGCCGGAGCTTGCGAGCGAGCCGTTCAAGCCGGGCCGTCCGATCTCGGGCTTCCGCACCGGGCCGCTCGGCATGGGACATGTCGTGCTCAATGTGGAGAATGTCGAGGCGCTGTTGCCGTTCTATCGCGACGTGCTCGGCCTTCACGTCTCCGATTTCGGGCTGAAGCCTTACGGGCTTTATTTCTTCCACGTCAATGGCCGCCACCACTCCTTTGCGATGGTCGGCTCGGGGCGGAAGGCGATGCATCATTTCATGGTCGAGCTCGGCTGCCTCGATGATGTCGGGCAGGGCTACGACCTCGCGCAGATGGACGAGGGACGCATCGCCTACACGCTGGGCCGGCACACCAATGACCACATGACCTCGTTCTACGTGAATACGCCGTCCGGATTCTTCATCGAATACGGCTGGGGCGGCCGCGTCATCGATCCCGAGACCTGGCAGCCGCACGAGACCTTTGACGGGCCCTCACTGTGGGGCCACGAACGGCTGCATATGCCCGAAGAGCAGCGCAAGCGGTTGCGCGAGATGCGGCTCGACGCGGCTGCCCGCGGCGTGCGCGTCGCCGATCCGCGCGTGCCGCCGCTCAACTGCGCGTGGCTGGACTCGGTGGTCGCGCGCGAATGAGGCGACGCGGCGCGGCTCAGGCCTCGCCGAGATCGACCTCGGTCAGGATCCCCTGGCGCAGCGCCAGTCGGACCAGCTCGATGTCCGAGCCGACGCCGAGCTTGTCCTTGATCAGGGAATGCAGGTTCGCCACCGTCTTCGGGCTGACATGCAGCGTCTCGGCGATCTGCTCCGTCGTGTTCTCGGCGAGCAGCAGCCGCAGCACCTCGAACTCGCGCGGCGTCAGCACGTCGGCCGCGGAGCTCTCGCCGCTGATCCGGCTCAGCGCAAGCTCGTGGTCGATGTCGGGGCTGATCGCGATCTTTCCGGCGAGCACGTCCTTGACCGCGCGCACCAAGGTTTCGGGCGGACTGGTCTTGGTGACGTAACCCCGTGCACCGGCGCGGATCGCCTGCACGGCAAAGCCGGCGTTCTCGTGCATGGTGAAAACGAGGATTCGCGCCGCCTTGTCCCATTGCCTGATCCGCCTGACGGCCTCGATGCCGCCGATGCCGGGCATGCTGAGGTCCATGATGACGAGATCGGGCGTTTCGGATTTGTACAGGCGATAAGCTTCCGCACCGTCGGCCGCCTCGGCGACGACGCGCAAGCCCGGCTGTTTCTGCAACACCGAGCGATAGCCCTCGCGGACGACGGAATGGTCGTCGACCAGCAGGATCGTCGCTTCAACTGCGCTCATGCCGCATGCTCCAGGGCCTCAGACGCGGCAGCCGCGAGCGGAATGGATACGCGCAGCGCCGAGCCGTGAAGGCCGGTCTCAAAGCTGAGCCGGCCACGAAGCGCGGCGACGCGCTCGCGCATGCCGAGCAGGCCCATACCGGACTTGGCGGCAGCTTCGTTTGGCCGGCCATCGTCCTCGATCGCGAGCGCGATTTCGCTGTCGGCCATCGTCAGATGCAGGCTGACCTTCGTTGCGCCGGCATGCTTGGCGGCGTTGGTGAGCGCCTCCTGCACGATGCGATAGAGATTGGCACTGACGGAGGCGGGCACGCTGTCGAAAGCGCCTTCGAACCGGATCTCGAAGCGGGGCTGGCCGCGGCTGCGGCCGTTCCAACCCGACACCAGGCCTTCGAGGCTGGCGACCAGGCCGAGCTCGTCGACATCGGGCGGCCGCAGCCGGAACAGCGCACCACGCAGCGTCTCCATCATGCCGGTCGCGGTACGAGCGATGCTGTCGCATTCGCCCAACAAGTCGGGACAGTCCTGCGCTGCAGTCTGGCGGGCGGATGCGGCCAGCGCGCGGATCGCGGCGAGCGACTGGCCGAATTCGTCATGCAGCTCGCGGGCGAGATGGCGGCGCTCCTCATCCTGGAGCGCGATCAGCTTACGCGTCAGCTCGTTGCGCTCGGCGAGTGCCGTGTCGAGGCTTTCGGCGAGATGGTTGAAGACGTCGCGGATGGCGGAGAGCTCGGCGAGATCGAACGGCGGCAGCCGCGCGGTGAGGTCGCCGGCGGCGATGCGTTCGAGGCCGCTGCCGATCATGCGGGTGGGGCGCAGGGCGCGGGCCAGTGCGGCATACACCAGCGCGCAGAGCAGCGGCAGCGCGATCGCAAGCGCGATCATCAGCCGGCCGGCCTCGTGCCAGGCGTCCGCCGTCTGCACTGCCGGGTCGACCGAGACCACGGTCTCGCCGAGCTTGGTTCCGCGTACGATCACGGGCCGCGCCGCCTCGCGGCCGGGGTCGAACAGGCTGCGATAGAAGGCGGCGAAGGCTTGCGGCGGCGGGCTGGCCGGGGCAGGCGCGCCGCTGCAGAAACGCTGCAGCATCTCGCCGCTCGCGCTGCGGAAGCCGAGGCAGAGGCCGGGCGTCATCACATGGGCCGACACCGGGTCGAGATTCGGAAAGTCCGAGCGGGGGCTCGCCGCCCACTGCACCTTGCCTTGCTGCAGCTCCAGCGTCTTCGCCACGATGGCGGCGATCCCGTCGATGCGTGCATGCGCGGCGCTATCGGCGGTGACGAGGAAATAGGTGGAGATCGCGGCGAAGCAGGCGGCCGATATTGCGGCCACGCGCAGCGTCAGACGGACCTTGAGATCGAATCTCGGGCGATTCCACATCGGCTTGCACCTGGTGCGAACGGGCTTGTCGCGCCTCATTAAAGGGCAGAACGCCGGCGGCGGGAAGCGTTCCCGACTTGCCGCAGTGCAACGTCGTGAAATTTTCCCGGCGTTGCTCGGGAGGGTGACGGCTGCGGGCCTCAGGCGGCCCGTCCGGATTGCGTTCCATCCACCGGTGAGACTAACCCCTTTCCCGGATCGCATCTGACGATGCGATCCGACCTCTCCCTACGGGAGACAAGGCTATCGCGTATGACTTGTAGCGGCGGCCGGTGCGCACGCCTCGTCCTTCGAGACGGCGCGTACGCGCCTCCTCAAGATGAGGCTCATCAGCGTCAGTGCCTCTTCAAACTGCAGCCACACACTCTGCCATCATCCTGAGGAGCCCGCCTAAAGGCGGGCGTCTCGAAGGATGGCTGCAGGGAAAAGCTCTCAAATGCGATAGTCCTGCTACGCGAGAGGTGAAGCAAGCCGCGTCACCCTCAGAACGTCAGCTGCACCTTCATCGACTGCGAGCGGTCGGTGGCGAGCTCGAAGGCGGCGACCGCGTTCTCGAACGGCATGGTGGCCGTGATCAGCGGCTTGACGTCGATCAGGCCTTCGCCCATCAGGCGCACCGCGAGCTCGAACTCGGGATCGAAGCGGAAGGTGCCGCGCAGCTGCAATTCCTTGGCGACGATCGAGTTGATCGGCAGCGTCATCTCGCCGCCGAGGCCGAGTTGCACCAGCGTGGCGCCGGGCCTGAGCACGTCGAGCGCGGTGCGGAGCGCTGCCTGGTTGCCGGACGCCTCGAACAGCGTGTCGAACAGGCCCTTGCCGGCGCGCCAGGGATCGAGCGCGATGGCATTGGTCGCGACGTTGATGGCATGCGTGGCGCCGAGCTTTTTCGCGACCGCGAGCGGCGCCTCGGCCACATCGGTGACAACGATCTCCGACGCGCCGCCGAAACGTGAGACCAAAATCATCAGCGCGCCGATCGGACCGCAGCCGGTGATCAGCACGCGCTTGCCGAGCAGGGGACCGGCCTGCTTGCCGGCGTGCAGGCACACCGCGAGCGGCTCGGCGACGGCAGCTTCTGCCAGCGAGAGCTTGTCTGCGACCGGCACGGCCTGCGTGGCGTCGATCGTGATGAACTCGCGAAAGCCGCCCTGCACATGGGGAAAGCGCATCGCGCTCCCGAGGAAGCGCATGTCGAGGCACTGGTTGCGCAGGCCTTCCTGGCAATGCAGGCAAGCCCCGCACGGCTTGCTCGGGTTGACGGCGACGCGCGCGCCCGGCTTGACGCTGGTGACGCCGTCACCGACATCAGCGACGACGCCGGCGATCTCATGGCCCAGCGCCATCGGTTGCTGGATCCGCACCACGCCGAAACCGCCGTGATGGTAGTAGTGCAGGTCGGAGCCGCAGATCCCGCCATTGGCGATCTTGACGCGGACCTCGCCAGGGCCGGGGGCCGGATCGGCGTAGCTGTCGATCCGCAGGTCCTTCGGGGCGTGGATGACGACGGCGCGCATGGCTTGCTCCTTGGCTGTCTTGGCTCGCTATCTTGGCGATCACATCGCGGCGATCATGCCGCCATCGACATAGATGATCTGGCCGTTGACGTAGGTCGACGCATTCGAGGCGAGGAAGATCGCGGCGCCCACCAGCTCGTCCGGCTTGCCCCAGCGCTTGGAGGGAATGCGGCCCATCAGCCAGTTGTTGAAATCGGCGTTGTTGACCAGCGCCTCGTTCATGTCGGTGAGCATGTAGCCGGGGCCGATCGCATTGGCCTGGATGCCGTGCTGGGCCCATTCCACCGCCATCGAACGGGTCAGGTTCTTGATGCCGCCCTTGGCCGCGGTGTAGGGCGCGATGGTGGGACGCGCGAGCTCGCTCCCGAGCGAGCCGATGTTGATGATCTTGCCGTGCTTGCGCGGGATCATGCGCTTGGCCGCCTCGCGGCCGATCACGAAGGCGCTGGTGAGGTTGGTCTCGATCACCTTGCGCCATTCGTCGGTGGTGAATTCCACCAGCGGCTTGCGGTGTTGGATGCCGGCATTGTTGACGAGGATGTCGACGGCGAGGCCTTGTCTGTCGAACTCGTTGAACGCGGCGACGATTGCGGGCTCATCGGTGACGTTGAAGGCGGCGCCTTCGGCCTGATGGCCGGCGGCACGAAATTCGGCGACGGCCTGCTCGACGCGCTTGGGATCGACGCCGTTGATGATGATCTTCGCGCCGGCCTTGGCCATGCCCTCGGCAATGGCTCGACCGAGGCCGCGGGAGGAGCCGGTCACGAGCGCGGTGCGGCCGGAAAGATCGAAGAGGGAAGTGCTCATCTCAATAGATCCTCAAGCGTTGGAGCGGCGCACGGTGAGATCGGTGCGCTCGAAGACAGCAGGCAGAAGGTCGACGCCAAGGCCGGGGCCTTCCATCGGAAAGACGTAGCCGTCCTTGATGGTGGGCATCGTGGTGACGAGCTCATTGTACCAGCCTTTGTAGAAGGCGCGCACCGATTCCTGGATCAGGGTGTTGGGCTGGCTGAAGGACATGTGGATGGCGGCGATGAAGCCGATCGGGCCAATGCAGTCATGAGGAGCAAAAGGCCGGTGATAGGTCTCGGCCATCGCCGCGATCTTGCGGCCTTCGGTGAGACCCCCGGTCCAGCACAGATCGGCCATCACCACATGCATGGCGTCGCGGTCGAGCATATCCTTGTAGGGGAAGCGCGAGCCCAGCGTCTCGCTGGCGCAGACCCAGACGTCGGTCGAGCGGGCATATTCGGCGAGCGCCTGCGGCGAGTTCATCCGGATCGGGTCCTCGTACCAGGTCGGCTTGTACGGCTCGAGCGCACGGGCGATCTGCTTGGCGGTCGGCAGATTCCACAGCGAATGGAGCTCGACCATGATCTCCATCTTGTCGCCGACCGCTTTCCGGATCTTCTCGAACGGCTCGATCGCCTGCTTCATCTGCGATGCGGTGATGTAGAGGCCCTTGTTCTCCTGCGCCGCCGGATCGAACGGCCAGATCTTCATCGCGGAGATGCCGCTCTCCAAGAGACTCTCGGCCAGCGCATCGGCGTGGTTCATGAAGCCGTCGAGATCTTCATAGGGCCCCTTTGAGGCGCCGAGATTCCAGTTGGCGACCGGGCTAATGTTGGTCGAGCGCACATATTGCGTGCCGGCGCAGGTGTTGTAGATGCGCTGCTTGTCGCGGCAGAGGCCGCCGAGCATCTGGTGCACCGGCTGATTGCAGACCTTGCCGAACAGGTCCCACAGCGCGATGTCGATCGCGGATGCCGCGCGGTATTCGACGCCGGTGGAGGACTGCGCCATCGGCAGGTTCAGCATGTCGCGATGGATCGCTTCGATATGCAGGGGATTGCGGCCGAGCAGGCGGCCGGCAAAGGTGTCGTGGATCTGCGCTTCGACGGCGCCGGCGCCATAAAAGGTTTCGCCGAGACCGATCAGACCAGTGTCGGTGTGGATGCGGATCCAAATGACGTTGGAAAATTCCTCGGTGCGCAGTGTTTCGATCGACGTGATCTTCACGGCAATTATCCTCCCATCGAAAGGCGCTTCGCACCCGACGTCTCATTTTGCGCTGCAACATGTTGCAGGTCGTGCCGACGTCTTACGCCTGCTTGTAATATATCACAACATGTTTTAAGGGTGCCACAACAAGGCGCCATCCTGCAACGAGAGCGCGGGCTGACGGGAGGACGACATGGCACGACGCAAGCGCGCGCTCGAAGTGGTGAAAGACGACGACGAGGGCGAAGGCCGGCGCTCCCGTAGCAACCGTCTCAATTTTTTCGAGTTGGCCTATCAAAGGATCGAAGAGCTCCTGGTTCATTGCGAGCTCAAGCCCGGCCAATTCATGACCATGCTGGAATTGCAGCAAATCACCGGTTTTGGCCGCACGCCGGTGCATCACGCCGTCAATCGTCTCTCCGCCGACACTCTCATCATCATCCGGCCCCGTCATGGCCTCACCATCGCGCCGATCGATCTGGCGCGCGAACGCATGCTGCTCGGCCTGCGCCGCGACATGGAGCGCTTCGTCATCCGCCTCGCGGCCGATCGCGCCAGCCTGTCGCATCGCAATCAGGCGCTGCACATCGAGCGTCTATTGCGCGAGCGCCGCGCCAGTCTGACTCTCGACGAATTCAATCATCTCGACCGCCGCATCGACGCGCTTGTGCTGGAGGCCGCGGGCGAGCCGTTCCTGGTGCACACGCTGCGGCCGCTGCACACGCTGTATCGGCGCATCGGCTACATCCACCATCGCTTCATGCCGGGGCAGGCGGATCTGTCAGGCACGATCGATCACCATCTCGCCATTCTCAATGCCGTCGCCAACCGCCGCGTCGACGACGCCGTGAAGGCCAGCGATGCCCTGATCGACTACATGGGCGAGATGTTCACCGGCATGGAGGCGGGGATCGATCCGCGCCTGCTCGATTGCAGCATCGAGCCGCTGCTCGGCGCGTAGAGCATGATCCGGACCCGAAGGGCCGCGTTAGCGCAAAGTGTGGAGCGGTTTTCCGAAGAGATCATGCTCAAGACAACAAGCCAAAGCGCGATGAGATCCTGATCTCATCGCGCTTTTTAGAGAGTTCTGAAGAAAGGAAGAAGAATGTCAACGATGGCGATGCCACAAGCCACCGCGAGCGAAGCCGCGGTCCGCTACCTCATCACGAACTACAGTCCCAAGGGCAACAAGGTCGGCTGGCTGATGATGGCCTCCATCCTGGTCGAGGCCTGGGATCTCTATTCGATCGCCTTCGTGCTGATCTTCATCAAGGAGCAGTACAATCCCGATCCGTTGATGCTCGGCCTCGCTGCGGCGGGCACGCAAGGCGGTGCCCTGATCGGCGCGCTGCTCGGCGGCTGGCTGTCCGACAAGATCGGCCGCCGCGTGATGTTCCTGGTGACGATGGTGCTGTTCATCGTGCTGGCGCTGGCGCAGGCCTTCGTGCCCAGCGTCGGTTGGCTCGTTGTCATCCGCTTCCTGCTCGGCATTCCGCTCGGCTCCGACATCTCGACCGGCTACACCTACATCATGGAATCCATGGCCAAGGGCGAGCGCGAGGTCATGGGCAACCGCTGGCAGTTCATGTTCGCCGTCGGTGAAGTGCTCACCATCGGCGTCATCGTGATCTTCCTCCTGGTCGACATGAACCACGAGATGCTGTGGCGCGTGACGCTCGGTCTCGGTGCGGTGCCGGCGCTGATCATTCTCATCATGCGTCACGACGTGCCGGAGACGGCGGTGTGGCTGGTGCAAAAGGGCCGCTATCGCGAGGCCAAGCAGGTCGCGCGCGAGATGTTCAACGACAACCTCGATATGCTGCCGGATCGGGACGTCGAGGTGCCGAAGGTCTCCACCCGCGCGTTCCTGGCCGACCTCAGGAAGGATCCGATCCGCTGGCGCGCCACGCTGTACGGCTGGATCGCCTGCTTCGCGCAAGGGAGCGAATTCTCGACCTTCGCGTTCTACCTGCCAGTGCTGTTCGTGATGGTCGGCGTGTCGAGCGTGCTCGGCAACAACCTGGTGACGATGGGATTGTTCTGCTTCGCCGCTCTGTCCGGCTGGGTCGGCCCGCTGCTGACGCCGAAGATCGGCCATCGCGGCATCGCCATCGCGGGCTTCGGCATCGTGCTGGCCTCGCTTTTGGTCGCCGCCTTCGCGCTCTACACCGACAACAAGATGCTGCTGCCGTTCGCGGCCGCCGCCATGCTGTGGGGCCATTACTGGGACGCCTCGAACTGCATGACGATCCCGACCATGGTCGCGAAGCCGAAATATCGCGGCACCGCCAGCGGCTTCGCCTACATGTTCGTGAAGCTGCCGTCGTTTCTGGCGATCTTCCTGTTCCCCTCGCTGTTCGCCGCGATCGGTCAGGCCAACGCCACGCTGTTCGTCGCCATCTTCCCGCTGATTGGATTGCTCGCGGCAATCTTCATCCTGCCGGAAGTCTACGGCTACGAGAACGACTGAAGATGAGTGCTATCTGATCGCGGCGGCTAACGCCGCGATCAGGGCAGGCGGCGTCACCAGCAGACCGAGCTTGAGGAACGGCCAGGCGCCGACCTCGATCTTCTCGCGCCGGAGCGCGACCAGCCAGAGAATGGTGGCGAGCGATCCGGTCACCGACAGATTGGGGCCGAGATCGACGCCGATCAGGATGGCGCTGACCACCGGTGCGGGCAGATGATCGTTGGCGGCGACGGAGCCGGCGATGAGGCCGACCGGAAGATTGTTGGCGATGTTGTCGGCGAGCGCGGTGGCGATGCCGACGCTCCAGGCGGCTTCCGTCACGGACTGCGCCACAGCCTGGTGCAGCAGCGCGCTCAGCTGCGCGATCACGCCGGTCTTCACCAGCGCTTCCACCATGACAAAGAGCCCGCCGACCAGCGGCAGCACGCTCCAGGAGACGCCGTGCAGCACGGGCAAGGGCGATTGCCGGCCGATCAGCAGCACGAGAGCGGCCGTCGCCACGCCGCAGATGAAGGTCGGCAGGCCCAATTGCAGGTCGAGGGCCGAGGCCCAGATCAGCACGATGCCGATGGCGCCGATGCCATAGGCCGTCAACAGGCCACCGCGGCTGAGTTTGGGATGAGGCACCCGCGTTTCGAGGGTTTCGTCGTTCAGCTCGCGACGCAAGGCGAGACGTAGGGCGATATAGGTGAGAACAATCGAGGCAAGCGACGGCAGAGCGAACTGGCGCAGCCAAGTCCCCAGATGCGGCATGTTCTTGCCGAACACGACGAGGTTGGCCGGATTGGAGATCGGCAGGACGAAGCTTGCGGCATTGGCAATGAAGGCACAGACGAAGAGGTAGGGGAGCGGCTTGGCGCCGGCCGCGCGCGTCGCGGCGTAGACCGCGGGCGTCAACACGATCGCGGTGGCGTCGTTCGAGAGCAGCACCGTCACGAATGTCCCGACCAGATAGATCAGCAGGAACAGCCGCTGCGGCGAGCCGCGTGCATGCTCGACCGCGAACGCGGCCAGATAATCGAACAGGCCTTCGAGCCGCGCCAGCTCGGCGATCAGCATCATGCCGATCAGGAACAGATAGACGTCGACGCCTTTCTCGATGCCGACAAGCGCGTCCTGCCACGGCAGCAAGCCTGATAGCACCAGGGCGCTCGCGCCGATCACCGCCCAGATCGCCTCGGGCAGGGATAAGGGCCGGATGATGACGCCTGCGGTCGCGACGGCGATGATGCTCCAGGCCCAGATGGCGTCAGACGGCACGGTCAGTCCTTGAGGTTCGGTCAGTCATTCGGCACCGATAACCGATGCGGGAACGGCTGTCTTCCCCTAGAGTCTTGCCGCGGCAACAGTCTGGATTGCTTCGCTGCGCTCGCAATGACGGAATTCGTGACTGCTTCTCGCGAATGTGACACTCACCTTGCCACCGATAGCTTCTCCGTGATCGCCTTGCGCAGGATGCGCGAGAGCGATTCCACCGAATAGGGCTTCTGGATCAGCTCGAATCCGCGGTGGGCGTTCTCGGCGAGCACGTTGCTGTAGCCGGAGGTGAGCACCACGGGCAGGCCCGGATAGCGCTCGCGGATGATTCCGGCGAGCTCGACGCCGTTCATTCCGGGCATGATGACGTCGGAGAACACGAGGTCGACGGCAAATTCATTCTCGCCGAGGATCGCCAGCGCCGCGTTCGCATTGGCGACGCGGCGGACGACATAGCCGAGATCCTCCAAGAGCTCGGTGGAGAAGCGGCCGACCTCGTCATCGTCCTCGACCACGAGCACGCGATAGCCACGCCCTGTCGTGGCCGCCTCGTGGCTCAGCGCCGCGGCTTCCTTGTCCGTCGCCGGGCTTTGCGCCTGCGGCAGATAGATGGTGAAGGTCGCGCCCTTGCCCGGCGTGCTCGTCACCGCAATGTCGCCCTCGGACTGCTTTGCGAAGCCGAAGGCCTGGCTGAGGCCGAGGCCGGTGCCCTTGCCGACCTCCTTGGTGGTGAAGAACGGCTCGAAGATCGCGTCGAGATGTTCCGGCGCGATACCACTGCCGGTGTCGGTGACGGAGATCGCGACATAGTCGCCGCGGCGCGCCGATTGTGCGCGCAGGCTCGGTATTCCCGAGACCTTGCGCACGGCGATGGTGAGGCGGCCTTCGCCGTCCATGGCATCGCGGGCGTTGATGGCGAGGTTGATCAGCGCGGCCTCGAACTGGGCGATGTCGGCCACCGTGAAGCAATCGGCATCCTGAATCTCCATGGCGATCTCGATGCGGCCGCCGACCAGCGGCCGGACCAGCTGCGCCACGCCCTCGACCTGACTGCCCACGTTGAAGATCTGCGGCTTGAGCGGCTGCCGGCGCGCGAAGGCCAGAAGCTGCGCGGTCAGCTTGGAGGCTCGCTCGACCGTCTCGGAGATGGCATCGACGTAGCGGCGGCGGCGCTCCTCCGGCAGCTCGCGCCGACGCAGGAAATCGGTCGCCGAGCGGATGATGGTGAGGAGGTTGTTGAAGTCGTGCGCGACGCCACCGGTGAGCTGGCCGATCGCCTCCATCTTCTGCGACTGCCGCAGCGCTTCCTCGCCGCGACGACGCTCGGTGATGTCGACGGCCTCGGGCACGGCGCCGGTGATGTTGCCGTGGCGGTCGAGCACGGGGCGCATGCCGAAGTCGAAATCGCGCTCGCCGACGGGCAGGCGCAGGCGCATCTCCAGCCGCACAGGTTCGCCTTTGAGCACCGTCTCGAAGGCCTCGCGCACGGCGGCACTCATACCGTCGGTGCCGGTGAACCAGGGCGTGTCCCAGAACGGCTTTCCGATCACATCCGCGGAATTCGCCTTGATGCCGGCGAGCGCGGTCTTGTTGGCGTAGACCAGTTCGCCCTCGAGATTGACCAGGCCCTGATACTGATTGCTGGTCTCCAGGATCGCGCGCAGCCGCGCCTCGTTGGCTTCGAGCTCGGCGGTGCGCTCGGCAATACGCTCTTCCAGCGTCTCGTTCAGCCGCCTGAGCTCGATCTCGGCCTGCTTGGCGACGGTGACGTCGTGGGCCACGCCGATGAAGCCGATATGCTTGCCGGTCGCATCCCAGCGCGGCTGCGATTCCGAGCGCAGCCAGCGCCATTCGCCGCTGGCGTTCTTGTAACGTGCTTCCAGCACGAAGGGCTTGAGGGACGCTTCGCCCTGGACGGATTGCTGCAGCACGTGCGGCAGGTCGTCGGGATGCAGCACCTTGCGCCAGTCGAAATCGATGGCCTGATCATAGGGCAGGCCGACGAAATCGACATAGGCCTGGTTGGCGAAGGACCGCTTGCGGTCGAGCTTGGTGACCCAGATCGGCACCGGCGCGCTGTCGGCGATCAGCCGGAAGCGCTCCTCGCTTTCGCGCAGCGTCTCGCGCGCCAGCGCCTGATCGGTCATGTCGATATGGGCGCCGACGAGCCGGATGGCGCGGCCATCCTTGTCGCGCTCGATCTTGGCGACCACCCGGATCCAGCGGGTCTCGCCGTCGCTGGGGCGGATGATGCGGTATTCGGCGCTGTAGTCTCCGCTCGCTCCGGCGAGAGCTTCGAAGAAATGCTTGACGGCGGCGTCGCGGTCGTCGGGATGGATGCGGTTGACCCAATCCTCGTGGGACTCCTCGGCGGCTTCCGGCGGAAGGCCGTGGATCATCAAATATTCGGGCGAGCGACGGTTCTTGAAGCCTTCGCGGAAATCGACCTCGACGCCACCGACCTTGCCGATGCGCTGGATGCGCGCCAGCTCGGCCTCGCGCTCCTGCAGCGCGCGATAGGCGTTGTCGCGCTCACGCGCGACGTCTTCGAGGTGCTGGCGCAGCCTTTCGGCGGCGATGGTTTCGGGCAAGGGATCGTTCAAGGCATCGGCCGTTGTCATGCAGGTGCGCACGTGCCGGACCGATATTCACACAGACGGGGCGTGATGGCCATTGTTTAGAGGGCAGGTGGTGCCCGGAAATGGGGGCGCGTGGCTGAACGTGGAGAAGTACGCGGTGGCAACGTCCGGTCTGGCAATTTGTTCCGAATACTGGAACGATCGGCTGATTGAGGCGTCGTCGCGAGGCGCCAGCTCTCTCATAAGCTTGAGGCTAAATCTTGAAGCTCTTTGTCTGCCAGGCCTGCGGCAACGTCCTCTATTTCGAGAACCGCGCCTGCGAACGCTGCGGCCATCGGATCGCCTTCCTGCCGGAGAAGGAGACGATGTCGGCGATCGAGGCCGACGGGGAGGCATGGAGGATCCTCGCCGACAAGGGCGAAAGCCGGATGCTGTGCCGGAATGCCGAGTACAACGCCTGCAACTGGCTGACCGACGCAGGCGATAGCACCGGCTATTGCCGCGCCTGCCGCCACAATGGGACGGTGCCAAACCTCTCGGATCCGGCGCAGCTCGCCGGCTGGCGCGAGCTGGAGGTGGCAAAACACCGTCTATTCTATTCCCTGATCCGCTGGAAGCTGCCGCTCCAGACCCGCCAGGACAATCCCGAGCATGGCCTGATCTTCAACTTCCTCGCCGACGATCCGAACAGCGGCACGAGGATTATGACCGGCCACGACAATGGCCTGATCACGATCGCGCTGACCGAGGCCGACGACATCGAGCGCGAGCGGCGCCGGCTCGAGATGGGCGAGCCGTACCGGACGCTGCTAGGGCATTTCCGCCACGAGGTCGGGCATTATTTCTGGGACGTGCTGGTTCAGGGCGGCGGCAAGCTCGACGAATGCCGCGCGGTCTTCGGCGACGATACGGCCGATTACGGCCAGGCCCTGCAGCGCCATTACGCCGAAGGCGCCCCGGCCGACTGGCAGCAGAATTACGTCTCGGCCTACGCAACGACGCATCCCTGGGAAGACTTCGCCGAGACCTGGGCGCACTATCTCCACATCGTCGACACCCTGGAGATGGCCTCTGAGTTCGGCATGGAGGTGCGCCCCAAGGTCGATCGCGACGGGGAGTTCACGGCGCGCATCCGTTTCAACCCCTACGAGGCAAGGGACGTCCAGGCGCTCGTCGACGCATGGCTGCCCTTCACCTTCGCCATGAACAGCGTCAACCGGGCCATGGGCCTGCGCGACCTCTATCCCTTCATCCTGTCGCCCGCGGTGGTCGCCAAGCTCAGCTTCATTCACGGCCTGGTCCGGGACGCGGCCAAGGCCGGTAAGCCTCGGGAAGCTGCACGGCTTCCCTAGGGCTCACCACGCCCATTTCCGTCTAGCGCTGGTACGCCAGAAACCCCGGATTTAGACCGTTGCCTCCGGCCCATTTTGCTGTACCACGGGAGCCACACGGCCCCTCCCATAGGCCCCAACGGCCAGGGAAGGGTCCCGCCCAAGGTCGAGACTCAAGAAAAGCATGTTCAAACGCATTCTGATCGCCAATCGCGGCGAAATCGCCTGCCGGGTCATCAAGACTGCCCGCAAGATGGGAATTCAGACGGTTGCGGTCTATTCCGAGGCCGACCGCGATGCCCTCCATGTCGAGATGGCCGATGAGGCGGTGCTGATCGGCCCGCCGGCCGCGGCCGAGAGCTATCTGGTGATCGAGAAGATCGTGGAGGCCTGCCGCAAGACGGGCGCCGAGGCCGTGCATCCCGGCTACGGCTTCCTGTCCGAGCGCGAAGCGTTTCCGCGCGCGCTGGAAGCGGCCGGCATTGTCTTCATCGGTCCGAACCCCGGCGCGATCGCCGCGATGGGCGACAAGATCGAATCCAAGAAGGCGGCCGCCAAGGCCAAGGTCTCGACCGTGCCGGGCTATCTCGGCGTCATCGAGGACGACAAGCACGCGGTCCGCATCGCCGACGAGATCGGCTACCCCGTCATGATCAAGGCCTCCGCCGGCGGCGGCGGCAAGGGCATGCGCATCGCCCATTCCAAGGCCGAGGTCGCCGAGGGCTTCAACCTCGCCAAGGCCGAGGCGAAGGCCTCGTTCGGCGACGACCGCGTCTTCGTCGAGAAGTTCATCGTCGATCCCCGCCACATCGAGATCCAGGTGCTGGGCGACAAGCATGGCAACGTGATCCATCTGGGCGAGCGCGAATGCTCGATTCAGCGCCGCAACCAGAAGGTCATCGAGGAAGCGCCGTCGCCGCTGCTGGACGAGGCGACCCGCCGAAAGATGGGCGAGCAGGCGGTCGCGCTGGCCAAGGCCGTGAACTATGATTCCGCCGGCACGGTCGAGTTCGTCGCAGGGCAGGACAAGAGCTTCTACTTCCTGGAGATGAACACGCGCCTCCAGGTCGAGCATCCCGTCACCGAGCTCGTCACCGGCGTCGACCTCGTCGAGCAGATGATCCGCGTTGCCGCCGGCGAGAAGCTCGCCATCGCGCAGAAGGACGTCACGCTGACCGGCTGGGCGGTGGAATCGCGCCTCTATGCGGAAGATCCGTTCCGCAACTTCCTGCCCTCGATCGGACGGCTCGTGAAATATCGCCCGCCGGCGGAGGCCAGCAAGGACGGCATCACCATCCGCAACGACACCGGCGTGCAGGAGGGCGGCGAGATATCGATCCATTACGATCCGATGATCGCCAAGCTCGTCACCCATGCACCCTCGCGCGCGGCGGCGATCGAGGCGCAGGCGACTGCGCTCGACTCGTTCTATGTCGACGGCATCCGCCACAACATCCCGTTCCTTTCGGCGCTTATGCATCATCCGCGCTGGCGCGAGGGCCGGCTCTCGACCGGCTTCATCGCCGAGGAATTCCCCAAGGGTTTTGCGGTGCGCGTGCCCGAAGGCGAGGTCGCGCGGCGCATCGCCGCAGTCGGCGCCGCGATCGATCACGTGCTCGGGGCGCGCAAGCGGCAGATCTCCGGCCAGATGGGCGGCCGCGTCGTGCAGCGCGAGCGCCGTCGCGCGGTCTGGCTCGACCGTCAGGAGATCCTGCTCGAGGTCGCGCGCGAAGGCGAGGCGATCGCGATCCGCTTCATCGATGCCGACGGCAAGGCCGGCACTGCGCATCTGTTGCAATCGCCATGGAAGCCGGGCGATCCGGTCTGGCAGGGCACCATCGACGGGCAGTTCGTCGCCGTGCAGGCCCGCCCGATCGCCAATGGCATCCGCCTCGCGCATCAGGGCGTCGAGGTGCCGGTCTATGTCTGGACCGAGGCCGAGGCGACCTCCGCACGGCTGATGCCGGTGACGACGGCCTCCGACAGCGGCAAGAAGCTGCTCTGTCCGATGCCGGGCCTCGTGGTCTCGATCGCGGTCAGCGAGGGGCAGGAGGTCAAGGCCGGCGAGACGCTCGCCGTCGTCGAAGCCATGAAGATGCAGAACGTGCTGCGCGCCGAGCAGGACGGCACCGTGAAGAAGATCCACGCCAGCGCCGGCGCGACGCTTGCGGTCGACGCGCTGATCCTGGAGTTTGGGTGAGCGCGCCAAAGCGCAATAGTAGACCCTCACCCTGAGGAGCCGCGCCTGCGCGGCGTCTCGAAGGACGAGGCCAACAGCCGGGCCTTCATCCTTCGAGACGCGCGCAAGAACGCGCTCCTCAGGATGAGGAATTGAAAGCGAGGCAATCATGGCCTTTCGATCCCGCCGCGAGACACTGCGCTCCATCCTGTCGGGCACAAGTTGCGTCCATCCCGGCTCGGTCTATGACGCGATCTCGATCCGCATTGCCGAGGATCTCGGCTTTCCGCTCGGCATGTTCGGCGGATCGGTGGCCTCTCTCGCCGTGCTCGGCGACCCCGATATCACGCTGATCACGCTCACTGAGCTCGCCGAGCAGATGCGGCGAATGTCTCGCGCCTCCGCGCTGCCGGTGCTCGTCGATGCCGATCACGGCTACGGCAATGCGCTGAACGCGCGCCGCACGGTGCAGGAGCTGGAAACGGCGGGCGCGGCCGGGCTCACCATCGAGGACACGCTGCTGCCGGCCGCATTCGGAGAGACGAAGGCGCAGCTGATCTCCCTCGAAGAAGGCGTCGGCAAGATGAAGGCGGCGCTTGGCGGCCGCAGCGATCCCTCGCTGGTCATCATGGGCCGCACGGGCGCAGCCGCGATCACCTCGATCGAGGATGCGGTTCGCCGCGCCCAGGCTTATGAGACGGCCGGCGTCGATGCGCTGTTTTTCACCGGCATCAAGTCCCGCGCCGAGCTCGAAGCGATCGCCGCCGCCACGCGTCTGCCGATCGTGCTCGGCGGCGCATCGGAGGAATTGAGCGGGCTCGATTATCTCGCGGGCCAGCGCGTCCGGATCGCGCTGCAGGGCCATGCGCCGATCGCCGCCGCGACGCAAGCCGTGTACGAGACGCAGAAGGCGTTGCGCGAGGGCATGGCGCCAAAAAGCCTCAAGGGTCTGGCATCGTCGGAGCTGATGGCCCGCGTTACGCGCGAAGCCGCGGTCAAGGCGCGTAGCGCCGATTGGTTCGGATTGAAGACATGAGCCGGGTGATTCTCCAGGTCATGATCCGCGGCCGCGTGCAGGGCGTCGGCTATCGGGCCTGGGTGGAGTCCCAGGCTACCGCGTGTGGCCTCGAAGGCTGGGTCCGCAACCGCCGTGACGGCAGTGTGGAAGCGGTGTTCGCCGGCGCGCCGACGCACGTTGCCGACATGGTCGCGCTGTGCCGCCACGGCCCGCCGTCGTCGCGCGTCGATAGTGTCACCAGTGAAACCGCAAGCGTGGATGAGCTGAATTTGCGCAGGGCAGGGGAAGCGTTTTCGGTGCTGCCGACGCTGTAGGTGTATCGACACCGTCGCCCCGCACGCGGCAGGGCTATCGCATTCGGGAGTTTTTCTCCGCGGCCATCCTTCGAGACGCCCGCTTTGGGCGGGCTCCTCACAGGATGCGGGCGGAGTACGCGGCAGCAGCTTCAACGAGCACTGATGCTGATTAGCCTCATCCTGAGTCGCCAGCGCCGAAAGCGGACGCTGCACACGGACCATGAACGCTGTATGGTTGGGCTGCGGGGCTCCGCCGGGAGACAGTGTGGCCGCATTATCCTCTGGTGCATCTGATAGCCCGGTCCTGAGGTTGGTTCCGATCGCGGCGATTGCACATTTTGGCGAGCATTGCGCTTCCCGTTGGAGAGGTTTGCAATTTTAAGACGCGATCGGGCTCTTGGCGGGACTTCGCACCAGATGACAGCATGGGAGTCCGGAAATGAGTGGCTTGGCGGTATTGGATCCGCGTGCAGCCTTTGTGGATGTCGGAAGCGAGAAAATGCATGTGTCGATTGCGGGTGGGCCGCCCGCGGTGTTCGGCACGGTGACCTCGCAGTTGCATGCGTTGCGTGACTATTTGGCCGAACATCAGGTGCGCTCGGTCGCGATGGAAGCGACTGGGGTCTATTGGTTGCCGCTTTATGGGGTTCTGGAAGCTGCCGGCCTGGAAGTGGTCATGGTCGACGGTCGCCAGACACGCAATCTTCCAGGACGGAAGACCGACATGAAAGACTGCCAGTGGGGCGCCACGCTGCATGCGCATGGCCTGCTGCGGGCGGGCTTCGTTCCCCCGGCCCATGTCCGCCGTCTGCAGGACTATCTGCGTCTTCGCGGGGAACACATCGCGGCGGCTGCCGGGCATGTCCAACACATGCAAAAAGCGCTGGAGCGGATGAACGTCAAACTGCACGAGGTCATCAGCTCTCTGACGGGGGCGAGCGGCCTGGCCGTGATCCGGGCCATCCTTGCCGGTGAACGCGAGCCTCAGGTCCTGTTGGGGCTGTGCGATGTTCAAATCCGCAAGGCCAAGGCTGAGCGCGTCGTCGAATCGCTGCGCGGCAATTGGGCCGAAGAGCACTTGTTCGCCCTCGCGCAGGCCGTTCAAAGCTGGGACCATTATCAGGGCCTCATCGCCGCCTGCGATCGCCAGATTGAGGTCGTCCTTCGCCAGATGCCGGACGCGAAGGCGCCGCCATCGGGGGCTTCGACAAAGGCAGAAAAGCCGCGCAGGCGGCCTGGCGTCAACGCGCCGGATATCGCGGATCTGCGGGACATTCTCGCGCAGATCTGTGGCGCAAAGGATCTGACGACACTCCCCGCTCATAGCGAGTACAGTGTTTTGCAGCTGATCGGCGAGGTTGGCACGGACCTGACCAAATGGCGGACCGAAAAGCACTTCACCTCGTGGTTGGGGATCGCGCCCGGAAACGCTCAAAGCGGCAAACGCAAGGGTTCAGTCAAACGCCGCCGCAACCGAGCCGGCCAGATCTTCTGTGTGATGGCCCGGGCCTTGGCGCGCAGCAAACACGTCGCGCTCGGCGGATTCTACAGGCGTATGGCGGCACGGCGCGGCGGCTTGGTAGCGAACAAGGCCCTTGCGAGAAAACTAGCCACGCTCTTCTGGCGCGTGATGGTCAAAGGCCTCGACTTCGTCGAGACCGGTGTGGCTCAATACGAGGCCAGGGTATTGGAAACCAAGCACCGCATCCTGCGCCAACTGGCACGCCAGCTCGGCCAGCAAATCGTTCCCAATCCAGCCACCGTCGTCTGATCGTGTTCATGGAGAGAGGAGGCGCGCAAGCGCCGTCTCGAAGGAAGAGGCGTGCGAACCGGCCGCAGCTACAAGTCATATGCAATTGCCCTGGCGCAAGCGGGGAGAGGTGAAGAAGTCGTCACCTCGGCAGTTTCGCGATCGCCTCGCTCAGCTCATGGATCTCGTAGGGCTTGCGCAAGATCGGGAAATCGCCGCGCACGCCGGCGGCGACCTCGCTGTAACCGGTGGCGAGCAGGATCGGCAGGCCGGGACGGATCTGGCGGAGGTGATGGGCGAGGCTGAGGCCGTCCATCTTGCCGGGCATGACGATGTCCGAGAACACGAAATCGACGCCGTCGCTCTCGATCTCGCGCAATGCCGCCTCGGCATCGGCGACACGGCGCACCTGGTAGCCGAGCTGCTCCAGAAGACCGATGCTGACCAGAGCGACGTCGGGATTGTCCTCAACCAGCAGCACCGTGCCGCTACCGCGGAACGCCGTTCCCGGCGTCTCCCGCGACGGCACATCCGTGCCGCGCGGCAGGACGATAGTGAAGGTCGTGCCCTTGCCGAGCTCGCTTGCAACCTGCACCGTGCCGCCGGCCTGGTGGGCAAAGCCGTGCACCTGCGAGAGGCCGAGGCCCGTGCCTCTCCCGATCGGCTTGGTCGTGAAGAACGGCTCGAAGATCTTGTCGAGAACGTCGGACGGAATTCCGAGCCCGGTATCGCGGACGTCGATTGCGACGAAATCGCCGACGAGGGGCGCCTCGTTCAGCACGACGTTGCGCGCCCGGATCGTCACCGTGCCGCCGTCCGGCATCGCGTCGCGGGCATTGATGACGAGGTTGAGCAGCGCGGTCTCGAGCTCGGAGATGTCGGCCTTGATCGGCCAGGTGTCGGAGTGGATGTCGAAGGCGAGGCGCACGGAACTGCCGATGCCTGCGTCGAGCACCTCGCGGATGGCCGCGACGCGTTCGGCGAAATCGATCGCCTGCGGGTTGACGCTCTGCCGCCGGGCGAAGGTGAGAAGCTGGTTGGTCAGCGCTGCGCCGCGCTTGGTCGCGGTGTCGATCGCCGAAATGGCGCGCTCGAGCTTGGGGTCGTCGGCGGCGCTCTTCTTCAAGACGTGAAGGCTGCCGCTGATGATCATCAGGAGATTGTTGAAGTCGTGGGCGACCCCGCCGGTGAGCTGTCCGAGCGCATCGAATTTCTGCGACTCGGCCAGCTGCTTCTGCATCGCCTCGAGCTTGAGCTGGGCATTGCGGCGCTCTGTGATGTCGCGTGTGATCTTGGCGAAGCCGATCAGCCTGCCGTCCTCGTAGATCGGGTCGATCACGACGCTCGCCCAGAAGAACGTGCCGTCCTTGCGGACGCGCCAGCCTTCCTCCTCGTATCGGCCCTTTTCGCGCGCGATCCCGAGCGCCCGCGCCGGCTTGCCATTGGCCCGGTCGCTCTCGGTGTAGAAACGGGAAAAATGCTGCCCGAGGATTTCCTCGGGGGAGTAACCCTTGATGCGTTCGCCGCCGATGTTCCAGCTGGTGATGGTCCCGTTTGGGTCAAGCATATAGAGGGCATAATCGGCAACGCCCTCAACCAACAGCCGGAAACTGCGCTCGCTCTCGAACAGGTCTCTCTGTTGACTGAACTTTTCGGCCATTCCGGACCCCGCCTCGACGGGAGCAAACGCCGAAGACCGCGGGATGGTTCCCGCCCTCTGGGACATTTTTAGGCAGGCCTGACGGACCGTATGCAAAGCTTCTGGACCAGAGGGCGCGCCCGTCCATTTCTGTTATGACAGAAATAACCGGAAAGAAGAAACTTCCAGCCGCCGTCGAACGCTTCATCCTGCATTGGGGCGACATGGGCGACGAGTGGGGGGCAACCGCTCGGTGAGCCAGATTCATGGGCTGCTTTATCTCGCCGAGGCGCCGATGACGGCCGAGGACATTGCCGACACGCTCGGCATGGCACGCTCCAACGTCTCCAATTCGCTGAAGGAGCGGCTCGCCTGGAACCTGATCCGGCGGGTGCCGATCCTGGGCGACCGCCGCGACCATTACGAGGCCGAGACCGACGTCTGGGAGATTGCCGCGAGGATCGCGGCGCGGCGCAAGGAGCGGGAGATCGACCCGGCGATCGCAGTGCTGCGCGCCTGCGTGTCCGATGCCACGGACGATCCCGGCATCAGTCCCGTCGCAGCCAAGCGCCTGAAGGAGATGCTCGCGTTCACCGAGCTCGCCGACCACTGGTTCGTGCAGATGCTGAAAGTGCCGCGGCCGCGGCTGGTCGCCTTGATGCGGCTTGGCGAGAAGATCGCCAACCTGCTGCCGCTGGGCAAGGTCAAATAGTGTCGAGGAGGGTGCGATGACGTCGGCAAGACTATCAGGCTCCAACGCGTCGACCTCCGCTCACATGAGATTGCTCGACGACCGGCCGCGCGCCTGATCGGCGGCCCATTGCCGACCGGCCGCGACATCGGTGTCCGGCGGCCAGCGCGTGCTGCCGAACAAGGCGCTGAGCCGCGGCACCGCCACGAGACGCTGCGCAGCGCGTTCGAGGCGATCTTGTGAGCGTTAGGCGGGCTCAAGCCGGCAAGCTCCGAAATGTCGCCGCCACTGCGCGCAACGCAGCGAGCTTGGCGGGATCGCTCACGTTCGAGTGCAGCATCACCTTCGAGCTGCCGAGTTTCGGCAGCTTGTGCGCAGGGCCGACGTCGGTCAACCCGGGCGGCGCGATCCGCCGCGCGAGCGGCGCAATTGCGAGACCCGCGAGCGCGGCTGCCACTACCGCGGTGACGCCGCCGCCGACGAAGCGCTCGCGCCAGCCGATGCCGGCCCTGTCGAGCGCGCGCACGGCGACGGCGCGGACGCCGCAGGGCGGGGCGAGGGTTGCGAGCGGCAACGGCTCCCCCTTCGGCAGGGTGAAGCGGCGTGCGGCGAACCAGCCGAACTCGTCCTCGGCCAATTTTTCGCCGCCGCGGCGGCTGCCTTCCTGACGCACGATCACCGCATCGAGCTCGCCCGAATCATAGGCATCCTGCATCTCGCGCGAGAAGCCGATGGTGACGGCGATGGTGAGGTTCGACGACATCGCGTGCAGCCGTTCGAGCAGCGGCACCAGTTCGGGCCCCGCGGCATGATCGGAAATGCCGAGCGAGAGCGACTGCGCGGCCGGCGCGTCGCCCGACAGTGCGAGATCGTGTGCCGTCATCAGCGCGCGGGCGCGATCGAGGAACGCGGCGCCATCGGCCGTGAGGCGGACTGCGCGCGGCGAGCGCTCGACGAGGCGCTTGTCCAGCAAGGTCTCCAGCCGCTGCAGCTTGAGACTGACGGCGGCCTGCGTCGTGCCGAGCGATTCGGCGGCACGCGTAAAGCTCTGGAGGTCGGCGACCAGCAGGAAGGCCTGGACGGTGGTGATGTCGAGTGCTGCTTTCATTAATATATGTTATCACTGGTATCAGCCTTGATAAGATACCAAAATGATAGTGGCAGGTCTAGTTTCTTCCCGACGCCGCACGCATTGCGCGGCACATCGAGGAGAACGACAATGCCCCTGATCACCGCGTCCTACACCACGTCCCGCCAGTCCCCCTCGCTGAAGGCCGATATCGCGAGCGCCGTATCCGAGCTCACCGCAAAGATCCTGCACAAGGATCCTAAGGTCACCGCGATCATCGTGAAGTCCGTGGATGCCGGCGACTGGTTCGCCGGCGGCAAGCCGCTCGCCGAGCAGAAGCTCGCCAGCTACTGGATCGACATCCACGTCACCGAGGGCACCAACACCAAGGACGAGAAGGCGGCCTATCTCGCCGCTATGTTCAAGCGCATGGCCGAGATCCTGGGGCCGCTGCATCCCGAGACCTATCTGCATGTCGACGAGGTCAAGGGCGACGCTTACGGTTTTGGCGGCTTGACACAGCTACATCGCCGGCAAGCTCGAGGTTACGCTGAAGGCGGCATGACGTTGCAAGCCGCAGGTGAACAATCTCACCCGCGGCCCGAAGCCATCAGCTCGCGGCGCGGAACTGCACTTCGGCGTTGTTGATGAAGCACGTCTTGTCGAACAGCTTCAGGTCCAGCGGGTTCGGCAACCGGACATCGCCGAGATCGGGGCGTGGCTTGACCGCGGGATCGTAGGACCGGTCGATCTGCGAGATGAAGACGACGATCAGCCTCATGTCGCGTGCAAACGATTTCAGCGCGCGCACCTGAACGGTGAGGTCGGGATTCTCCCGCCGCTGGTCGAGTAGTTGCAGATAGTCGATCACGACGAGCGCGGCGCCGAGGCCATTTGTTTCACGATGTAGTCGGCGCTGATGACGTCCGAGCAATCGACCTCGAACAGCTTGTCGAACTGCGCCGGCTCCACGCCGATGACCCGCAGACGCGCCAGCACATCCTTCGCGGTATATTCGAGCGAGAAGAACGCGGCGCGATGGCCGGACTTCATGGCTTCGAGGGCCAGTTCGAGGCTCATCAACGTCTTGCCCTGGCCGGGACGAGCCCCAACCAGCACCAAATCGCCGGGACGCAATTGCGGGAACAACTTGTGAGCCGGTGTCAGCGCAGCTGCCTTCGCCGCCAGCATGCTCCAGGCGGAAAACCCTTCCGTCGCAGCGACACGGTCAAGTGCGTCGTGGAGCGGAATGCCGGCTTCGCGGGACAGGCGTTCGCCGTGCGCTTCAGATGGTAGATGGGTGCAGACAGTTTCATGGTCAGAACCTCCCACTGCGAGCGTGGATCGCAACCCCTCCTTATGCCTGGCGCTCGAACAGTCGGCCGAAGATCAACTCGCCCGGCATGAGGTCTGCTTTCCCGGCGGAGGGGGGAGGCGCGGGCGGCACCAGAATAGACAGGCGCGGTCAGCTCAAACAGAAAAAGTATCAGACAGCCGCTTCAGGCAGCAGCGCGCGGGTCGGTCCGAACAGCTCTTCGAATGCCTGCCTGAGCGCGATATCGACATCGGCCATGGTCACGAGCTGGCCGAGATCGACCAGCGAGGTGACGCCGTAGCGGGGGTCGACGACACCACAGGGCACGATGCCGGCGAAATGCGACAGCTCCGGCTCGACATTGATCGCGATGCCGTGGAACGAGACCCAGCGCTTCAGGCGGACGCCGATCGCCGCGATCTTGTCTTCGTGCTCAGGTCCCTTGTCGGGCCGCTTGACCCAGACGCCGACCCGGTCCTCGCGCCGCTCGCCGCGGACGTTGAAGGCGGCGAGCGTGCGCAGGATCAGCTCCTCCAGGCTCGCGACATAGGCCCGCACGTCCGGCCGGCGGCGCTTGAGGTCGAGCATGATGTAGGCCACGCGCTGGCCGGGTCCGTGATAGGTGAGCTGCCCGCCGCGCCCGGTCGCGAAGGTCGGGAATCGGGCATCGAGCAGGTCGCTTTCCTTGCCCGAGGTGCCTGAGGTGTAGAGCGGGGGATGCTCGAGCAGCCAGACCAGCTCCGGCGCCTCGCCGACGGCAATCGCCGCAACGCGCGCCTCCATGGCGGCCACCGCGTCCGGATAGGGCACCGGAGCGTCCGAAATCCGCCATTCGACGACTTCGCCGCCCGCGGCGGAAAACGACGTCAGATCGAGGTCTTGGCGCTGGTCTTGACGCTGGTCTTGGCGGGGGGGGTGCGGCGAATTAACCATTGGCTAACCATAACGTGGTGATGATCTCGGGAGCAAATGAAGAGTCCCAAGTCCTAGGTCTCAAGTTGCGGCGGTCCTGACAGTGCCCACTCTCGATAAAGTCACCGTGGATCTCATGGTCGTCCTCGGGACGACCACCATGCCGATCCATCAGGTATTACGTCTTTCCCGCGGCGCCATCATCGAGCTGGACGCAACCGAGGCCGACGAGGTCAAGGTGCTCGCCAATAATCTGCCTGTCGCCTCCGGTGTCGTGCTGGTCGACCGCAACCGCATCGCGGTCGAGGTGAAGCAGATGCTGCCGCGCTCGCCGGGGACCCGGTAGCGGCCGAGGCACGCGGGTGGCGCCCGGGCACCTGATAGGGCCGATCCGGGCGGGTGAGAACTTCCTTCCAAGCTTGTGAAATTCAGGGTCTTTGCAGGCTTGTATCCCCCTGATGGATTTGTTAGATCGGCGGCCGCTGATCCGGCCAGCCTTCAAGCCTCAGGCCGGCATCTCCTAGCGCTCGTGGCGGAACTGGTAGACGCGCTGCCTTGAGGTGGCAGTGGGTAACACCGTGGGGGTTCGAGTCCCTCCGAGCGCACCATAAACCCACATTTTGCATTGAAGTCGCTAGGCTTTTTCCGGGTTCCCCTGGAATGTTTCCATTCCTGCGCTGTTCGCCTCTCTCGCCGGCACAAAGCCTTCGAGGGCTCTGATCGAACGTGACGATCCCCTCCGTTCCGCTGAGCCTCCCTCGATTCGCCTGCGCGATGTAGTTGACCGCGCTCGCGCCGGCTTCCTGGGCGGCACGGATGGCCCGAGCCAGGTCAGCTTGTATAACCTTTGCCGGACGCCGCGGCAGGACGTCTCTCCTACAGCGTGAGAGTTCAGGCTGCGCTCTTCCCCATCACGCGACGCCAATCGTTCCGAGTGCGACCCAGCGCGTTTGGGGTCAGCCTCTGCGCTGGCGACCGCAAACTCGAATGCGGATTGACACGGGTGAGAGTGCCGCGCTGATCGTTCAACCACGGTGTTCAGGTGTCGCTCCAGTGAAGGGAGATGAAAACTATTAGTGTTTCATCCTTCGGGGCCTTCGGGCGCGCGATGCCGACGCTGATCGTCGTCTTTGTCCGGAGCGCCGTGCCTCCGCCCTTCGTACTCTCTCGCGGAGCCGCTTCAATTGAGCCAGCAGGCTAACGAGCTCGATTTTTGTGTCACGCAGAACAGCCAGGCTGCAAACCCCACTACTCACTACAACACCCCCAAACAGGCCTTTGCCGAATTCGTGACGGAAGCTCGGATTTGTGGCGACGTGCCAACGACGTCTAACCGATGGCCGCCGGAGGCGTCGGTTCGTTTTGCGACAATGCGCGAAAATATTCTCAGGGGTTGCAATGCGTTGCAGCAGCAACGCGCTATCGGAAGGGGAATTTGGATACACTCTCCGAAGCGCGCGTCATTTTGCATCAGCACGTTGGCGCCGTACGAGCGGCCGCTACTGTTCTGACCATCGGCTCCTCGACCCAGGCCTCGCGGGCAAACCAGTTGTGATTGGCCCGACAGTCGGGACAAAGAGTATTGCCGAAAAACACGATGCTTCGCAGGAAAGTCTCACGATCGGATTTGATGCCGGTCGGAATCGCGCGGCCGGATTGCGGACACTTGACCATGATCATGCCCATACGAGCCTCCCTGAAACATCTATTTGTTTTGTCGAGTAAAAGGGCCGGTCGGCTGGAGTGCGCTCTCGTCGGTGCGGGTGACTTGGGGGGCATCGCACCTGGGGTCGTTGTTCGAGCAAAGGGCAGCTTGCTCGTGACGACGCTTCTCCAACCGACCGGATTCCTGCTTGGCGAATTCTTGGGATACTGCCGGCTTTCGCCGCAACACTGAATGGTGTCCGGCCTCAACCGGAAGCATCTGGGCGTCTAATGACCGTGGTGTCGAAATACCCGCGACTCCGTGCGGAACGTTCCCCCTGCAACGAAACCATCAATTTTCCCTCGACGGACAGATCAGCCAACCGGATCACTGGTGTCACTCCCCACGGTGCAGTTCGTTAACTATTCTCGTTTTTTATTTAATGTGCAAATTAAAAGTGGCGTTGTCGGTCTGCTTTGCGACTCTCGGCTGGTCTATTTTTTTGCGCGATGCGATGCGTCGCCGAAAAACGTCAGTCCTTTTTCCTAGGGGTCCCTCATTCCCAGGGCGGTTCGCGCGTGAGGCGTCTGCGCGTTGGTGCTGAATGGTCGCCCGAGGTTCAATTGTGAAACAAATGTTTATTATAGTTAAAATCCGTAAATTTCGTTGTTAATTGCTGCCGATCACGTAAGCTAAACTCGTCTAAGTTTCTTCGGCTGGAGGAGACGATGTGGGAATTAATTCTTAGTGAGCACAACCTCACCTCGGAGACGCTGCAGTTGGCTGAGATGCGCGCGGAATTGGTGAGCATTGGCGAGAAGGAGCGCATTCTGAGAGAACGGAGTGCCGATCGCGAAGCTTATCGGTACCTATTGGATGCTCATCGGTCGATCGCCAGAGCGAGCCTCCTTGGAAAGCAGGGGTTGAGCGTTTCTCCTCAAGACGGGGACAAGGACGGTCAGCTCGCGGCATAACCGGCCGGATGGACATGTCGAAACGAGCCGGACGGGGTGGCGTGTGTTCGGCGGAAACCGCAGCGCCACGGGCCGGGCTAATGAATGTCGCAGGCGGCCGCCATCCGCTCGTCGGGTATCGCGACCATCCCGGAGGCTCTTGCCAGCAAAGGCGAGGCGGAAGGGTTCATATTTGTATTCGTATTGGTGGAAGCCGTGCTGGAAAGATCGTGGGCAGAGATCGTGTTGAGACCGGCTCCGGATGCAGTATTCGCACTGCTTGATGGGCGATCAATGATCTTCAGCGAAGCCGGGCAGAAGATCTTTGAACTCGACCGAGTAGGGGCATTCATCTGGTGTAAGTTAGGGGAAGGCGCCTCTATAGGAGACATTTATCGGGGGCTTGAAGCGCAGGGCATCGACGAGCACACGGCACGCCAGTTCACGCGAGAGGCCGTAAATACCTGGATCGATCGGGCAATGCTCAAGGTCGATTGGCAGATGCCGAACGATGGGGCCTTCTCGGCAAGACTCGGTGGACACAGAATAAGCGTCCGGGCGGCAAATCGGGACCTCATGCGACGGCTGCTTTCGCCGTTCTGTGTTTCGGACCAGGGCGCCAGCGGCGACGGCGACATCGCGATCGAGGCAATGATGCTGGATGAGCAAGTGTTCTTGCGCGCAGAGGATTCCAGCGTTTCCAGATGCGAAGTCGAGGCGCTGGCCCCTACGATCAAAGCTCACGTCACCGAGCGGCTTATTCGAAGCAATCGTTGGGTGTTCTCCCTTCATGCCGCTTCCCTCGTGAATGAGGGCATGGGCCTGCTGTTATGCGGCCATCCGGGAGCTGGGAAGTCGACCCTCACGCTGCAGCTGGTTGACGCCGGATTTCGGTACGCCGGCGATGACGTCGCGCTGGTTGGCGGCGACGGAACGATCTGCGGAGTCCCGTTTGCGCTCACCCTCAAGGAAGGATCGTGGGGCTTGCTCTCGCGACTACATGGCGACCGCTACGACGCGACGCATCGCCGCTCCGACGGCGTTCGGGTGCGGTACGTACCCATTCCGGATGCGCAGGCCCAGTGCTTCTCCGCAGGCTGGATCATCTTCTTGAACCGGGTCACGGGCGGTCCGGCCGAACTAACCGTATTAGATCGTTTGGAATCGATGAAGCGGCTCATCGAGAACGCATTTGCGGGCGATGGTAGACTGTCGCAGGCGGGCTTTTTTGCTTTAAAGCGGATGGTCGCGCGCGCGCAATCGCTTCAGCTAACCTACTCCGAGGCCGGAGAGGCGCGGCGCCTGCTGATGGAATTGTGCCATGGCAAGGCATAGCGGCGCGCTGACGAGCCTCTGCAATTGCTTGCGGGGCATGCCGCCCGCCGACGTAGAGTGGACGTCCGTCATCGGGCTCGCAAATCAGACCCTGACGACGCCGGCTCTCATCGACTTTGTGGACAAATACGAACGGATGCTGCCGGAGGACGTCTGCACATATGTTCGCCATGTCCACCGCCGAAACGTGCTGCGAAATGATCGCCTCGTCGCTCAACTCGAGGAGGCCGTCGTTGCGATGAATGGCGAGGGAGTTACGCCGATATTGATCAAGGGAGCAGCGACGCTGGGCACGACGCCGCCCGAGCGACGAGGCGTTCGGCTGATGTGTGATCTTGATATCATGGTTCAGCCGAACGAAACCGAACGCGGAGTCGCCGCTCTACGGGCAATTGGCTATGAAATTCATGATCAGGCGCTGCCGGGAAGCCAGCGATGGTGTGTCGACATGAACCGGCCGGGCGACGTCGGAGCCATCGATCTGCAACAGGCCGCTCCTGGCCCTATGTGTCTCTACCGAGGCCCCGGACTTGCTCTGAGCCACTGCGTCGCGGCAATGTTGAGATCGGGGAGAGTGCATATTCCCAAGCCAATCTACCGGGCGCTCACCTTGATCATCCATGATCAATTTCAAGACTATGGGTACTGGCTCGGCGACCTCGACCTGCGGCATCTTGTAGAATTACGCGATTTAAACGATTCCGCCGAACCTCTCGATTGGGAGAAGCTTGCCGCTCTTGTCTCGGGCGAATTGATGAAGAACGCGGTTGAAACCCAGCTGATTGCTCTTGCCGAGCTGCTTGGCGTCGATATTCCGCGCGCGTTACGCTCCCGACTGATCCCTCGCCTGCAGTTCATGCGACAGTCGATGCAAGCACGGTTTCCGGCTACGCGCGTTCCCTTCCTCGCATTGATGGCGCTGGATCTCGGAAATTACCGGAAAGCGGCACGCGGCGCCCGGCAAGCCGCCGCGCATCCACGTGGACTGTGGTCCTTGCCGAGAGTGGGCACCGTGCAGTTCCTGTTGAAGACGGCCTTCGCCGAGCGCGCAGGGAAGGTCTAAACCAGGAGCGCCTTCGGTGTGCCTGGCAAATCCCCAGGGCTGACGTCTTCAATCGACTGGGAGCGCAGCGAATGGAGCCAACATTTCGCTCCTAACAGTATTTGCGGGGGGCGCCGCCATCAATGCTCGTGACCTCCAGCATTCCGGCTCGGCGCTTCGCCGTTCTCGGGGATCCTGAACTCCTCCAGCGTGTGCCCCGATTGGAGCGCTGCGACCAACCAGCGTGGCTGTTTGCCACGCCCGGACCAGGTCTCTGTGGGCTTGAGGGGGTTGAAGTATTTCGGAACGACCTTCGGGTATTTACGCCGAGGGGCCTGACTTGAGCCAGCCGCTGTCGCCCCACCCTCCGTCGCGCCTAATTGATCCGTCTGATTGAGTTGCGCCAGGCGCTTTTCCAATTCCCGCTTTTCGGCTGTGATCTTTTCAGCCAGAATCTTTGTCAGCTCCTCGTGGAGGAGCCAAAGTTCTTCAAAATCCATGGCTTCGAGATCCTGCCTTCGCATAGTATTCTCGGCACCGTTCGACCGGCACCTTGCTACCAGTCCCCAGCTGCGTCGAATCACGCGCCCGACAATGGACAGGGAGCAAGGCTTGGACTTCAAAAATCGCGCGACAATAAATAAATGATATAATTATTTAATATATATAGCGAGGATTATTTTCATCCATTTATTCCAAGGGCGAGGAAATCTTGCTGAAGGCACGAGGAGAAGCAACGGAGATTATCAGTGGTCCAGTCCACTGGTCCGCCTTCAAGTGGCGATCAGTCGGTCCATCCTCCTTCGGCCGCGGCCGATAACAATCCATCGGAGTTACGAAACCACCTGTGACAATTGGCGCTGGTAGAAATCGCAATCATAAGCGCCATTGCGGCGGGCGGACGGCCGGATTTTAGAAGGATTGCCAACCGAGAAAAGCAGTCTAGCGCGCCGGTCATATGCGTCGAGGGCGCAGCGGAGCAGGGGCTCTTGCGCACACACTGCTCGCTTGAACAGAGCCTCGGTTGTATGGCGCGTTGTTACAGCCGCCGTTAAATTCAGCGGATAAATGCTTTTTGATCTTGATTGGAACCAGCGACGCAGCTATGTGGGGCACCGAAACTCGCCCGTCCAGTTCCACGTTTTTCTACACTGACCCAACCTGGGTGTTGATTACCAAGTCGGGATGATATTAAATGAGCGCAACCACAGGGTGCCGGCATGTCGACTAAGAAGCTCGAGCTCGAAGAGATGTCCCTCGATGATCTCTGGTCGCTTCACGAGGAGATTAGCGGCATCTTGTCGGATCGGATCAAGGCGGAGAAGCAGGAACTGGAGAAACGCCTGGCGGTTCTCGGCGGGGGGATGGCTGTGTTGGCCGAAGCAGCGGGCGTCTCCCCGACCGGCAAGCAGAGGCGCAAATATCCGCGCGTGCTGCCCAAGTACCGCAATCCTCAGACTTCCGAAACCTGGTCAGGACGTGGCAAGCGGCCGCGGTGGTTGGTTGCGGCCATGAAATCCGGCCGTCGGATCGAGGAGTTTCGCATCGCGGCAGCGACTCCGAAGCTTCGGCAGCGCGCGTGAGGCTGCGCCAGCAGGGCGCCGGAGCGGGGATCGAGCCTAGTAGGCGTTGCGGCCTCGCAAGACCTCCAGCGGAGTTTGCAGCAGGATTGCGAGATCCAGCCGAAGACTCCAATTATCGATATACCAGAGGTCGTATTGTACACGTGCTTCGATCATGGATGCTGTGGGTGTTGCGCCGCGGCAGCCGTGGATCTGGGCCCATCCGGTCAATCCTGGCCTGACCCTGCGACGAAAGGCGTAGTTTCGCACGAGCTTGTCAAACTGTCCGTCGTGGGCCAAGGCGTGCGGGCGCGGCCCCACCAAGGACATGCTGCCCTCGAGCACATTCAGCAGCTGCGGCAATTCATCGAAACTTGTCCGACGTAGCCACCTGCCCACGCGGGTGATGCGTTGGTCGACGGGGGTGGCCTGAAGGATCACGGGACCATCCTCGAGCACATGCATGGTCCGAAATTTGCGGATCAAGAATGTCCGACCATTGAAGCCACAGCGTTTTTGTCGGAACAACACGGGGCCGGGAGAATCCAGCTTGATCGCGATTGCGGCAAGCGCAAGCAGCGGTGCGGCTATTGCCAAAGCGAGGCCCGCGCCAAGAATATCGACGATTCGTTTAGTCGCGCACTCGAACGGGGTAAGGGCTCCGCGCTGCAATTCTACGCAAACGGCACTTCCAAGGCTGCGCGTAGGATGTCGAAGCAATTCGGCTGTTGTGCCGACCGGCACGAACATGATCGGGAACGGCAATACCCGCAACTCGGCAACAAAGGCCCGGAGCTCGGGCCATCGTTCCGGGCTGGCTTCGACCACCACGTGGTCGAGCCGAGTGTTGCGAACGTAGTCGATCACCCGGGAACCCAGCCGCCTCCGACCGGCAGGACCGAAGCCAATTGGGGGTAGGCTGAACCGTCGCTTGACGGAATAACCGTGCATAGCCAGGGCTTCGGGCAGGCCTGCATTTTTGGACAGCGGCTGATCGCTGATCAGAACGATGTTCGTGCTGGCGAACTTTCTTCCGGTGACGCACCTGAGCAGCAATGCCCTCGTAGTATACCGCTCGGCGATCAACGCGAGCAAACCGAGTATGGCAAAGAGCGGGCCAGCCCCTTGGGACAAGTCAGGGCAAAAATTGAATGTGTCCATCATGCCGGCGAGAAGAAGTAACCATCCCCAAGCCATGCACACGCGGCGGATTTGGCTTCGCAGCGCCAGGAGTTCAGTCACTCTATACAGACCGTTTGCCTTCCATACCGAAACGAAGATTACAGTCGCAAGGATAGCGGAGCCCAAGACCTTACCCCCATCGCCGGCGGCTCCGCCGTTATGGAGCTGGTAGAGCAATGTGGAAAAAATACCTGCGAACAGGATGGTTGCCGCGTCCGCGCAAAGCGCGACCAATTCAATCCACTCGTATCGGACCGGCCATTTTCGCTCCGCAGTCCCCGACAAATCTAGCCCGAGGCTAGCCACGGGGCTGCCACGATTTCTGACATCTCGGTTGACAAAATTCATTGCGAGAGGTGGTTCGATATTTCGGGTATAATTTAATTTATTATAGATCTATTAATTTTATCAAGAAAAAAATCATCTAAGATAAACTATGAAATTTGAATTCTCATGCTTCGCTTTTGGACACTCGCAACGCGAGATCGATGTCTCGAATAGGCGCGGGCGTGGCGCGTTGCGGATCTATTCGCAGGCGCAGCGAAGCCGTCTATTCTCCGGGGACAAACTAAGGACCTCGAAGGTAGCTCGGATCATACTCGGAGATCAGACCCTCGATGAGGGACTTGCTGTCGGGTGATGCGGATCGGTACACAGCTATGATAACTGACTTGAAAGCAGGCCGACGCGCTATTGCAACCTTGAGATCGCGCCTAACCAGATCACGAAGCTCGGGCTCCTTAGTCACAGTATCCGTGCTAAGAGCAACTGACACCCTTAATGGAATTAAATCTAGATCGTTTGGTGAAGTATAATATGACATCTTGAGCAAGGCCGCTGAGTTGTATCCGGCTGAATTTTGCTGCTTTGAAATTGCCGCAAGCATGAGCCAGTTATCACCGCGAAGTGGCGAATAATGTAGCGCGTTTGCGAAAGCGCTCATCGCCGATGGGCGGCCAAAAGCCTCAGCGCCATCCGACTTAGTTTGCGCTGCGGCTGAAGATTGCGTCGTCGTCCACGCCTCTTTGCGCGCGGGCTCCATTAAGGCCGCGTTCCACGCTTCGTCGGTCGCAGCTCCGCTTGAAATGGTAGCTGGCATGGTTGAGATGCTGTCGCCGGAATACCACCACTGTGAGATCATCCAGGCTGCTTGGGCGATCAGTACTATACCGACAGAAGCCAGTGCTAGGCGCGCCCAGCTCTTGTGAGCTGTGGCCAAATGGGCTCGCCAACCAGTCGATTGTCGGGCACTCGCGTTTTCCAAAAGCTGTTGCGAGGAGAGGCTTTGACCGAAGGCCAAGCCATAGAGGACCGCGATCAATAGCGATACGCCAAAATTGAGGACACCATCTTCCGCGAACGCCAAGATTGGTAGCGCGACTGAGGTGCCGGCGCCTAGGGCTGCGTATACGTAATCGTACCCTCTTGATAGGGAACGTTTGAACAGGGTGCAGGCACCCGCCAATGTTACGACCAGCAGCCCGCAAAGGAACGCCCGTCCCATCTCGATGGCGATGGTAGCGGCGGCCGTCGTTCGTTCCGGCGTCGCGGTGGTGCCAATCTCTCGATAGATCGGCAGCAGCGCATTGAACGTTCCTGCCCCGGAGCCAATCGGCCCAACGTCTTGCAGCATACGTTCGGTTGCGGTCTGACTCTGCGTCGCCAGCGCGATCGTCAGGTCGGCATTTCGATTGATCGGAATAATGGTGAAGCTCGCGACGAAAACGATTGCTATGGTTGCGAGAACACCCGCTGTGCCCCAGGGCCCGAAGAACCATCTACGAATAGCGACGACGGCCAGCAACGTCCCGTCACCGAGTAGGACAGCGACCATGGTGGTGAAATCGGTACCGATTGAAACTGCCGCCATGGAGACGATCAGCGATAGAATGGCCAGCAAAAGTCTGATCGTCGGACCGGCCTGGGAGCGTGGTTGCGGCCCGCGACGCTGCAGTTGATCGAACGCCCGGATGGCCACCGCGGTAGAGACGAGGACCCCGATTGTCGCTGCGATCGATGCTGTCGTGATAACCGAGGTATGCTCGCTAGGTAAGGAATCATGCGAGGGGTTAAATGTGATCCAAATCGTTAGTCCGGAACTGAGCGTCGTAATCCCCGCAAGGCCGTAAAGGACCTGCGCCGCACGTTGCTTTTCCACAGTGAGGACCGCGGTGATCAGGGCAGTGCTCAGAATGACATTGTATTGTGCGAACGAGAGCATAGTTGCGCAAAGATCAACGGTGAACCGTTCGGCGAGCGGTTCATTCAAAGCGGCCGAGGCGATTGTCCAAATGGAGTGCCCTAACCCGCGCACCGGGATCGGAACTAGCTGCAAAACCATCCAGAGCGCCGGCGCCACGAGGCTCATCATGAGAAAAGGTCGCAAAAGCCTGCCAAGCCGGCTGATATTGATGGCCGGCAGGAAAAAGGCTGCCGTCAGCGTTGCTGTCGCTAGCAAAACCGATACCACCGCCGCCCTCTGCAGAGTTGCGGCCATGGCTAATGAGGAGGGGGCCAACAGCAGACTCAGCATTGCGGGCCGTACAATCATGGAGTCATCATCTCTGGCGGCGGCGGCCACCGAAGAACCAGCGAGCTGGCCAAGGGTGGCCTAGGTAATCTCACGAACCGGAAAAGCCGTAACGGATATAATGGCTATCATCATAGTAGTCGCTCCGGTATGCATCGTATCGAGCCATCGCCTTGATATCGGTCTTGTTAAGGACTGCACCTATCAACGACTCATGAATGTCCGGCGCCGTGTGTAGAGCGTGCTGAACCACATCAATCTTAGTCCGTCCCCACTCGACAACGAGAACGAAGCAGTCAATCAGCGGCGCGCACGCTCGTACATCGACCAAGGGGATCAATGGCGGTAGATCCACGATCACGTAATCGTAGTTGGCGCGCAAATGATCGAACAAAGTACTTATGGTCTCGGCGGAAAGAATCTCACTTGTGTGGATCAGGGGCCTACGCCGCACCGCTGGTAGGAAGGCAAGATTGGTCTTGGGATCTCGCCAGATCGTTTCCTCGAGCGAGCAGTTGCCGTTTGCGACTTCTATGATCCCATCAACCGCTTTGGGCGTAAGAGTGCCGGAGAGCGACGGATTCCTGAGATCGCAATCGACAATGATCGCTCTCTTCCCGCTGTGCCCGACCAGTTGAGCAAGAGACGCAGCAATCGTCGTCTTGCCTTCATTCGGCAGAGCCGAGGTGATGCCGATGACCTGATTGGAAGTTTTTGCCGGATTGTGGTCGATGGCGAGCTTAATTGAGCGGATTGCTTCGGTGAACCGAGATAGCGGCATCCCAACAACTGTCTGGTGAACCGCTGGCGCGTTCGAGATCGTCCGTTGTCGCAGATCCTCGACCGTTTGCGCAGCGCGATTTGTTGATTTCGTCGGGCTTGGGAGCTGCAGCAGCGGCACAAGGGACAGGCACGGCAGCTCTAACGCGGCTTCGAGCTGTGACGAGGTGCGAAAGACGCGGTCCATGACGTCTCTAAGAAATGCCAAGGCTATGCCAAGCGCCAAGCCTCCGATTAGGCCGAATCCCAGCACCCGAATTGTCTTGGGCTTGCTTTTGCTCGGGGGTGGCGACGCGGGAAAGATCACCCGAGTCTCTGAGATGGGAAATGTCTCCTGCTGTGCCGAGCCCACGTAACGCTGCAGGAAAGTCTCGTAGAGACTTCGTAAGCCTTTCGCGCGGCTTTCCAGGTCCTTGATGGTCAATTCCGCGGAATTCGTCGACCGTGACTGCGACACGGCCTGAGCCAATTGCTTCTCGATTTCCTGCTGGCGCTGTTTGGCCAGTTCGAATTCGCTTTGGCTGATTCCGGCCAGTCTCTTGACTTCCTCGAATATTGAGACGCGAAACTCGCGCATACGATTCCGCACGTTGACGACCGCCAGATGGTCGCGACCGACGCGGGCCGACAATTCCGCCTCCCGCCTCGACATCTCGAGATATTGCTGGCGCAGGGCAGTGATGATCGAACTATTCATCGCGTCAGGTCCGACAGCATCCAGACCGTCAATCGACGTGAGTTTCGCTGGATCAGAGCCAAGGAGATTCTCATAGCGAGTTAACTTGGCCCTAGCTTCGGAAGTATGCGCGCGGGCGGCTGCCAATCGGGCGTTAAGGTCGGTGATTTGCTGATCACCGATAGGTTTACCATCCGTGGAAACAATATTGTTCTGGGCTTTGTAGGCGTCGACCGCACGTTGTGCAGTCAGCGCTTGCTCGTCAAGATCGTGCAGCCTCTCCCGCAACCAGCTGGTCGCGCTGCGATTGGCCTCAAATTTCTGTTCCAGTTGGTCTGTGACATAGGCATTGGCCACGGCATTGACGATCTCCGCCGCTCGGGAGGCGCTACTGGAATTGAAGCTGATCTCAATCACGTTGCTGTATCCGACGCGGCTTGCCGAGAGCCGATCCAGAAATGTGTCTATGACGCTTTCTAATTGCCCGCCGTGCGCGTCGGATTGCCGTTCTTTGGGGGCCGACGAGAGCAATGTTCGGACCCGCTGCCACAGTGACAGCAGAGATGCCCCGGATCCATTGAACTCCGGATCATCGGTTAGCTTCAGCTGATTGATCACGGCAGCGGCGGTGGCCCTTGATTTCAGGAGTTGAAGCTGCGTCTCAATTTGAGTGCCGTCGAAGGCCTGCTCGGCGAGGATCGATTGTTGCTGGACGAACTGCGCCCGGGGATTGCCCAGCAGCACCTGAACCTGTGCGGTATAGGTTGGAGGCGTCACTCTCAGGTATAGCAGACTGATCGCCGTTGCGAGCACCGTGGTAACAATAATCATCAGGTATCGGCGGCGGAGAAAGGCTAGTCCGAAATTGATGAGATCGCCGATCCCCCCACTCTCCATTTGATCGGATTGCGCCGGCGCCCCGAATGGGAGGCGTGTGCTGTCGGTCTGTAGAAGATTGCTCTGAAGCATTCCGTACCTATCTGGGCGCCGATGCGGTCACACGGCACCAGTGTGAGATTGAGCCGTGCACATTCATATTTAAAGGGAATATATCTCATGAAAGTCGAGTTGCCAAATTAAATCAGATAGTATTTAATCCGCTCGTATTTTAGACTGGTAGCGCAAATTATTAGCGTCGGCGATCATTTATTGGGTTTTGGTAGACGGTGGCGCTCAACATATGACAGGTTCGACCGGTCTTGCTCATGAGCCGAATTTGGTTCATGCGGAACGATTGGAGCCGAGTGCATTGACAGCAACTGGATCTCTTGAGTGTCGGTCCATGGCTTGCGAATCAGAGCAGAGCGGCGGGCCGAATACTGCATTCGCTGGTGCGACGCATTCGAGCGCGCCTTTTGCTTCGGAGAGAATGCTGGGCAAGGTTCGATGTTGCGGGCCCGCATCAGAGCTTGGTCCCGGTTACCGCGTCACCGGGTCCTGGAGGGAGGTTGGAGCTTCCAGCAGCGGCGAGAGCAACTTAGGACGGTGATTGAAACCTTGATCCCGGCTGGGAAGACCGAGGAGCCAGAATACCGGAGGGCACGCTGATGCTGGAAGTCCGAAGCTGAGAGCGGGGCCTCGCCGAGGCCACGGAGTATCTGGCCAGCGGCGCCCGGTGCGCGCGTACGAGGGCTCGCATTTGACAGATTACGCTATCCAGCACTGAGGCCGCTTAGACGGACGACCCATCCTCATTGCCGGTCGGGGCTGGCCAGGTGTCTTCGCGAAGTCGCCGCCCTCCTTGGTGTTCCTGCGATGGCTCTTGGGCGGCAGGGACTCGACTAAATGGGCCGCGAGGAATCGAGAAGAACGATCCCCTCGATCGCCCCATGCGTGATTATCAACGAAGCGCGTACACGGCGGGGGATCTGGCCGCGAGCTCGGAAGAGCCATCAGCATCAATCGCGACGGCGCTACTGGCGGTGCATCCGTGTGACGGTGATCAGATCCTCTTGGATTACAGTCCACATGGCAGCAACTTTGTCCGAACTATGCTGCGGTTATCCGAAATGATGCCCACCGTAATAGCAAGCAAATCCGACACCTGCCTTCGATCTCGCGATCGGTCGCTATCATCTTCGCATCGTAGCCGGCATCTGTCATCCGACCGGCCATGAGGCTGCGACCTGGCACCGTTTTGCGGTGGCGGGTTCGACGCTCTGTCCCGGCGTGGATGGCCGACTGGCGGAACGCGTGTTCGGAATTCGATTGCCGCCCTGGCGGCACTGTCTTTGAAACTTGCCTCCATCAACTCGATGCTCAAGGCAAGCGTCCTCTGGCGGCAGCGGAACTTGATTGCCTGCTCTTAGCCGTGTGGAAGCTGATGCTCGCTGCATGCGAATCCTGGCCGCTGCGACGCCTCGAATGGGGTGTATGGCACCCTGGATGGCCGATATGCGGGGAGGTCGCGAGAGAGATACTTTGCTGAATGAGGGGTTCCATTATAATAAGAGAACAATTTGATAATGTGAGTTGACGATTTAATTGATCCGTATTTTAATTATTTAAAGTTGTATTTTAGGGGTCGGCCATGTGGAACAGTCCAGACATTTTGGCGAGCGTACGAATCGCGCAGCGGCTTCTTCCAGGGCGATCGGAGGGCAGTCTCTACGGCGGCGGAATCGGACCGCAGGGTACTGGATTGAGAAGGCTCCTGGATTCTGATTTGGCCAGCCCGAAGCTGGCTTCATGGAAGGGCTTTTTCGGCGGAACGGCATCATTCCGATGGCAAGGTGTGCCGTTAGTTGCCTCCCCCGACCAAACGGCGGGCGATCTTAGGACGCAGAGCTCGAATATCGGCTGGGACTCGAACAATTTCGTTTCCGGCTGGCGTCCCGGAGACAATGCCGCCGAGATGGTCCAGCCCGTCGGCGCACATGGCGCCTCGGCCTTCAATTCTCTCCGAACAGGATCGATGTCCGTAGCTACGGATAACGGAGACTACGCGCCCGGCAGCACGGCAACGTTCACTGCAACCGGCATCAGGTCGGGAGCGTCGGTCACATTCAGGATTGCGGACCTGTTGAGCGCACCAGGCGCTAACGGCATTGCTGATGTTTATGCGCCGTTCACGGTGAAGGACGGCGGCAGTGGCGATCTGGACGGAATGGCAAATGGCAGGGTTGTCGCGCAATGGCAGGTGCCAGCGGACGGCCGCTCTACAGGTGCGACATTGCAGCTCACCGCCACTTCCGACGGCCAGACTGCGACGGCGACCTTCAGCGACGCGAGCAACAAGATCGTCACGGAGAATCAACTACCGGGTACGCCGAAGAGTACGTGGGCGATCCACGGTTCGATCAACAACGAGGGCGACTCGCAGATTGAAGGCTTCACGACGCAGATCAGCACCAATGCTGGACAAACTGTTTCCTTCAAGATCGATACCGATTCCAGTGTGAACGGCTATACGCTCGATATCTACCGGCTGGGTTACTATGGTGGCAATGGTGCACGCCTGATCACCAGCATGCATCACACTGGAACGGTCAATCAGCCAAACCCGATCTTCAATTCCGCAACCAGGACTGTCGACGCCGGCAATTGGTCCGTGACGGATTCATGGACGATCCCAAGCACGGCCGTGTCGGGCGTCTACTTCGCAAAGCTGACGTCAGATACCGGCAACTTCCAGAACATGATTCCCTTCATCGTCCGGAACGACGGCACTTCAACGGGCATCTTGTACCAAACCAGCGACACGACTTGGGAGGCGTACAATCCGTGGGGCGGCTATAATCTTTATCAAGGTCCCAGCGGAACCAATAGCGATCGTGCGTATGCTGTCAGCTACAACCGTCCAATCGCTATGAATGTCAACTCCAACCTTGCTCAGCCGACAGATTTCTTATTTGGCGAGGAATACGCAGCGATCTATTGGTTGGAGCGGAACGGCTACGACGTCAGTTACATTTCCGGCATCGACGCCTCAACCAATCCAGGATTGCTGCTGAACGCCAGCGCCTACATGGACGCTGGCCACGACGAATATTGGTCGCAATCGCAATTCGCCAATGTCACTGCTGCCCGCGACGCGGGAGTCGACCTCGCCTTCTTGAGCGGCAACGAAATCTATTGGGACATCGAGCTTGCTGCGAGCTTCGACGCGAGCCATACGGCAAATCGAACGATTGTCGAGTACAAGGACATTTGGAGCGGCGCGCAACTCGACCCGAATGGCACCGCTAACGGAGGAGCGGGCCTGTTTCGTGATCCAGTTTATGGGCCGGGCACTCCGGAAAACTCTCTCTCGGGTACGATTTTTACCGTCGACGACACCGGTACGCTCGATAACATCACCGTTCCGGCAAGCATGTCGCAGCTGCGCTTTTGGCGTAACACCAGCATTGCTAGTGGCAACGGTGGAACGCTGACGCGCCTGCTTGGCTACGAGTGGGACAGTGATCTGGACAACGGCTTCCGGCCAGCCGGATTGATCGACATGTCGTCGACGACAAGAAATGTCAACTCGTTGCTGTTGGATAATGGTTCGATCACCGGCCCCGGGACGGCCACGCACAATCTCACGCTCTACCGTGATCCCGAGAGCGGTGCCTTGGTTTTCGGTGCCGGCACGGTCATGTATCCGTGGGGATTGTCAGATCAATACGTCCCGTATAAGGGCCTTACCGCCCCAGTCAGCTCGGCCGTGCAGCAATCGATGGTGAATCTCCTCGCCGACATGGGGGTGATGCCACAAACGTTGCAGGCGGGCCTTGTGAGCGCCCAGGCGTCCACAGACCATACCGCGCCAACAGCAGTCATCAACTCCCCGACAGGTGGGACCAACATCAGCCAGGGCCAGACTGTCACGATTACCGGCACTGCCTCGGACACCGGCGGACGTGTTGCCGGGATCGAAGTTTCCACCGATGGCGGTACGACGTGGCACCCGGCGACTGGCACGACAAACTGGAGCTATACGTGGGTTGCTTCGGGCTCTGGTACGCGAGTCATCGAAGCGCGAGCGACTGATGACAGTGTCAATATGCAGGCGACACCTGCCACGGTCAGCGTCAATGTCACAGGCGGGAGCAGTACAGGAAGCCTTTTCACGGCTTCCAACGTACCGGCGCAGACCAGTTTGAACGATGGCACGCCGCTTGAAGTCGGCGTGAAGTTTACCTCCGCCACGGCCGGTCAAATCACCGCGCTGAAATTCTATCGCAGTCCGAGCGACGGAGGGGCCGATCTCGTCGACCTCTGGACCGCGACCGGAACTAAGCTTGCCAGCGCGAGCTTCACCAACACGACGGCGAGCGGCTGGCAAACGGTCAATCTGGCTACCCCGGTCACGATCAGCGCCAATACAACCTATATCGCCTCGTATCACACCAATGGTGCGTATGTCGCCACGAACAATTTCTTCGCCAATTCCATTACGAGCGGGAATTTGACGGCGCCTTCGTCCGCCACATCCGGCGGCAACGGCGTCTATTCCTACGGTGGTACCAGCACGGCTGGTATCTTCCCGACGAGTACGTTTGCTTCTTCGAACTACTGGGCTGACGTGGTGTTTGTTCCCAGCAATGGTACCAACAGGCCGCCGACAGCCGTCGCCGATACCGCCGATGCCACGGAGAAGGGTGGGACTAACAATGGCACGGGTGGCTCGCCCGGGACTGGGAACGTGCTGACGAATGATACCGATCCGGATTCCGGCGACACCAAGACCGTGACCGCAGTCAGCTTTGGTTCGACGTCTGGCACGCTCGGATCGTCACTCAATGGCGCACACGGCAGCTTGGTCCTCAGCGCCTCGGGTGCGTTCACCTACACGGTCAATGAAACGGATCCCGCCGTGCAGGCATTGCGGCTCTCGACCAATACGCTGACAGATGCCTTCAACTACACGATGCGCGATACTGCTGGTGCGACGTCATCGTCGACGGTCACCATCACGATTCATGGCGCCAATGACGCACCTGTGCTGGCGGTCCAGACCGGCAACCAGACGGCAACCGTCGGCTCGGCTTTCTCGCTGACGCTGCCCGCCGGCACCTTCACCGATGTGGATTCCGGCGATTCGCTCGCCTACGCCGCAACCAAGGCCGATGGCTCGCCACTTCCTACATGGCTGACATTCAACGCGACGACCCGGACCTTCAGCGGCACACCCACGTCTGCGGATGTCGGCACGGTCAGTGTGAAGGCGACCGCCACCGATCTCGGTAGCCTCTCCGCGAGCGAAACGTTCAATATCGCGGTGAGCACGTCTGCCAACAGGCCGCCGACAGCCGTCGCCGATACCGCCGATGCCACGGAGAAGGGTGGGACTAACAATGGCACGGGTGGCTCGCCCGGGACTGGGAACGTGCTGACGAATGATACCGATCCGGATTCCGGCGACACCAAGACCGTGACCGCAGTCAGCTTTGGTTCGACGTCTGGCACGCTCGGATCGTCACTCAATGGCGCACACGGCAGCTTGGTCCTCAGCGCCTCGGGTGCGTTCACCTACACGGTCAATGAAACGGATCCCGCCGTGCAGGCATTGCGGCTCTCGACCAATACGCTGACAGATGCCTTCAACTACACGATGCGCGATACTGCTGGTGCGACATCATCGTCGACGGTCACCATCACGATTCATGGCGCCAATGACGCACCTGTGCTGGCGGTCCAGACCGGCAACCAGACGGCAACCGTCGGCTCGGCTTTCTCGCTGACGCTGCCCGCCGGCACCTTCACCGATGTGGATTCCGGCGATTCGCTCGCCTACGCCGCAACCAAGGCCGATGGCTCGCCACTTCCTACATGGCTGACATTCAACGCGACGACCCGGACCTTCAGCGGCACACCCACGTCTGCGGATGTCGGCACGGTCAGTGTGAAGGCGACCGCCACCGATCTCGGTAGCCTCTCCGCGAGCGAAACGTTCAATATCGCGGTGAGCACAGCTCCCTCCACGGTCAGTCTATTCTCGACCTCCGATACGCCCTCGGTGCTATCGGACTCCGACACGTCGCAGGTTAATTTGGGGGTACGATTTACGTCCTCGGCCGCCGGCACGATTACCGGCATTAAGTATTACAAGAGTGCGAACGACATCGGCACCCACACCGGATCACTGTGGAGCAGCACAGGCACGCTTCTGGCGACCGCCACCTTCACCAACGAGACCAGCAGCGGTTGGCAAACCGTGACTTTCAGTAGCCCGGTCTCGATCACGGCCGGCACCACCTATATCGCGAGCTTCCATAGCAACGGCCACTATGCCGATACGCCCAGCTACTTCACCACTGCTCGTGCGAATGGGCCGCTTACGGCCTCCGCGAACAACAATGGTGTCTACACCTATGGAACGGGGAATCTGTTTCCGACGAGCACGTTCAACGCTACCAACTACTGGGTGGATGTCGTCTTCAGCAATTCCGGAACCAACCAGCCGCCGATCGCCAGTAACGACAGCGGCTTCAATGCGACCAAAGACGTGGCGCTCAGCATTCCCGGAGCATCACTTCTAGCAAACGATACCGATCCCAACGGGGACGCTCTAACGATTACGGGTGTCAGTGGCGCCGTCAACGGCACCGCCAGTTTCAACGCTCAGAACAACACGGTGACGTTCAGTCCGGCCAGCGGCTATACCGGACCGGCCTCATTCAACTACGCCATCTCTGATGGCCGGGGTGGTACCGCCAGCGCAACAGCAAGCGTCACTATCAACGCGCCCTCGGCTAGCACCGTGAGCCTGTTCAGCTCCAATCCCACGCCGAGCATCGTCTCGGCCAATGATCCGAACTCGGTGGAACTTGGCATGAAGTTCCAGGCTTCCACCGCGGGCGACATCATCGGCTTGCGCTTCTACAAAGGTCCGAACAATACGGGCACACACGTTGCCGATCTATGGACCAGCACGGGCACGCTGCTAGCTACTGCTACCTTCACGAACGAGACAGCAAGCGGCTGGCAGCAGGTCAATTTCGGTACGCCGGTGACGATAGCGGCGGGGACAACCTATATCGCATCCTACCACACTGCGGGCAATTACTCGGCCGATCCCAACCTGTTCGCCAGTTCAGTGACCAATGGTCCGTTGACAGCCCCGTCGTCCTCTTCGAGCGGCGGGAACGGGGTCTATGCGTACGGATCTGGAAGCCTGTTCCCGACCAACACCTTCAACGCGACAAGCTATGCGGTTGACGTCCTCTTCAGGCCGCAGCTCGCAGCATAGGAGAACCGCAATGCATGCCGAGATTTACACCGACGGGGTGGACGAGATTACGATTGGCGGGTCGATCGTGCGGGTGGACCTGATCAGTCTCTCGCCCACGGAACGCGACGCCAGCAACGCGCCCAAGAAAGTCTTCTGCCAAAGGCTGATCTTCTCCGCGGAATCATTCGCAAACTCCGTGGAGGTGATGCAGAACGCGCTTCAGGGTCTGGTCGACGCCGGCGTCGTCCAGCGCTCTCGGCCCAGGACGCCGATGGCCGCGCCACAGGCGAGCGCGCGAGTCGAGCCGGCGTCGCCAGTTTCCGACAACTCACGATCTCCAAATGTTTCAACCAACTTCCGTTGAAATTGTCGGGTGTGAACCGGCAGCGCCTATCTCGGAGGAGGAGCCGCGTCGGGCTGCTCAAACCGCGCTCGAATGCCTGTCGAGGGTTGCTACCCATCACGGTGTCGATCTGCCTCCCGACCGCCTGCGGCACGCCTACGCTGTCGACGAGACCGGCATCTCGACCGACCTCTTGCTGCGCATGGCGCATGATGCGGGCCTTCGCGCCAGCGCGGTGCAGCTCGATTGGGAGGCGATATGCCGGCTCGGCGACGCCTACCCAGTCCTGGTTCAGCTCTCGAACCGGAACTGGGTCTTGGTCATCGACGCGAGGCAGGAACGCGACGCTGTAACGGTTTTCGATCCGCTGGCCGAGCGGAGCGGCGAGCATCTGGTGGTCGATGCGGACCGCTTTTGTGCCAGATGGTTGGGGCAGGGTGTTCTGTTCAAGCGCGAGAGCGCTCCAGTGCAGAACCAGAGGTCCTTTGGGCTGCGGTGGTTCGTGCCCGAAATGCTGCGCGAGTGGCGATTGTTTTCCGACGTCGCAATCGCTGCGGTGTTCCTGTATGCGCTGGGGCTGGCGCTTCCGATTTTCTTTCAACTCGTCATCGACAAGGTTCTGGTCCACGAGAGTCTTACGACGCTCTACGTGCTCTCGGCCGGCGCCATCCTTGCGCTCTGCTTCGACGCAATCTTCAGCTTCTTGCGGCGCTACCTGCTGCTCTACGCCACGAACAAGATCGACATCCGCGTCGCGACCAGGACGTTTCGGCATCTTTTGGGGCTTCCGGTAACGTTCTTCGAGCGCATCTCGGCCGGCGTCCTGGTTAAGCACATGCAGCAGGCCGGACGAATCCGGGAGTTCCTGACCGGCCGACTGTTCCTGACTGCCTTGGACGCGCTTTCGCTATTGGTCTTCCTGCCTATCCTTGCGCTATACAGCATGAAGCTGACCTGCGTCGTGCTGGCGTTCACCGCCACCAGCGCGAGCGTGATTGCCATTTTGATGGGACCGTTCCGGCGGCGGCTCTACCAGCTTTATCAGGCCGAGGCCGGGCGCCAGGCGCTTCTCGTCGAGACCGTGCACGGCATGCGCACGGTGAAGTCGCTGGCGATGGAGCCGAGCCAGAACAGGACATGGGACGATCGTTGCGCGCAGGCGGTATCGATGCGGTTTGGCGTCGAAAAAATCTCGGCGGGCGCTCAGGCGTTGACCGCCTTCCTCGAGAAAATGATGACGCTCGGCATCGTGGCCTTGGGTGCGCTCGACGTCTTCGCCGGCGAGATGACGATCGGCGCACTGGTTGCCTTCAACATGCTGGCGGGGCGGGTTTCTGGGCCGCTGGTACAGATGGTGACCATGGTGCACGAGTATCAGGAAGTGGCGCTGGCCGTTAAGATGCTCGGTGAAGTCATGAACAAGGAGTTGGAACGGGACGATCATCGCGAAGGCCTGCGGCCCGACTTCGCCGGCCGGATCGAGTTCGAAAACGTCACGTTCCGCTATGGCGAGGGTGCGCCGACCTTGGACGATGTGTCGTTCTCGATCTCGCCGGGTTCGATCTTTGGAATTGTCGGCCGGAGCGGTTCGGGAAAGACGACGCTGACACGGCTTATCGCGGGAATGTATCCGGTGCAGCAGGGATTGGTGCGGATCGACGGTCACGATTCGCGCGAGATCGATCTCACCCATCTGCGGCGAAATCTCGGGGTCGTGCTCCAGGAGAATTTCCTATTCCGCGGCACGGTCCGGGAAAATATCGCTTGCGTGAGGCGTGACGCGACTTTCGAGGAGGTCGTCCGGGCCGCTCAGCTTGCCGGCGCCGACGAGTTCATTGAGCGGTTGCCCAGGGGATTCGATACCCTGCTCGAGGAGCAAGCATCGAACTTGTCGGGCGGGCAAAGGCAGCGGCTTGCGATCGCGCGGGCATTGATGGTGAACCCGCGTATCCTGATCCTCGACGAAGCCACCAGCGCACTGGATTCCGAGAGCGAAGCGATCATTCGGCGTAATCTGCGACGCATTGCGGAGGGGCGAACCGTCATCATCGTATCGCATCGGCTTTCGATGCTTTCGGACGCAAGCCAAATCCTGGTGATCGACCGTGGACGGATCGTCGATGTGGATCGTCACGACGCGCTGCTGTCGAAGTGCACCTTCTACCGACATCTCTGGAACCAGCAGACGAGGCAGGTCGCATGACGGCGGCTGACAAGACCGGAGTGGAGAGCGCCCCGGGCAGATCACGGCCTCGGCCCGTTTCGCGGGGGAGACGCCGCATTTCGAGGCCTGCGACAACAGGGTCTCGCGTTGTTGCGCAATTCCAGACAGACGCAGCCGAAATCGAGCAGATGACCCCACCGCGTGTGGGACGGATCACACTCTATTGTGTTGCCGCACTCATCGTTGCCGCGATCATTTTTGCGTGTGTGTCGCACGTCGATATGATTGTGACGGCACAAGGTAAGCTGATCACGATGCATCCAAACCTGGTCGTGCAACCGTTGGAAACGTCGGTCATTCGGGAAATCCGCGTGAGGGCCGGCGACTCCGTCAACCGCGGTGACGTCCTAGCGATACTCGATCCGACATTCTCCGAGGCCGATCTTGCTCAGCTGCGCGGCCGCTTGACGGCTTTCGATGCCTCCATCGACCGGCTTCGAGCCGAGTTGGACGGCGCCGATTACGTCGTCGATGAGAGCGCGAATGCCGACCAGGCTCTGCAGAGAAGAGTATTCCTGCAGAGGAAGGCCGCTTACGACCTCCAGATCCAGAACTTCGATGCGCAGATTGCGTCCGCGCAGGCCAATCTGAAGACGGCTCAGAACGAAGAGCTGGTCCTGACCCAGCGGCTGGACACCATGCAGTCCATCGAAGCCATGCGCAATACATTGATGGCCAAGGAGGTCGGTTCAAGACTGAACTTCCTGCTGTCCCGGGACGCGCGGTTGGAGGTTGAAAGTAACCTGGCGCGAGTCCGCGGCAGCATCGCGGACAACATGCATCGGCTGGACAAGGCCAGTGCAGACCAGAAGGTGTTCGCCGCCGAGTTTCGCCGCACTGCCTATCAGGAACTTGTTGAAACCTTGGCCAAACGCAACGGCACTGCCGAGGAGTTCAAGAAGGCGGAGCTCCGGCGGCATTTGATCGTCCTGAACGCACCCGCCGATGCGGTGGTCCTCGAAATTGCCAATCGGACGGTGGGTTCGGTGGTCCGCGAGGCTGAAACCTTGTTTGTGCTGGTCCCTCGGGACGAGGCGCTCCGCGCGGAGGTCAATGTTGAGGGCAGGGATATCGGGCAGGTGGCCGTGGGGCAGACCGTACGAGTCAAGTTCGAGGCATTTCCATTCCAGAAGTACGGCACCGCGACTGGCGAGGTCGGCGTCATCAGCCGGGACTCATTTTCGCCGGACGCGAAAGCCGAAGGTGCGCGCCGTTCATCAGCTCCCTATTACCGCGTACTGATCGATTTACGGGACACGCACCTTCGGCTGCCGTCCGAACGCGTTCAGTTGATGCCCGGTATGGCGGTTACCGCCGAGATGAAGGTCGGACAGCGGACGGTGATTTCATATTTCCTCTACCCCCTGCTTCGCGGCCTGGACGAAAGCATCCGGGAGTACTGAAAAGTCTGCAATACCGGACCTTGCCTCGCGGTGCGCAAAGTCGCCGCGGAGAAAACGACCGATTCTCGCGGCTCCTACCTCAAAGCCACTGGATCCGTGTTAAATAAATAAAATACATTTTTGACAGTTAAATTGTTTAATGCTATTTAATAACTGCCGAGAAGTTTTTTCTAGCCTAACTCCGCATGAGTGTTCGAACTCATTTTGCTCGTCTGCAATCGGCGATTTCCGATTCACGACTGTAAAGGAGGCAGCCCATGTTTCGAGGCTTCATATTGCAGCAACACCCAAGTGTGTCGGCTCGACATCGTCCAAAGCTGTTGGCGGTTTCCTCGGGAGGAGGGCACTGGGTGCAACTCTTGCGCATCAAGGACGCCTTTGAAGGGTGCGAAGTCGTTTTCGTGACTGTTCACGAGTCCTATCGCGCGCAAGTGGCCGGTCACAAATTTCACGTGGTGAATGATGCCAACCGTTGGACCAAGATCAGGCTTTTAAGAACCGCGCGAAGCCTCGCGCGGATCATTTGGAGTGAGAGGCCTGATATCGTCATTTCTACGGGGGCCGCTCCGGGATATTTGGCGCTCCGACTCGGACGGATCATGGGTGCGCGAACCGTCTGGCTCGATAGCATCGCCAACGTAGAACATCTCTCGATGTCCGGGTTCAGGATTGGTCGTTCTGCCGACCTTTGGCTGACGCAGTGGCCCCACCTGGCGCGCCCCGACGGCCCCCATTACGAAGGCGCAGTGCTATGATTTTCGTGACAGTCGGAACGCAGGGGCAATTCGACCGCTTGATCCGGACCATCGATGAATGGGCCCGCCTGCGTGGAAGAACGGACGTGTTCGCCCAAACGGGTCCGTCAAACTATCACGCCCGGCACATTCGCGTCGAACGGTTTATTGATCCCAGCGAATTCAGGAAATGCGTGGAATCAGCAAGCCTTGTGGTCGCCCATGCGGGCATGGGGTCGATCATCACGGCTCTTGAGCTGGGGAAGCAGATCATTGTCATGCCTCGCCGAGCGGAGCTGGGCGAGCATCGAAATGATCATCAAGTCGCAAGCGCAAAGCGTTTCGCCGAACAAGGCCGGATCATCGTTGCTCTCAATGAGAAAGAATTGGTCGATAAGCTGGATCGAGTCGGCTCCGCTGAAAACGCCGAGCGGCTCGGTGGGCAGGCATCATCTCATCTCATCGACACCATTCGGACGTTCATCGACGCGGAACATATTCGTGTTGAGAATAGAACGTAATGGCCGGAGGTGACGCTATCTTGAACGAGGGAATCCTTGGCCTTTGTTGCCGGGTTGGACGGATAATGCCTCACCCGACTAGCTACCCCGGTTGAGAACGTTTGTATCGTTTTCGGAGGCTTGCAATGGACGTTAGTATCATCGTCGTAACCCACAACACACGCGAGATGACGATTGAATGTCTCCGTTCGATTTTAGAGCAAACGACCAGGGTTCGATATGAGCTGATCGTATTTGATAGCGGATCCACTGACGGATCTTCTGAAGCGATCAGGGAACGTTTCCCGGCCGTCAAACTGATCACGTCCGAACGAGATGTTGGTTTCGGCAGGGCCAACAACATCGCAGCGAAAGGTGCACAGGGACGTCGGCTGTTGCTCATTAATCCGGATACTGTGGTCTTGGATCGCGCGATCGATCGTCTCAACGAATTTGCCGATTCGACTCCCGAATGTCGGATATGGGGAGGACGCACCGTCTTTGCCGATGGATCTCTAAATCCGGCATCATGCTGGAAGTTCGCGACCTTATGGAGCGTGTTCTGCTGGGCCGTCGGTTTAAACCTGTTCAAGCGCAGCGTGCTATTCAACCCGGAAGGTTATCCAGGCTGGAAGCGGGATTCGGTCCGATCGGTCGACATCGTATCGGGCTGCTTTTTTCTGATTGACCGCCCACTCTGGCAGGATCTCGGAGGGTTTGATCCGGTGTTCTTCATGTATGCGGAGGAGGCTGATCTGTGCGTTCGGGCGCGAAAACTTGGTGCGCGGCCTAAGATAACTCCAGCAGCAACCATCATACATCACGGTGGAGCTTCATATCCCCAGAAAAGCGAGCTCCGAATTCACCTGCTGGCTGGCCGCGTGACCCTGATGGACCGCCACTGGTCGCCCCTTTCCCGCGTGATCGGGAGGAGATTGTATTTGCTCATGCCGTTAACGCGATGGCTTGGCTATGCAGCGGCGGCTCCGCTGTTGCGGAGGAGGAATTGTCGCGCGAGTGCGCGTGAATGGTATCGGGTCTGGGAAAATCGCTGGCGCTGGGTAAATGGCTGGACAGACGCCGCCGTAAACGCCGTGTCTGGGGAAGGTTCCAAGACTGCGGGGCAGCTTAGCTGAGCCAGCAAGGGCCCGCGGCCTAGGCGTATGCGTCTGCAGTTGCGTGGCTATAGAAACCATCGAAGCTTCCTGAACTCATTATAAGTGTGGATTTAATTATTTTTGTGATATTAATGTATAAATACTATTTACTATTAAATGCGGAGGGTGCACTTCTTTATCCCTCAGGCAGTCAATGCGCTGAGATCACTGATAGGGACATGAAAGATGTTGAGCGGGCGAATCAGAGTCGCGGTTATAGGGTACGGTTATTGGGGTCCCAATCTCGTGCGCAATTTTGTGAACACGGAAGGCTGCGAGCTTGTGGCGGTCTGCGACCTGGACCCTGCTAGACTCGCATCATGTGCGCGCTTGTACCCTCGTACTACAACTACGACCAGGATCCACGATGTCATCGAGAGTACGAAAGTCGACGCGGTGGCAATCGCAACGCCTGTACATAGTCACTTTGAAATTGCGATGGCAGCGCTCAAAGCGGGGAAGCACGTTTTGGTCGAAAAGCCGTTGGCGCAGAGTGCGGATCAAGTCCGTCGGCTAATCGATGAAGCCCAGCTCCGTAATCTGACTCTTATGGTCGACCACACGTTCATCTATACGTCGGCCGTACAGAAGATTCGTCAGCTGATTCGCGAAGACGAGTTGGGCGACATTCTCTACTACAATGGGAATCGTGCAAGCCTCGGGCTATTTCAGCAGGATGTCAATGTTATCTGGGATCTGGCCGTGCATGACATATCGATCATCCAGTACATTTTGAAAGAGGCGCCGATTGCCGTTTCTGCAACCGGAGCGACGCACGTCCGTGGAACACCGGAAAACATGGCGCACGTGACGCTGTTCTTCGACAACAGTTGTATCGCTCAGATCAATGTCAACTGGCTTTCTCCAATCAAGGTCAGGCAGACCTTCATCGGCGGTAGTCGCAAGATGATTGTGTACGATGATCTTGAGCCGACCGAAAAGATAAAAGTCTATGATAAGGGCATTTCGGTCAACCACTCCCCCCAGGCGGCGCACCAGCTTCGGATCGGATACCGAGCCGGAGACATGTGGGCCCCCCATCTCGGAGCAAACGAGGCGCTCAGCGTTGAGGCAAAGCACTTCGTCGAATGTATCCGCAGCGGTGACAGTCCTCTAAGCAGCGGGACTACTGGATTACAGGTCGTGCAAATCTTGGAGGCAGCTTCCCGCTCCATTGCCAAGCAAGGCAATCCGGTTCGCTTGGCCCGTCCAGAGAAAGAGCTGGCTGGCTGAGCTGACGTACAACATGGGCGACAGAATCAGAATACACTCATCAGATCGAGCTAGGAGCGAGAGCGGCCGGACCGATAGCTGGCGGCCAAGACGCTCGGGCATCAAAACTCGGAACAAGTTTGCGAGCGAGCCGCAATGACTTCGGTGCAACGGTCGATCTTGCTTTCGGCGGCCGATCGCTATGGCGGCGTGATCCTGATTTTTTTTGCGACGGCAGTTCTTTCCCGCCTCTTGTCACCGGCAGAGTTCGGGGTCTTTGCTGTAGTAAATGCCATCGCTGCCGTTCTTACGGCATCTTTTCAGGAATTCGGCGGCGCGAACTATCTTATTCAGAAAGATGAATTATCGTCTGAAGACGTTCGTTCGGCATTCACCGTCACGTTGGGGATCTCGTTGGGAATTGCGGGCCTTCTGTTCGCCCTCGGCGGCCCTCTATCGCATTGGTACGCGGAGCACGAGCTGAAGAGAGGTCTTGAGGTTACCTCATTGAACTTTCTGCTGGCGCCGTTCTCCGGGACGATATCCGCGCTGTTGCGCAGAGAACTGAAATTCGGCGCGCTCGCTACTTACAATCTCGCGTCCAGCGCGGGCGGAGTCGTGGTTTCGATCGGCCTTGCGATGGCGGGATTTAGCTATATGGCGCCGATCTGGGGCGGCGTAGCGGGGAGCATCATCCTTACAGCGATGCTGCTTGCCAGGCAGCAGGGTGTTGGCGCACTCCTGCGTCCCTCGCTCAGCGGATATCGAGAGGTCGTCAGCTTTGGCCTCTATTCGAGCGGCGTGAGCGTCATTAACGTGTTCTACAATCTCGCGCCCCAGCTGTTTCTCGGGAAGATTCTCGATTTCATGTCGTTGGGTCTGTACAGCCGCGCAATCAACCTGACGCAGATGTTTGACAAGCTTGTCTCGCGAGTGTTGGATCCAGTCATCATGCCGGCAATTGTCGAAAGGCGAAAGGCCGGGGAAGACCTCAAGACCATTTACCTGAACTCGATTGGGCTGCTTTCGGCCGTGCAATGGCCATTCATGATATTCATTGCGCTAATGGCGGAACCGATCATTTCGATCTGGCTCGGCCAGTCCTGGCTTGAGATCGTGCCGCTCGTGCGTCTGCTTTGTATCGCAAGCATGGCACTATTCGCCGCGTGCTTGAGCTATCCGATGCTTGTAGCTGTTGGAAGTGTGCGAGATGCATTGATCTCCTCAATGATCTCGGTCCCGCCATCCGTTCTTGTGGTGTTGGGCGCATCCTTCTTCGGTGTGCAAGCTGTCGCCGCATCCACACTTCTAACATTGCCGTTTCAGGCGGCGGTCGCGATCTACTTCATCGGGCGGCATCTGCGCCTTCGACTAGCGGAGGTTGCTCTCGCGTTGATGAAGAGCAGTATTGTCGCGGCCACAACGGCTACCGGGGTAGCAGGTTGTGCGGCGCTGACGACTGCGGGTGTGCTCTCTTCGCCTTTCGGGCTTGCTTTGTCGTTGTCGGTTGGTGCGCTGGGGTGGTGGTTGGGGCTGGCGCTGACCAATCATCCGCTTCTGCATCATGTCCATCGCACCGCAGCCGGTCTCGCTCGCTTTGCACCGAGACTGTTGTCACGGTCGGCATTATAGTCATTCACAAGGGTTGGAGGCGTAGATGCCCATTTCGAAGGACGTAAGACTAGGCACGGATGTGAAGATCTTTCACTTGGAGTTGGTCAACCTTTATGGGTGCGCAATCGGGGATGAGACGAAGATCGGTACCTTCGTCGAAATCCAGTCGGGCGCGAAGATCGGATCACGCTGCAAAATATCCTCGCACACATTCATTTGCGAGGGCGTAACGATCGAGGATGGAGTGTTCATCGGGCATGGAGTCATGTTCACTAACGACAAATACCCCCAGGCCACTACCGCCGACGGACGGCTTCAGGGCTCTGCCGATTGGGCGGTCGAGCCGACCCGGGTCGGCGCGAGAGCGTCGATTGGGTCGAATGCTACTATCCTGTGCGGCATAACGATCGGCCCCGGAGCCATGATCGGGGCCGGCGCGGTGGTGACGCGTGACGTTCCGGCAGGAGCGATCGTGGCAGGGGTGCCCGCCCGGACGATGTCCGTCGCTGACAATATACGTTCAGCGGCCGCACCGACATAGGAGTCTGTGTCTGAGCAGGAGGGACATTGGCGTGCACCTCGATGCTTGATCTGGCACTTCAGAAACTAGTTGCCTCGCGCAGAGGTTCGCCGCGCATTCTGCGGCCTTCGCGCCTGGAGTCTGCGCCAGCTCGAGTCTCGGTTGTTGTGCCGTGCTACAACTATGGCCGCTTCCTACCCGATTGCCTGAAGAGTATCCTGACCCAGGAAGGCGTCGACATCGACATCATCGTCGTGGATGACGCGTCTACTGACCAAAGCAGTCAAATTGCGCATCGCTTCACCGACGCGGATTCAAGAGTGAAGCTCATTCGTAACAGCCGAAACAAGGGACATATCGAGACCTATAATATCGGATTCGCTCAAGCCACAGGAACATATGTTTTCCTTCTCTCAGCCGACGATGTTCTGACTCCTGGCGCGTTGGCTCGCGCGGCGACGCTTATGGAAATGCATCCGACAGTCGGGTTTGCCTATGGTTGGTCGGTGCCCTTCACCTCGATTTTGCCGCCGGCGCGCACCGAGGCGAGGCGCTGGACGGTGTGGAACGGTAAGCAATGGGTGTCTGCTTTGTGCCGGCGGGGGGGCAACGTCATCCGATCCAGTGATGCGCTGATCAGGCGCAGTGTGCTCGAGAAAGTTGGAGGTTACCGAAAAGATCTTCCTCATAGTGGTGATCTGGAGTGGTGGCTCCGCGCGGCCCTGGTATCGGACGTCGGCATCGTCGGTGGTGTGGATCAGATGTATTACCGGCTTCACGGCTCGAACATGAGCAGGGTGCAGTATGGCACGACACTGATCAATCTGGAGGAGACGAAGAGGGCGTTCGACGCGGCGCTGACCGCAGCCCAGGATTTGGACCTGCGCAGAACAGTTTATCAAACGCTCGCGCGGCAGGCCCTTCATTTTGCAATCGCTGATTTCATGTCGGATGCGGGAGGATCCGGACGCGTAGACTCATACAAGTCGTTTGCCTTGCGGCTCGATCCGAAAGTGGCTGAATCGCGAGAATGGGCCGCCCTCGAACGGCGGCGAAAAGCCGGAATCGAAAGCGCCCGGCGCAATCCCATTTTTCTGGGCCGTGAGCAAGTTCGGATGTTCAGCGGAAAATTGGGTTGGCGGCTGTGGCGGTTCACCGGAATGTAAAACCGCAGCAGGCTATTGCAACAGCATAACAGCAGCAAACTACGGCAGCCGCGGAGTGCAACGAACATTCGAGTTGAGGACGGAGCACCCGCTTGATTAAAACATTTATTTACGTTGTTTGATGTGATTTAATCGCTAAAGTGGTTTCTCCGACGCAAGAGGCTATCACCTTGAATCCTTTCCACGGTTCGAACGCTCAACACCAGATCAAATCGGAAATCGATATCCCGATTGCGTTGCCGCTGCTTGGTGAGGACGAGGCCAATGCGGCCCGCGAGGCTGTACTGTCCGGCTGGGTTTCGCAAGGACCGCAGGTCGCAGTGTTCGAGCGCGAGTTTGCAACCGTGGTGGGCGCGCCTCACGCGTGCGCGGTCTCAAACTGCACGACCGCGCTACACCTCGCTTTGATGGCCGTGAATGTCGGGCCCGGCGACGAGGTGATTACCGCCAGTCACTCCTTCATCGCGACGGCAAACTCAATCAGATACTGCGGTGCCACGCCGGTTTTCGTCGATATTGATCCGGAGACCTATAATATTGATCCGGCATGCGCGGCTGAAGCAATCACGCCGCGTACGCGTGCGATACTCGCCGTCCACCAGATGGGCATGCCGTGCGATCTGGGGGCGCTGTTGGCCCTCGCCAAGCGCCATGGTATCCTGCTGATCGAGGACGCCGCTTGTGCTGCAGGAAGCCAGATCCGCATCGATGGCCGATGGGACCCCATCGGCAAGCCGCATGGCGACATCGCCTGCTTCTCATTCCATCCGCGCAAGGTCATTACAACTGGTGAAGGGGGCATGCTAACTACGTCCGACGCAGACCTCGATCCCAAGTTCAGACTGCTACGCCAACACGGCATGAGCGTGCCAGATACAGTTCGGCACGGGGCGCGGCAGGTAATCTTGGAGGATTATCTGATGGTCGCTTTCAACTACCGGATGACGGATATTCAGGCGGCCGTCGGTCGCAAGCAGCTTGAGAGGCTGGCGCAGCTTGTCGCGCGCCGCCGCACGATAGCCTCCCGCTATGCCGAATTGCTCGGAAACATCGAGGGGCTGAGACTGCCGCTCGAGCCATCATGGGCGCGATCCAATTGGCAGAGCTATTGCGTGCGCCTGCCGGATCGCGTCAATCAGCGCACGGTGATGCAGAGCCTGTTGGACCAGGGCATTGCGACGCGCCGAGGCATCATGTGTTCGCACCGGGAGCCTCCTTATGCTGGCGAAACGCAACGCCATGGCCTGCGCCAATCAGAGATCGCGCAGGATCGTTCGATCCTGCTTCCGATTTACGCTCAGATGAGCGAAGGAGATCAGGTTCGGATTGCCGATGCGTTGCGAAACGCAATATAGCAGCTGGAAAGATCGTACCTATGGATGCCCCGACAGTCAGTTTCATAGTTCCGTGCTACAAACTGGCGCATGTGCTTCGGGATTGCGTAAATTCGATTCTTGCCCAGTCTTATCGCGACTTCGAGGTTCTCATTCTGGATGATTGCTCTCCGGACAACACTCCGGATGTTGCACGCTCGTTTAACGACCCGCGCGTAAAATCTGTTCGACATGACAAAAACATCGGTCACCTTAAAAACTATAACTACGGAATTGCGATGGCGCGGGGCCGGTATGTGTGGCTCATCTCTGCGGATGACAGGTTGCGAAACGCCTACATTCTGGAGCGCTATCTTGGAATTATGGAGACAAACCCGGGCGTGGGTTATGCTTGTTGCCCCGCTATCAGTCTCGAGAATGACGTTGAAACAGAACTGGAAGGATCCATTTCGAAGCGCGACACAATTTTTTCGGGCAAGAAGTTTACAAAACGACTGTTGCGGGCAGGGAATTTTGTGATCGCTGCGTCGGGCATGGTACGCCGAGAATGCTACGACAAGCTGGGAGCGTTTCCATTGGACCTGCCCTATGCCGCGGACTGGTTCCTATGGTGCCTTTTCGCTTTACACTATGATGTCGCCTACTTCAGCGAGCCCATGGTGAACTACCGCAAGCATGATCTCAGCATGACAAATCACCTCACCGGCGAACATTTCGCCGTCCGTTTTAAAGACGGCTTGGCGGTTTTATGGCGAATTCACAATGAGGCACGTGCGCTAGGGTATTTGGACGTTGTGGGATTGTGCCGATATCGTATCGCCTATCAATACGGGCACAACATTGTTGGCAGAGAGTTCGGGAAGTCGACCTTTCTTATGACCGTGCAGGAATTCGAGGACTCTCTTCATGAGAACACAATCGACCCGCTCGAAGAGAATGCCATTCGCGCTCGGACCTGGGAAATTGTGGCGGACCGTTGCTTTGCTAGGCGCGAATTCCAGCGGGCAAGAAGTTACTACGCGCTGAGCCGCAAGTATGATGGCGCGCGACTCGCGATCACGGTTAAACAAGCACTTCTTGGTCTCGGCGCAGGAGACGTCGTGGTCGCCTTGAGGGACAGAATGGCAGAAATTCGCGAAACTCTGGCGAACTCCAAGTCTCATTAGCGGTGGCGGGCGCCGCTTCGAGAGCCGCCCGGGACGCAGCCTCGATGACAGTCATCCGGTAATTGATTCAGCGTAATCACGTCGTTGTGCGGAATTTTTAGCGAGCTGATGCGAAAGGGACGCCGGCAAGGGCGGCGAACTCGCGCTCGAAAGCGGCCACTCGCCGACCTTATGAAAACTCAAGCAGACAGGACGGCTGCTCGCAGCCCCGGCCTTTTCGTCGGCCAGCAGCAACATTTCGGTCCGAATCATGATGCAGCTACCTGTCGTGGAGCACCGGCAGCGAGCTCGCGCTCCGCGCGCCACCATTTGACAAGCTCTGAGAGGCCGTGGTCAAGCGCAGTGGTAGCCCGGAATCCCAGCAGGCGCTCCGCTTTTCCGGTAGATGCCTGCCGGCGTGGCACTGGATTGATCGAACGCTCTGGTGCGAATTCTAGGTCTATCCCCTGCTTTCCCATTACCGACGCGAGGACTTGAGCGAGCTGCACCAAACTTGTCTCGGTGCCGCTGCCTACGTTGAACACCTCGTCCGTCACCTTCGACCTCGCCGCGAGGATATTGGCGCGGGCGACATCGCGTACGTGCACGAAATCCATAGTATGGCCGCCCTCACCGAAGATAACAGGAGGCAGGCCGGCCTCCAGCCGCTCCATCCAGCGGATCAGCACCTCGGTGTAACGTCCATGGATGTCCATACGGCTGCCATACACGTTGAAATATCGGAAAGCGACGTAGTCGAGGCCGTACATGTCATTGTACGCGCGGAGCAGCCCTTCATTGAAGGCCTTAGCGGCCCCGTACAGAGTTCGGTTATCGTACGGATTCTGTCGCTCGGTCGTGGGAAACTCCTCCGCCATGCCGTACACAGATGCAGAGGAGGCGGCAATCACCTTTTCGACATCGTGCTTGACGCAGAGGTCAAGGAGGTCGAACGTGGCGTCAACCATGACTTCCTTGGCGAGATGAGGTTCGGCGGCGCAGTGAGTGATGCGCAGTGCAGCCTGGTGAAACACAATATCGGCCGCCTTGACCAGTGCGCCCATCAGCTTGCCATCGCGTATATCGCCCTGGACTAGCCGCACCGGTCCGCGTCCCAGTGCCCGTCGGAGATTTTCCGGCCGACCTCGGACCATGTTATCGAGAGCGACGATTTCGATGCAGCCCTCGTCGCACAACAGGTCGATAATATGGGACCCGATGAAGCCCGCGCCCCCGGTGACCAGAATACGTTTGCCCTTGAGATCGATCAACTTGCGCTCCTATTGCTGGGCCTTGCCAGTGCCAGAATATCTTCCCGTTCGCCGTCGATGGACCGCGCGAACTCTGGGGCAATCACCTTTTTCAACGTGGAAACGATTTCGGCCACCTGCTCCGACAACAGCTCCGGATAAATGGGGAGCGAGAGGAACTCGTTCGCAAGCCGCTCAGTGACGGGAAGATCGCCCAGGCCATATCCGAGCTCTGCGTATGCTTTCTGCAGATGCACGGGAACGGGGTAATGGATGGCGGCGCCAATGCCGGCCTCTTGGAGGGCGCTCAGCGCTTCGTTGCGGCGCGACAGCCTGACAGCATAAACATGGTAGACATGGCGGCTGTTCCACGGTGACCGAGGACGAGCGCACGAGAGACTCGATAGCAACCGATCGTATTCCGCGGCAACTGCCCGGCGCGCCTCCGTCCAAGCTTCAATGTAGTTCATCTTAACGTTCAGCACCGCTCCCTGAATGCCGTCCATGCGGTAGTTATATCCGGCGATCACGTGATTGTATTTGGCCTCTTGACCCCAATCGCGCAACAGCGAGACGCGATTCGCAAGTTCGGGCTGATCCGTCACGAGTGCCCCGCCTTCACCAAACGCGCCCAGGTTCTTGCCGGGATAAAAGCTGAAGCAGCCGAGATCGCCGATCGAACCTGCGCGGCGCCCCTTGTATTCCGCGCCATGCGCCTGTGCCGCGTCTTCGATGACAAGGAGACCATGCCGTCGAGCGATCGACATGATTGGATCCATGTCGGCCATGAGCCCGTGAAGGTGGACGGGCAGGATAGCCTTTGTCCGCGGCGTGATCGCGCCCTCGATGGATGCTGGATCAATCGTCCACGTAACGGGATCAACGTCCACAAAAATCGGTCTGGCGCCAGCGTAAAGTATAGCAGCCGTTGTCGCAACGAACGTCATCGAGACAGTAATGACCTCGTCGCCCGGTCCGATACCGGCTGCGAGCAGCGCAAGATGGAGCGCCGAGGTGCCGCTGTTTACCGCGCGGCAGTGCGCGACCCTGCAGTGGTCTGCAAATCGTTTTTCGAAAGCAGCAACCTCCGGCCCGAGCACAAATTGCGCACTCTCGATGGAGCGCGCCACAGCGGCATCGATTTCGGTTTTGATCTGACGGTACTGGGCCTTTAAGTCCAGAAAAGGTATCAAGGCGCAATCCTTTTTGATTAAAATCTTGGTGTACGATTTAAAATAAATCGCGTATTAAATCAACCAGAAATAATGTGATAAAAACTTGACGTTAGTTCTCCGGCGGGAAAACCCAGCGTCGTTCTCCGGTGGTGAAGCGATCCCAAATCGTCTTTTTTTGGATTGATTAAATGTAAAATCTGTAATTTAATTCAGATAAAAGTATTGATAAAATCCGGTAGATGCAGTTGTTTGAAATTAAAGTGCCAGTATGTCGCATGAAGTTTGCTGCCGGTGTGACTCGCGCCGCTGGACCACGGCATTTGTGCTCGGCTGGAATTAGCGGATTTCGTTCGAGGGACGCATCGCGCGGAATACAGGGGGCGGCGGGCAGGTCACGCCGAAGCCGGAGCGGGGCACTTGGGGACGGCACAGCGAACACCTGCGTAGCGGCCGCGCGAGGTGATCACGTTTACCTGAGAATAGCGCCGAGGCGTATTCGAGTTTGATCGATTCCGACCGGGTTAGCCTATGATCTCGATCGTCGTCCCGGCCCACAACGAGAGTTCCGTAATTGCGCGGACGTTGAGCCAATGGCTCGGCAACCCAGGCGGGGGCAACCCGGCCTCGGATGAGATCGTGGTAGTCGTCGTTTGTAATGGGTGTACAGATGACACAGCGAACGTTGCCCGGCGCTTCAGTCCCGCCGTTCTTGTTGCCGAAACTGATATCGCAGGGAAGACTCACGCCCTGAACTTTGGCGACCGAATCTCAGGCGCATTTCCGCGGATTTATGCTGACGCCGATATTGTTATTACCGTTGATGGCATTCGAGCTCTTGCAAAACGCCTTGAGCGAGGGGACGTTTTGGTGGTGGCTCCCACGGCTGACATCAATCTGACGGGCTGCTCTTGGCTGGTTCGCAAATACTACGAGATCCGGTCACGGCTGCCGTCTTCGCGAGAGGGAATCGGCGGTTCCGGCGTCTACGCCTTATCTGAGGCTGGGCGCGGGCGGTTCGGTCAGTTTCCAGATATCATCGCTGATGACGCGTATGTTCGCCTTCAGTTCAGACCAGAAGAGCGGGAGACACTGCCTTCCGTGAGGTCAACGGTATTCCCTCCACGCACTGTGCTGCAGCTGATTGCGGTTAGAAGTCGTGTCTATAGTGGAGCATTCGAGCTGGGCCGCCGCTTTCCCGAGCTCAGCGTGAATAAAGGCGAATCCAATAATTGGGCGCTCTTTGCACTGATCAAAGAGCCTCATTTGTGGTCCGGACTATTGGTCTATTGTGGTGTTAACATCATTGCTCGATGCAAGGCGACGCTTCGGTCGGGTAGCAGAACCCATCCCTGGGAACGCGATGAGACTTCTCGTGCGGCGGTTTCTGTCGATCCGGCCAAATGACGGTGCAATCCTCCTCGTATCAGTTTTCTACGGCTCGGAAATCGCACGAAGGAGTACCTCACCGTGACGCTTTGCGCAGTCCGTGGCGCTGAAGCGCCTTCTTGAGTCTTCAGCCAAGAATTGTCGCGCAGTCGACCATTGCTCACGCTGTGCGATCACAGATCTCATTGCCGCGACAAGTTCCTCCTTATTTGGCTGTGGTTTGAACCGCATACGGCCTGCACTTTCCCAACTCGGCGTCTCCGCGCGCCCAAGCGGGCTTCCGACGACAAAACCTCGGCTTCCGTCTGTACCGACCTGCTCACGCGCGCCGCCAACGTCGCTCAGCACAACAGGCAGGCCTGCGCTTAGCGCCTCCATGCTGGCCAGCGACCACCCTTCAAAAAATGAATTGAGCACAAAGCAGTCAGCAGCGGCAAATAAAATCGATGGGTTTGCAAAGGAATGCCTAAGGTGAATTCGGTCCTTCATTGATGAATGTTCGCGAAGTGCGCGCACTTGGCTGGTGTACATGTGATTGTCTAGACGGCCAGCGATCAAGAGATGTGCGTTCGGAGCACCTTGTGCGACCTCGGAAAATGCCTGAACGAGTCCATATGCATTCTTTTGAATGGAATGCCGGCCAAGGCTGAGAAAAAGAAATTCGTTTTTGAGACCAAGCCAAGCCCGCGCAACTGCACGATCGCAGGAAGGACGATGGGTGTCATTGTAGCCGTTCGGGATCGTGATGATCCGATCGTCGCGGAATGAGCGATTGCCTTTTAAGTATTGTCGTCTGACGAGTTCGCTTACCGCCACGAACGATGAAATGAACGTGGACCGTGTGGCCTCTCTGCTCCAGTCCGTGCTTATCGGGGTTGGAATGCCATGGAGCGTCTCGACAACGGGAATGCCAGCGCTCAAAGCATCTTCCAGAATCCAATCTGGCGGATCATGTGCGCTTATGACATCAGGACGGTTGGCTGCTAACCACTGACGGCACTGGCTTGGTGAGGCAACAACAACCGATGTTTTCTCTCGCTTAAGCGCCATGCACAATTGTCCCGAATAGGTTCTCACGTCCGGCCCCAAGGAAGTGGGCGTGCACATGACGGTCACTCGAAATCCCAGAACGGGTAGCCGTCGCGCAAGGAAGGCGACAAATTCATCAAGACCTCCGGCGTCGAGTGCTGGGGTCGTGATCAGGCAATGCGCATGACAGGACGATGCCATGAGTTCAATCGGTTGGATATCGGGCGGATCCGGAAAATGGAGCTCGGGAACGGTCGGAAAAGAGCACGTATCGTGCGGAACGAGCGGTCTTGACCAACCATCGAGGATTTCGTTGTTTTCCCAGCTGGACGGCGCGCCAACAATCAGCTTTCTTCCGGCGCTCCGGAAGCTGCGCGGCAAGCGCCAGGAATTGCGTTGAGCCCACAATATCGTCCGCTTTGAAAGACCGTTGCGCACGAGACTATTCATGACGTATCAACTGCCGGTGTCGTGATTCCAAGGCCATTTTTGCATGTTCATGACTGGAGCAGGGGTCCAAAGATGTCGAGCATATCCTGTTTCTCTACTTCGGGCGGATAGCGCTCAAGCGCGAAACGGGAGGCCGTAGCCGCCAGGGAGTCTGCCGATAGGGGGTCATTGTCGATATGGTAAATGGTCGCTTCCACCGCGGTTACAAAACCAGAAATATCGCCGTCTTCAACGGCGGTTGCGAAAGGAGGGTGGAAATATTCGCGACCTCCAGAACCGTGATAACCAACCACGACACAGCCGCAGGCAAGGGCCTCAAGTGGCGGCAAGCCAAATCCCTCTCGAAAACTAAAGCTGAGAAATACTTTTGCCGTTCGAAGCAGTTCGGCCGTCTCCGCCTCGCTGCGACCATCGATGGCAACGATGTTCCAGCCGTTGAGAGCACCCCGAAGCCTCAGTTGCGCAAGCACAGCAGCTGAATCGTCCGGTCGTTTTCTCGGCATGTAAACGATCCGACGTTGTTTTGGGCCTTGGGGCGGATGATACAAACTAGGATTAATCCCAAGTCGAATACGCCGAACGGGCGTTGCTGGAAAGGTTCGTCTGATGACGTCGGCATTGTCCTGAGAGACGACCAACACCAGCGCGAGATCTGGGTTATTTGTATACGGCGCCGCGTAGGCAAGCCCATTCTGCAGGGAGCTTAATGTAAGATAGGCGTTCTGATTGAAAATCACTTGTCGAACGTTGGACGGCAGGTTGCAGATCGACCGGCCATACACTTCGGGTACCACGAATATATCGCGCGGTCCTAAGGTTAGCTCACTTGCGCTGATGACTCGGGTTGTGTTTTCAAACCAGCTGCAGCGAAATCCTGGTCGGGCGTGTACGATGGCTGCATCCAGTCCAGCGTCGTTCAGGGTGTCGACGCAATGATATAGCTTGCGGACTCCGCCGCTCGGGGATTTGTAATGCGGGCATACGAACCAGGCGGTTGGAGAGGACGAAGCGGGCTTGCGTCCTGCTAAAACGCTCGCCCGGAGTTTGCTAATAGCGTGGTCGGCACTTGCCTCATCCAAGAAAAAGCGAAGCTGGTGCGAGCGGTGGCGAAGCGTCGAACGAGCGCGCTTGAGCAGAGACCTGACCATACCTCTGTCGGATGCTTCAGTTCGCTCGTTTGCCACCAGCAAATCCGTTTCCACGATTAAAAATGTGGTCTTTTAATCTACCCCGTAAATCAATAGTTATCCTGCTTAGTTAATACGGAATAGGCAGAAGAGAGTTCGGTCTCGCTCTCGATGCTCTCATCCCGCCGGAAGTTAATGTATTTTTTAATTGATGGTTATATATAATCAAGTATTAATTTGGGGGGTGGGCTCCGTGAAGGGTTGAGGTCGTCATGGGCATTATTGATGAAGCGAACGGTTTGGAAACTCTCGGCAGGGTTTCAATTGTCCGCTCTAACGGAGCTGTTAGCGTGGCCATGCCAAGCGAGGAACACGGCGACTGTCAGCCATTAATCGAGGCGGAAGCTAATCCAGCGCACCTTTTCGTAAAGCGCCATTTTGGCACCATCTGCTGGTTGCGCAATCCATAGGGGGCACAAGATGGATCACAACCAACATATCCCGAGCTGCCGTTCAGCACGGCGGGTTGCATTCGCTACCATCGGAGATGCGAGCGAGGTGAAATTCTGGTCCGGTACGCCATTTCACATGTCGGAATCCCTTGCAAACCAGGGGCACGAGGTCGTCCATATCGGACCGCTGAGCGCACCAAGTCTGCCATTATACAAGGTATATTCGAGACTTCGGCGTACTGTTCGCAGTCGGGGCATCTCCCCATTCCAGGCCGGCCCTGTGGTAGCTGAGTATGCAGCGGACGCAGTACGCAAAATCCGCGCCGCGTCGGCCGATATCGTCTTCGCGCCCGCCGGATCCACCTTTGCTTGGAGCGTGCCCGATGGCGTTCCCCTCGTCTATGCGTCCGATGCGACTTTTCGGCTTATCGAGGACTACCATCCCAATTATCGAAACCTATCACGCTCGGCTCGAGAGACTTCGGAACGCCTGGAGCGGGATACAATCGCGCGCGCCGATTTGATCCTCTATCCGTCGCAATGGGCGGCCGAATCTGCCGTTAGGGATTATGGCGCCGATCCTGCGCGGGTGCATGTCGTTCCTTGGGGGGCCAACCTCAAAGAGGCGCCCGATCGCGACTCCGTGCTTGGATGCCGGAAGCCAGGCCCGTGTCGGATGCTCCTGATCGGCGTCAATTGGAAAGAGAAAGGTGCGGACACCGCGATCGAGATTCTTGCCGAACTGAACGACAGAGGCATAAAGGCGGAACTCGTGATCTGCGGATGCTCTCCGCCGAATCCTGTTACCCAGGAGGGCCTGACGATCATCCCTTACCTCGACAAGAATGATCCTGCACAGCGCAGCCGGCTTGAGCAACTTTATCGCGATGCGGATTTCTTTCTGTTGCCGACTCGCGCGGACTGCTTCCCCATCGTGTTGTGCGAAGCCGCAGCTCATGGTGTGCCGAGCGTTGCACGGGCGACAGGTGGCGTTCCTTATGCCGTCCGCGAGGGGGCGACCGGTGTACTGATGCCGTCGAACGCGAGTAAGTCAGACTACGCTGGCGTCATTGCGGAGATTTTTGCGAACCCGAACAGGCTGGCCCGATTGAGACAATCGAGCCGCGACGCCTACGAGACGCAACTGAATTGGCAGGCTTGGGGCCGACGGGTCTCAGACCTGATACAAGCTCTATGATTGTCCTCAACTATCATGAATTGGTGGAAGCGTCGCCTTCCAATGCGTGGTGCCTGACGCATGAAACATTTGATGCGCATCTCGCGCTTTGCGGGGACATGCTGGTCTCGCCTCAAGCGTTTCTGGAGCATTGCCGCGATCCGAAGGCCAGTCACAGCGGCGCTGTCCTGCTCACGTTCGACGATGGATTTCTTTCGGACTACACGCATGTCTATGCTCGTTACGTGGAGACCGGACGGATTCCAGGGTTCATGTCTTTTGTCCCTGTGGATTTCGTAGGCTCGCCGGGACGCATGAGCTGGGACATGATTGAGGAACTCGGCAGGGCCGGCGTTGTGATTGGCTCGCATGGCATGGCCCATGTCGACTTGACCACTGTCTCGGATGCCGAACTCGATCGCGAGCTTACGATGTCGAAGTCGATGCTGGAGGATCGCCTCGGGCAACAAGTTACCCTTTTCGCGTTTCCATATGGTCGCTTTTCCCGACGGGTTTGGGACGCGGCTCTGAAGGCGGGCTACTCGCACCTCTTTACAATCCAGCTTGGCTATCATCGCGGGTTCGAAATCTTTCTCTATTCCCGTCTTTGCCTGACGAACAACATGGACACGACGTACATGCGCCAGCACTTGATTGATCCGGATGCGATGCGGGGCGTTGCCTGGAGAATCAGCACCAAACTGGGGCTGTATCGCCAACTAATGCGCTTCAGGTATCGATAATATCGTCACGCCTGTGCGGCGGGCAGAGGCATTCACATAGGAAGGAAGCCGGTGGTAAGCATTGCGGCAAAAAGGTCTCGTCAGGTCGGAAGGTCGTTGCCTCCCGTCGGCCGACAAGTTGCAGCGGCTCAACCGACGCGGAGCCCCAAGATCCCTCCGCTTCTTACGGTTTTCGTTTTCTCGTTGGCTATGCCGATTCTTATCTATATAGGCTCGATACGCTTGTCCCCTTACCGGCTCGTGCTGGTTGCGACCTTCATTCCGTGTTTGATAGCGTGGTTGTCTGGACGGATGGGGCGAACACGGCTGCCGGACATCTTGATGCTTTTGGCGGCGATATGGCCGGCGATCGTATTGGTGAGCCAGCACGGCATCGACAGCGGTCTGCAGTCCGCAGGGATCTTCGTGATCGAGACGCTCGGAACCTTCCTGCTTGCAAAGCGATACGTTCGGGATGTTTTCGCGTTTCAGCACATGGTGAGGTGTCTGGCACTCATAGTCGTTTTTCTGCTGCCATTCGCCGCGTATGAAAGTATCTCGGGCTCGCCGATCTTGATTGAATTGTTTGGCAAGGTATTTTCGGTCTACAGGGTCGTTTATGATGAGCCACGGATGGGGCTTAGACGCGCTCAGGGCCCCTTCGAACACCAGATCTTGTTTGGTGTCGTGTGTTCAAGTGCCTTCGCCTTGAGCTATTACGCATTTGGCGTCGCCCGGCGCCAAATGGGGCGATTAGCGTTGGGCCCTGTGGTGATGGCGGTGTTCTTTTCGCTTTCCTCCGGTGCTCTCCTATCGGTCGTCGTTCAGGCCATGTTTATCGCTTGGGACAAAGTTACTGTGAACTTGACGCGACGTTGGGCAATATTGGCCTTACTGATGATCAGTGCCTATCTTGTCGTGAACGTCCTCTCCAACCGAACCCCTTTTGAGGTCTTCATTTCATATCTGACGTTCAATGCGGACACTTCCTACATGCGTGTGCTCATCTGGCAGTACGGCACGGGATCAGTGATGGCGCACCCGATCTTTGGAACTGCTCTATATGACTGGGATCGTCCCGAGTGGATGCCCGGCAGCATCGATAACTTCTGGTTGGAAACCGCCGTTCGGTACGGTTTCCCCGGCTTGTTGTTTATGGCTGGCGGTTTTCTTTCGGTTTGCTTTGGTCTGGGCCGGCTGAGAAACCTCTCGTTTGAGGTAGCGCAATGCCGAAAGGGTCTTATCATCACGCTTTGCGGACTGGCTTTCGCCGCCTGCACAGTCCACTTGTGGGATGCTCCTTACGTCTTGCTCATCTTCCTGCTCGGTAGCGGCATGTGGATGTTCGATCACAATAACGGGTTCGCTTCCACAACGTCCGCGGCGCAAGACGCTCATTCCCATTGGGTCACTCATCCCGACCTGTGAAGATGTTTCCTGACTTATCCAGTGGAATTTGTACGTGCCGTGATATCAGTTTCAAAAAGATGGAAGGCAAGAAATGGGGCTTCTCGCCGGTTTACGTGCGTACTATACTGAATTCGGATTTGGCGGTGTCTCGAGCATTGCCAGGTTTGGCCTGACAGGGCATCCGAAACGCGTTCGCGTGCAAATAAATGGGATCAAGCAACCTTTCACGATCAGAATGCGATCGTCAGACCACCGGGTCTTCCACGACATCTTTCAGCAGCATGAGTACCTGTTCAATCCTCCAGAGCCACCTTCAACCATAATCGATGCCGGCGCGAATATTGGCTTTGCATCGATCTACTTTGCAAATAGATGGCCCAACGCGCGAATCGTGGCAATTGAACCGGACCCGGCAAACTTCGAACTGTTGGTTGAGAACACCAGGCCCTACCCGAACATTCAACCGCTTCAGGCTGCAGTCTGGAAGGAGAATGCGAAACTTGACATGTTCGACCCCGGCACCGGATCGTGGGGTATGCAGACCATGGCAACGGCCGATGGAGGTATTGATGGACTGACGCTTCCGGAGATCATGCGGCGCTACGACATGCCGCGAGTCGACGTCCTCAAGATGGATATTGAGGGAGCAGAGAGAGAGGTCTTCGAGAACTGTGCCGGATGGATCGACCGCATCGGATCGCTGGTCATCGAAATTCACGAGCACTTAAGACCGGGCGCCGAAGCATCGGTAATGCAGGCCAAAGGCCACTTCAAGGAGATCTATCACAAGACGGCCCGGGCCGGTACTTGGTACATGTTACGAGAAAGAGGGCTGCAGCCGGATTTGCCGCAGGTCTGTCGCGGCCGGATACTAAGCTAAAATGCAAAAAGAGAGGTCCTCCATGTGATCCAACTGCTGCGAGTTTGGCCTGTTAGTCGGAAGCGGCGCCCCGGCGCGCCGGCACCGGATTGCCCTTCAGCGGCCTTGCGTTGCTCGTGGTCCGTAGGGGCGGCCAGGAGCAAGGGCGGTGATGCTCACTTATGCTCAAAGTGCGCCCCTCGGCCCCGGTTCGCGGCTAAGCTGGTCTTAATGTTCGTTCCACTGGTAATCATTGTCGGCACAGCGGCGATGCCGTTGCCGAATGGCGGTCCTGCATGCCCAGCGGGTTATTCGTCCTCGGCCTCATATTGCTTGCCGTCAACGGACGCCAAACCTGCCATCCCGAAAGTGGGGCAATGTGCGAGCGGGTATACGTCGTCCGGCAGTCATTCGATGAAGTCGGACCGGACCGTCACGGCAGCTGGCATTGTTGCTCTCGACAAGAGCGTGGGCAGCATCGCATTGACCGTCGGAGCAACAAATGGTTCTGGCGACAACGCTGACGCAGAATCGATCAACGATGCCCCGCAAAGCATGCCTGTCGGCGCCATCCCGCTCACCTTCAATGATGCGATCTTCACGGGAATGACGGAAAAAACCAGCGGGCTTTGGCTCAGTAGGGGCCAGAACCTTTTTCGTACTTCAATTAGGGAGCAGGTCTCTGAACCGGCAAGCATCGGGATGAGCGGCAACAATAGCATTGATTACTGCCGTATCCTTTCGAGGGAGGGCATTCGCGTCAGTGGTTCGGGGGCATTCAACATCAGCAATTGCTACATTGAGGCACAAGGCATATCCGGCGATCACGCTGACGGTCTGCAGACCTATGCACCGGGGAATCGTGGGACCATAACCATCAGAAATACGACGTTTTATTCTTACAACCATGACGCGACCGCTGGCATCTTTGTCGCAGATAACTGGACCGGCACGATCGATTTGCAGGATGTCGTTTTTATCAGCGGTCCCTATGGCTTGCGCGTGCATCCCGACAGCGGGGGCGACAATTTCGTTTACCTAAGGAACGTATACTTCGTCGGTCCATTCCAATATGGCCCGTTCTTGCTCAGGGATTATGGCGGGCACGTGAATCACATTATGCTCTGGGACAACGTTCGTTATGCCACGATTGTAAATGGGTTGCTTGTACCGGGATCGAGGATCGCCCCTCCGAAGCGAGTTGGATTCTGACCGAGCCGTTACTTAGTACTCTGGTCTTTCAATGCCTTTTGCTTGCCAGCTCCAACTCCCACCGGTAGGCATGTCGCACCATTGTTGATAGTTCGTCAAAACGGGGGAGCCAACCGAATGATCTAAGCTGATCACTATTGGCGACCACCGATGCCAAGTCCCCAGCTCGGCGCGGGGCTAACCTAACCTTAAAATCAATTCCAGTTAATGCCTTGACGATATCGACAACCTCTTTAACGGAATAACCCCGACCATACCCGCAATTTACGGTGAAGCTCCTTGTCCCTCGTTGCAGACGGCTGAGTGCGAGGACGTGAGCGTCCGCTAAATCTGCAACGTGGATGTAGTCTCTGACGGCAAATCCATCGGGTGTAGGATAGTCGTTTCCGAAAATTTCCATGCAGGGTCTTTTCCCGAGAGCTGTTTCGATCGCCACCTTAATGAGATGAGTAGCATTCTTCGTTGATTGACCCATTCGGCCTTTTGGATCGGCGCCGGCCACGTTGAAGTATCGTAGAATGGCATAACGCATCTCGTGCGCTGCTCCCGTATCCTGGATCATACACTCGGCCATGTACTTTGACCGGCCATATGGTGATTGGGGATCAGGCTTCTGGGCCTCCGAAACAAGCGATTCTGAATTTCCGTAAATCGCGGCGCTCGAAGAAAATATGAAATTGTCGACCTTTTCGCTTATTGCGGCGGCGAGAAGCGTGTGGGTTTTCACAGCATTCGCCAAGTAATAGCCGAGCGGGTCTCGCACGGAATCCGGCACGACAGTCTTCGCCGCAAAATGTAGGACAGAAGTTATCTCGTTTGTCCTGATCACGCGACAGACCAGGTCAAAATCGCCCACGTCGCCTATGATAAGTTTAGCGGTGTTTGGGACGGACCAGCGGAAGCCCGTGGACAAGTCGTCGAGAATGATGACTTCATGTCCCGCATCGAGAAGGGCGAGGACTGTGTGACCTCCGATGTAGCCTGCCCCACCTGTGACCAAGCACGTCGACTTAGGGGGCGGATTAAGCGGCCTCGTTGTCAGTTCCATGCGGGATTACCATTCAAGATTGAATTGGGTTGTAGGGCCAAATTGTTGCCTGCCGGGCGCTGTACCCTCCTTATATGCTCTCCATGAAGAGACATCTGTACGCGCTCATCGGACCTGATCGACAAATTTATTCAACGTCGCCAATTAAAATGCGCAATAGGTCCCTCAAACCCTCCTAAGACGTGTACCTCATTAAGCGCCCGCCCGAGCGGTGTCCGCTTCTCCCCTAACAGCAACGCTAAAGCGGAGATTGCCTGGCTTCCGCGTTGAGCCACGAGGAAATACCGCCGAATGAGAGGGCGGTCGAGCGATTTATTTCGCTTTGTGTCCAATTAATTTTGTTTAAGTTGGTTTATTGATGGTATTTAATACCTGCAAAAGGTTCGTCAGCGGCGTCAACATCAGGCACGGCTTGCCGCCCGGCGCCCCGTTATGGAGCGGACGGAAAGGACGGGCTGTATTCAGCAAACGGATCAGCCGAGGAAAGCTCTTGGATTCTTGGCAGTCCTGCCGAGTTACACGTAGCTTTAGAGGCTTGTGGCGGAGCCCATCACTGGGCCCGACAGCTCACGCAGCTTGGCTATCAGGTTCGGCTGATCCCACCCGCTTATGTAATGCCGTTTGTAAGGGCAAAAGAACGACGCAATCGATGCCGAGGCGATCTGCGAAGGTGCGCAGCGGCCGAGCATGCGGTTCGTTGCCAAGGGGCCATCGCATGTGGCGACGCTTGCCGATCTGATCGAGGAAGAAGCGATGGCCGGCTCCTTTCCCGAAGCGGCCCGTCCCATGTTCCGAGTGATGCTAGAGATCGGCAGATCGGCACGACGATGGAGGCGGATGTCACGGCGGCCTGTCGGCCGCCACGGTTGCGACGCGGCGCAGCGGGCGCATCGTTGGACCGAACGCGGGGACGGATCCGCTTAGACGCCGGCAAGATCGAGGCTCGAGTGCCCGGGTGCCGGCCGGGAGGTCACGATTCGAACTGGTGAAATGGTGGCGGCGCACCGAGGATTGGCTCGGTCGCGGGGCGATGAACCTGATGCCGATCAATGTGTCGACGCGCCGGTTCAGCCGCGCTGCCGGCTGCCCGAAGCTGACGTGCCGGCACCTCCCGGATCAGGGGTTTTGAAGCCGTCGGCCTCGCGGCGGTTCGTCGCGCTGGCGGCGGGGCCGCCGGCCGATTTCATGGCTGCCGATCTGTCCGCGCTCGACCTTCTGGTGGTCCAAATCGACGGGCTGCATCTCGGCGACGATCTCGTGCTGGTCGTCGCGATTGGGTAACGGCCAAGGCAATAAGCATCGGCTGAGGCTGGCGAGGGGGCGACCGAGAATGCCGCAACGGTTCAACCCCCGCTGGACAACCTGGTCTCGCGCGGGCTTGCCCCGACGTCGCCGACGGCGCGAAGGCGTTGTCGAAGGCGATCCGCCGCACCTTCGGTTCGGGCGCTGCGATCCAACGGTTCCAGATCCACAAGGCGCGCAATATCATGGAGCGCCTGCCGAAAGAGCGTGTATGTTCGGCCCCCGCTGAAGCCGACATGGTTCGGTCTTAGCCCGCCCTCAGTCCATCAGATGATCGTCACGCTCGAACGGAAAGGCCTCATTCGCCGTCAGGCGATACCCGCAGAAGCGTCGAATCCTCGTGCCGCCAGAAAACTTTCCGATCCCAATCTGACTCGGTATCGAAGCGCCTAAATCATCGACGAGCTTCTAGATGGTGAAAAGCCAAGGCGGGGCGGCGGATGCCGTGCGGGCCACAGCGGTCCGGTTGATCGGGGCAGGGTCCCATCGAGATCTCCGACAAACTGCAGAGTTCGCGTGCCCGCGAGGCGAAGAGGTTTGCCAGCAGGTCGAGCGTCTAGCGTCGTCGAGTGGCAGTCGAACCAGGCGAAATGAAGCGCGCCACGGGAGCAGGCGTCCATACCAGTATTCCTCGATATTGTTGATTTTTCCGTGTGACTGCTGCTCCTACGAGTGCCTTAGTTAATTAAGTGATTGACGCCATATTTAAATTTGTTTGCCGCTTGGCGAGGTCAGCCAATAATCACCTTGAGCAGGCCGCCATGTCGTCGCAAAAAAGCCTCTGCCAATCGACAAAGACCAACCAACGGCGCCGCGCCAGCGGGTCGCACTTACGGTACCAACGCTCGGGGGATCAACGTTGGGCGCGTACCGGGGACAAACCAGATCGAAAACTACCAGGAGAAACTAGATGGCAGCCATTCCTCTGAGCTGGAATGATCCGATGTTTAGCGGGGTTACTACTTCGAATTCGGTCAACGTTCCAAATGGCGGGACGATTTCGAACAAGAGTATTACCGACACCGGCGATACCGCGTCCATCGTAGGCACCGGCTCATTCAGCATCGACGACGTCCGTATCAATTCACAGGAAGGTGTGCGCATTGGTGGTAGTGGGACTGTAAGCATCAATAATTCGTACATCGAAACGACGGGACTGGCGGGCGATCACGCGGACGGTATTCAGGCCTATGCTCCCGGCGGCCATGGCAATGTGACCATCACAAATACGATGATCGTTTCCCATGACCAAAATGCGACCGCCGGACTCTTCGTGGCGGACTATTTTGACGGAAACTTCACGTTCGTGAACGATGTATTCGAAGGTGGTCCGTTTGGTCTGCGTATTAACGCGGATGCGGGACCCGGTCACACATACAACGTCGCCCTCAAAGATGTGTATTTCATACAGAACTCGTTTGGTTCTGCGCCGTTTTCCATCTCGGTTCCGGCTGGTTATGAAGGCGCCACGTTAAATATTACCCAGTGGGACAATGTGCGCTGGGCAACGATCGTGGACGGTCAGCTCGTTCCGGGCGCTCTTATCCCTCCGCCGCAGCCGTTGTCGGGGACTGCTCCCACCACCCCGACGGCACCCACCACGCCGACCGCACCGGGTGCACCCACTATAGCCTCGTTCTCGACCGATAGCGGTGTTGCCGGGGACAAGATCACCAACGACAACACGCTCCAGCTCAAGGGCACCGCTGCGGCCGGCAGCACGGTCAAAATCTACGATGGTACGACCCAGATCGGTTCGACGACGGCGACTTCGACCGGCACTTGGGATTACATCACCCAGGTCTTGACCGACGCAAAGCATACGCTGATGGCGACCGCGACGAACTCGTCGGGCCAGGTCAGCGCTGCGTCGGCGGCACTGGCGGTTACCGTCGACACCAAGGCGCCGGCTGCACCGATAATCGCGAGCGACACCGTGAATAGCGCCAATCAGGTGGTGGCGTCCGGGACCGCCGAAGCTAACAGCACGATCAAGGTATATGACGGCACGACTCAGGTCGGTACGGCAACAACGAACGCTAGCGGCGCTTGGGCGGTAACGACGGCTGCTCTGGCGGCCGGCGCACACACCCTCACGGCCACTGCGACCGACGTTGCGGGCAACGTAAGCGTCGCGTCAGCGCCTTTTGATCCTGTCATTGGATCGTCCGGCTCATCAGGGTCCGGTACGTCTGGTTCGGGCACGGCCGGCACGGGGACCTCCGGCACCGGCACATCGGGCCCCAGCACCACTGCGCCCGCCGCGCCGAAGATCGCCTCGTTCTCCAACGATACCGGTACCGCCGGTGATCATATCACGAGCGACAAAACAGTGACCCTGGACGGGACTGCGGTTGCCAACAGCACGGTCAAGGTGTTCGACGGCGCCACCCAGCTTGGCACGGTCACAGCGGATGCCAGCGGAGCGTGGCACTACACGACCGCCGCGCTGCCGGACGGCAAGCACGGCTTCACTGCGACGGACACGGTCTCCGGCGTTACCAGCAAGGCATCGACTGCACTGGATGTCACGGTGGATACCGCTGCCCCCGATGCTCCGGTTCTGTTGAGCGATCCGACGACGCACAACCGCGCAACGGTGTCCGGTACGGCGGAAGCCGGCAGCTTGATCAACCTCTATGAGGGCACGACCCTGCTCGGCACCGCGACCGTTGCAAGTGACGGCAATTGGAGCGTGACGACCCCGAATCTCAAGCATGGGTCGCACACCTTCACCGCGACGGCGACCGACGCAGCCGGCAACACCAGCGCCTTGTCGCAGCCGATCGATCCGCCGATCGGTCATGGCGGCGCCAAGGACGCCGCAACCGTCGAAGTCACCAATGTGCGCCAGCACTGGGACCACACCGCGACAATCAACGGCACGGCCGCTCCCAACAGCGAGATCAAGCTGTCGGACGGCACGACCTCGGTCGGTTCGGTGACCACCGGAGCCGACGGCAAGTGGAGCTTCCAGACGTCGGATCTGTCGGGCAAGAGCCACGCCTTTACCGCCGAGCAGGTCGACACTACAGGCCACGTGGTCGGCACCAGCTCGGGCGCGGCGATGATCGGCTCTCGCGGCAGCGACACGCTGACTAGCAGCACCGGCAATGACGTCATGGTGGGCAAAGCGGGAGCGGATACGTTCACGTTTGCGTCCAACTTCGGCCAGGACGTCATCAAGGACTTCGCTGCCCGCGGGCCTGCTCACGACACGATCGAGTTCAGCAAGAGCGTGTTCGACAGCTTTGCCAGCGTTCTCTCCCATGCGGCCCAGTCAGGCCACGACGTCGTCATCGCGACGGGGAGCGACACACTCACGCTGAAGAACACGCAACTCGACAAGCTGAACAGCCAGGACTTCCACTTCGCGTAGGAGACGGATCAGCCGCACAAGCTGGTACTCAACAACTGCTTCGGGGGATCGCTTGGGGATCCCCCGAGAAAAGCATCACTAAAGGGCGGGTGTCATGACTGACGTTGGACGGCGGGGGATGATTCCCCTGCCTGCGAATCTTTATCGAATCTCAATTCTGCATTTGTCAGGTCTATGGGCGGCCGGGCGCCGGCTGGCGGATCAGGCCGAAGCGCCGACGTCGCGACTCGTCGGCTGGACAAAGGGCATGGTTGAAGCCCTTCGGCAACGGATATTCGTAGGCCGTTTCGGGCGGGCGGAGAACTATGAGGAGCCCCAATCGGAGATGTCTGCATTCCTGCGGTCCTGCCGCAGGATATTCTGGGCGCTTGCGGCCTTCAGCGGGATGAGCAATCTCCTCATGCTCACCGGCTCGTTCTTCATGCTGCAAGTCTATGATCGCGTTCTGCCCGGTCGCAGCATACCGACGCTAATCGCCTTGATGGTCCTGGCCATCGTCCTCTACCTGTTTCAGGGTGGGCTCGACTTGGTCAGAAGCAGGATCAGCGCGCGGGTCGGGCGGTATTTTGATGAAAGGCTCGGCGTTCGCATATTCGACGCGCTTGTTCGCCTGCCTTTGAAGACCAGGGCCGATGGTGACGGCTTGCAGCCGGTGCGGGATCTTGATCAGGTCCGCAGTTTTCTATCGGGCGGCGGGCCGACGGCGCTCTTCGACCTGCCCTGGATGCCGATCTATCTCGGCGTTTGCTTTCTCTTTCACTTCTGGATCGGCATCACTGCGCTGGTTGGCGCGTTGGTGTTGATCGGCATCACCATGCTCACGGAAACCCGGACGCGGGGGCCGGCGAAGGCGTCCTCGCGCCTTGCAGTCTCGCGAACGGCGCTTGCGCTCGAGGGGCGACGAAATGCCGAGGTTCTGCATGCCATGGGCATGCGGCAACAGGCGGCGTTGCGTTGGCAGGATGTCAACGCGAAATATCTCGCGGCCCATGAACGCGCCAGCGATGTTGCAAACGGGCTCGGGGGAGCCTCCAAGATCTTCCGAGCGATCCTGCAGTCGCTGGTTCTTGCTGTCGGCGCAGTCCTCGTCATCAACCAGGAATCGACGGCCGGCATCATCATCGCCGGATCGATCCTCAGCGCGCGGGCCTTGGCGCCCGTCGAACTGGCCATTGCGAACTGGAAAGGGTTCGTCGCTGCGCGGCAGTCGGGACAACGGCTTGATGCTTTGCTGAGGCTTCTGCCCAGCGAGGAGGAGCGACTGGCATTGCCTCCTCCTGTTGAGACTCTCACCGTTGAGCATCTCTATATCGGCGTTCCGAACTCGGAGAGGCCCACCGTCAACGACGTGTCGTTCCAACTGCGGAGCGGACAGGCGGCTGGAATCATTGGCCCGAGCGGATCCGGCAAATCGACGCTGGTACGAGCGCTGGTGGGGGTATGGCCGGGCATTCGGGGCCGGATCCGGCTGGACAATGCCGCTCTCGATCACTGGTCTTCTCACGCCCTCGGCAAGCACATCGGTTATCTGCCTCAGGATGTCGAATTGTTTGACGGCAGCATTGCCATGAACATAGCCCGGTTCGATCCGCAGGCGACGGCTGCGGCAGTTCTGGAGGCCGCGCATGCCGCTGGTGCGCACGATCTCATCCTTTCGCTTCCGGATGGCTACAGCACGAAAATTGGCGAAGGAGGATTGGCCCTGTCGGCGGGACAGCGGCAGCGTATTGGGCTTGCTCGTGCCTTCTATGGCAAACCGTTCCTGGTTGTGCTCGATGAGCCCTCCTCAAATCTCGACGCCGAGGGCGAGGAGGCGCTGACGGAGGCGATTCTGAACGTGCGTCGCCGCGGCGGGATTGTGGTAGTTGTCGCGCATCGCCCGAAGGCGCTTGAAGCCGTCGATCATGTCTTGTGCCTTGGTGACGGCAAGGTTCAGTCTTTCGGCAAGAGGGAGGAAGTCCTCAAGAAGGTCTTGCGAAATCCGGTGCCGCTCAAGGTCGTCGCGGAAGCTCGGGGAGGGAACCGATGAACAGCCAGGTAACCCCGGCGATGCAGTCCATCCAGCGCTACATGATCGTCGGTATGATCATGCTCGGTCTGGTGACGTTTGGCATCGGCGGTTGGGCGACAACAACCCAATTGTCGGGCGCGGTCATCGCTCAGGGCGTTGTTGTGGTGGATTCGAGCGTCAAGAAGGTTCAGCACGGCACCGGCGGAATCGTGGGCGAGCTGCGTGTACGGCAGGGCGATAGGGTCAATGCAGGCGACGTTTTGATCCGCCTCGATGAGACGCAGACGCTCGCGAATGCGACGATCGTCACCAATAGCATCGATGAACTGCTGGCTCGGCAGGCGCGTCTCGAGGCGGAGCGCGATGGTGCCGAGCAGGTCGTGTTTCCAAAGGTGCTGCTCGACCGGGCCAAGGAGAGCAACTCCGAGGCGAGCCGCGCGATCACGGCGGAACGGAAGCTGTTCGACCTTCGCCGTCAGGCGAGGAGCGGCCAAAAAGCGCAGTTGCAGGAGAAAAGCGCGCAGCTCGAGAACGAGATCAAGGGCTATACGGGTCAGACCGAGGCCAAGCAGAAGGAGGTCGAATTCATCCGCCAGGAGCTGGAGGGCGTACGCAGCCTCTGGCAGAAGAATCTGGTGCCGATCACGCGGCTCAATTCCCTCGAGCGGGACTCCGCCCGTATCGAGGGCGAGCGTAGCCAGCTCGCAGGAATGATCGCTCAGTCGAGGGGAAAAATCTCCGAAATCGGACTCCAGATCATTCAGATCGACCAGGACCTCCGAACGGAGGTCGGCAAGGACCTGATCGAAACCCGCTCGAAACTCTCCGAGCTGGGCGAGCGCAAGACAGCGGCGGTCGACCAATTAAATCGCGTCGATATCAGGGCGCCGCAATCCGGCCGCGTCCATGAGCTCAGCGTCCACACGGTCGGAGGGGTGATCTCTCCCGGCGAGCAAATCATGCTGATCGTTCCCGATGCCGACTCGCTTGCGGTCGAGGTCAAGATCGCACCGAAGGATATCGACCAGGTCTATGTTGGGCAGACCGCGACGATGCGCTTTGCAGCATTCAACCAGAAGACCACGCCCGAGATCGACGGCGAGGTCAGCATGGTCTCGGCAGACATCACGCAGGATCAGCGTGCCGGCACGAGCTACTACACCGGCCGCGTCCTGCTGAAGCCGGAAGAGCTGGCGAAGCTCGGCTCGGCCAAGTTGTTGCCCGGCATGCCGGTCGAGGTTTTCATCAAGACGGCAGGTCGAACCGCGCTTTCCTACCTTCTCAAGCCGCTGCAGGATCAGGCGGGGAGGGCGTTCAAGGAGCGCTGAGTACCTCATGCAAAAAATTGGAGCGGTGTCATACAAGGCGCCCAGCAGTTATCGCTATTGGTGTATGCATTTTGCCGGGGGTAAAATGTAGCCGAGACATCAGATTGTTCAGGTGCTTTCTTGGACGAAGACCCGTCATCTGGAATGATGTAAGCCTGTTGGGGAGGATGCATATTCAAATATCACATACTAAGGATGCGAAGGTCTCGCTCATTTGGATTGGGCCGATGCTGGCGGGCACACGGGAGTCTTTATTCCAATCCAACTTGGGATCCTAATTGGTCAGGGTGATTCCTAAGCCAACTGCCAGCGCCAGACATCGTCGCAGCGATTCTGCCGCGATCGTCCGCTGGTTTTGTATCGTGGGGAATGTTCCGCACGGCGCAAGAGGAATTTGTCCATTGCCTGGGAATAATGTTGATGTTCAAGACGGAGAATTTCAACTGAACAGGCTGTAGTAGTCTCGCGCAACATACCCGCAATCGACCGTACGGGAAGGGGAGTGACCCCTTATATTGCGGGTATGACCGGAGCAAAGGCGGTGTACCCGCATCGACCACCATACGGTTGGGCATTGTGCGAAGCTGTTGCTCAGCATGCTGGTCAAGGTCTGCCGCGGCACCGACAACTCTCGATAGCTGCGGTCGATTCGCGCCGCGATCCGGATCGCTCATCTTCCGGGCCTCTCGGTCCATGATCAACTGGCCGGTCTTGGCCTGAAGCTTCTCATCTCGCGCTCGTGCCCGCCTGCGCTGTTCTGATCGGCTCGGCCAATGGTGCGAGCGCGCTGCTTGTTCCAGAAGCTGCCTCTTCATGCATAAACACCGGGCCAGATCGGCCACTGTCGGATACTCCCGCAGCGCGATCTTCGCCTTCAGCGCGCAGTCAATCTTCCGTCTCGTCTTTCCGCATCATTCTCCGAGGGGGTTGCGACGAGGGGCCCATATCGGGGCCATAATAAATAAAAGCCGATTTAATCTTGATTGTATTCGATTAGTATATTTAAATGGGGCGTTGTTTATCGCTGCGCCGCAATAGATGGCGGGCGATCTGCGCAAGAAGGCGATCGATGAAGGCAGTGATATTGGCCGGCGGTCTTGGAACGCGCTTTGCCGAAGAGACGGATATCCGCCCCAAGCCCATGATTGAAATCGGCGGTAAGCCGATCATGTGGCATATCATGAAGATCTACAGTTGCCACGGCATCAACGATTTCATCATTTGTCTTGGCTATAAGGGGTACGTAATCAAGGAATACTTCTCCAATTACTTCCTGCATCAGTCGAACGTCACTTTCGACATGCGGGAACACAGGATGGAAGTTTTGGAGAACCACGCTGAGCCCTGGAAGGTCACCCTGATCGACACCGGGGAGGAGACTATGATTGGAGGCCGTATAAAGAGGATTCTGCCTTATATCGGACGCGACGAGGCTTTTTGTGTCACCTATGGCGATGGTGTATCAGACATCAACATCACCGACAGCATCGCATTTCATCGTCGGGAAGGGCGCCTTGCAACCGTGACAGCAACTCAGCCACCGGGACGCTTCGGTGCAATCAACTACGAAGGGAGTCGAGTAACTGGCTTTCAAGAAAAGCCGCGCGGCGACGGCGGCTGGATCAATGGTGGCTTTTTTGTTTTATCGCCCAAGATCGGAAACTACGTCGATGGAGATGCAACGATCTGGGAAAGAGAGCCGATGATCAACTTGGCAAAGGATGGCCAAATGAGCGTCTTCTTTCACGACGGGTTCTGGCATCCAATGGATACATTGCGCGACAAGCGATATTTGGAAGACCTCTGGTTGAGCAACAAAGCCCCTTGGAAAAAATGGTGAACGGAGTTCAAAGGGGACCCTCACCACGGACGTGCCGGACAACGTCGGCCCAACATTCATTCGCCGCTCTCGCGATAGTTTATTGGATCGGGCTATCGCGGCTCTCGGTAGACAAATCCAATTCGTTTTTAATGCGATTCAAGGCCCAACATCGCCGAAGGCGGGCTTTCAACCTGACCTGCATTGGCCCCGGTCCAAGGATTTGCCGATGAAATTCCATCAGACGCCGCTTCATGGCGCACATACGATCGAACTGGAAAAGCGAGCCGATGAGAGGGGCTTTTTCGCGCGCTTATACTGCCAACGAGAATTCGAAATCGCGGGCATCCCTACACCGGTCGTCCAAATCAACAACTCGCTTACCACGAAGGCGGGCACGTTGCGCGGTATGCACTATCAATTACCGCCGGCGGCCGAAACCAAAGTTGTGCGTTGCGTCCGCGGCGCTTTGTACGACGTTATTATCGATCTCCGCCCGGATTCCTCAACCTTTGCTCAATGGTATGGGGCGGAATTATCGGCCGAGAACCGGCTGATGATGTACGTTCCCCGAGGCTTTGCGCATGGGTTCCTCACATTGACCGAGGACGTAGAGGTGTTCTATGTCGTGGATGCTTTCTACAACCCTGAAGCAGAGCGAGGGATACGTTTCAACGACCCACGCTTCGGTGTGAACTGGCCCAGCGCCCCCGTGGAAGTCTCGGAAAAGGATCGTAACTGGCCCGAGTTCAATCCCGCTTTTCATGGGATTGAACTGCTTCGAGGCCTAAGGTGAAAATGACGGCCTGTGATTTGCCAGCAGCGGCCGCTTCAGTTCACAATGTGGTGGGCGCCCCTGAAGCGGCCCGTAAATAGCGGTATCCCCCGCGCACGTATCCGAGAAGCACGCGAAACGGCCAGAAATTGCTTCCGCGCTGCTGACTGAGGAATGTTATGAAAATCCTTTTGACCGGAGCTACGTCGTTTACTGGTTTGTGGTTTGCGCGAGAGCTTGCTGGGGCGGGTCACCAAGTTGTGGCGACCGTGCGGAGCGAATCTTACGAAGGCGTTCGTGGCGAGCGTTTCAAGGAACTCAAAAAAGTCTCTTCGATTGAGCCGAACGTCTCATTTGGTTCGAGAAAATTTTTGGAAGTTCTGGAATCAGGCAAGTTTGAGCTCATTTGCCATCATGCTGCGGAAATGAAGGACTATCGTAGTCCCAATTTCGATTACATGGCCGCAACCGCAAACAATACTAACAACCTAAGACGTGTACTGGATATCTTCCACGGAGGCGGGGGGCAGGGCGTTATTCTGACTGGGTCAGTTTTCGAATCCAATGAAGGGTTGGGAGATCCCGGAGCTTTCAGTCCTTACGGACTATCGAAGACGATGACCTACGAAATCTTTCGGTACTTTTGTGAGCAAAGAAAGTTGAAGCTCGGCAAGTTCGTGATTGCCAATCCTTTCGGTCCTTACGAAGAAGAACGCTTCACGTACTATCTCGTAAAAACATGGGCGAGCGGTCAAATTCCGCACGTAAGAGTGCCGGAATACTTGCGCGACAATGCGCACGTATCGCTGCTCTCTCGTTGTTATTGCAAATTCGTCGAGATACTTCCGTCGCAAAGTCAAATTCTCACGAAACTAAATCCCAGCGGTTACGTATGCAAGCAGGGGGAGTTCGCGGAAAAATACGCAAAGGAGTTTTCGAAGCGTGCGGGAAGGGAGCTTCAAGTTATTCTCGATCACCAAACGGACTTTAGCGAACCGATGCGAAGATACAACGCAGACTCCGCCGTCGAGTATGTCGGCAAATGGGAGGAATCGAAAGCTTGGGACGAGTGTTTTGAGTATTACGGGGAGAGGCTGAACGGGAGTTCAGTGTCGTGATCAACGACGTAATTCGTCCGGGCAAGAAAAGCCTTGGCCGTTCGTGAAGAACAGCCTGGCCGATTGAGTTGGAATCGGATTTGCGACTGTGGACTGTTTTGGGTTTGCAGGGTCTTGATGCTTCGGGCGTCGAGCGCCGGTCTACAAAAAGCGCCGCTGCTACCTCAAGGGCCGCGCCGGCGATGCGGCTAAGGTCATCCCGCCAGCCGTCGGCCCAAAACTTCCGCCTAAACTCTTCGGCCAATTGAAAAATAAGTAGAGCTCGGGAAATCCTTTGGGGAAAGAAGCCGTCGCGCATCGAATACGACTTTGCCGGCAACCTTGAGGCCGGGAAGAGCCTTGTATTCCTCCCACCGCGTAGCTATGACGATTGCGTCCGCGTTCGCAACTTCCGTTTTCCAATCCTGGGTGAATTTTATCGTGGAGGTTTGAACGCCTGAGAGCTTGATGAAGTTCTCCGTCGCAATTGGATCGTGCGCGACAAGGATGGTTTTATACGCGAGCAGTTCTTCAGAAATGCGAATGGAGGCCGATTCACGAACATCGTCGGTTTGTGGCTTGAACGCAAGTCCCAGCAGCAAGATGTTCTTGCCGCTTAGAGTCCCAAAGTGTGCCTCAAGAATCTTGGTTACTTGTTCGGGCTGTCGCTCGTTCACGCTCAAGATACCGTCCAATATTTCCATTGGGAGACCATTGTCGTGTCCTTGCGCGCGGATCGCCTGAACGTCCTTTGGGAAACAGCTCCCGCCAAAGCCGGGCCCAGGCACCAAATAAGTTAATATTTCAGGTTCTGTGCGAGATCCATCGTTTCGAATCGGATTCCATCGCTTATCGAGAGTCACGCCTCTAAAAACGTCCATAAAGTCGATGCCACCAAGCTTGGCCGCTAGATTCGCCAATTCATTCGCAGCTGAAATTTGGAGCGCGAGAAAGCAGTTGTTTGCGTACTTGATCATCTCGGCCGTCCGGGTGTTGACAAACACCTTGTCGGCGTTCCAAGGCTCGTAAATTCTCGAGAGAACCTCACCAGTTTTGAAGTCTTCGAACCCAAGAACGATGCGATCAGGGAAATTGAAGTCGGAGATGGCGTTTCCCTCACGCAAGAATTCAGGATTCATTCCAAGTCCGAACTGCGAAGTCTTTCCGCCAGATGCTTCCGCAATCGCCTGGCGAACGACAACATCGGTTGTGGTCGGAAGTACTGTGCTTTTGACGATCACACTTAAGAACTTGTTTGTCGAGTTCAAATACGCACCGATTTGACGGGCTGCTTGAACGAGATAGGTGAGGTCGAGCTTTCCGTCGGTGGTCGGAGTCCCGACGGCGATGATCACGGCCTCGCAAAAATCCAAGGCCTCAGTCAAATTGGAAGTGGCGCGGAATTTTCGTGTGTCTACGACGCTGCGAAGCAGTTCCGGAAGGCCTTCCTCATGAATGGGCGGATTCCTGTTATTGATCGAACTGACCTTCTCTTCGTTCACGTCAACACAAATGACGTCATGCCCTTTCGACGCAAGGCAAACGCCGCTCACAAGGCCGACATAGCCGGTTCCGATTACAGACAACTTCACGCGAGCGCCCCCTTCTCCTTCTCATGCAGGAGATACTGAACGAATCTCTCAATTCCGGTTCTGACGTCGATCGCTGGATCGTACCCAAGCTTCGTTCTTGCCTTTTTGATATTGGGGCAGCGTCTATTCGGATTGTGGGTCAAATATTCTTTGTCGGAGGATTGACCAAGAACGATCATTCCCCTGTAGCCGCCGAGGCGGGCGCCGGCCTCTTGATAAAGCGAGGCAAGTTCTCGAACAGAAATCTCCGGCTTTTCAATACCGATATTGAAGTAGTCGAACTCTCCATAGGTGAGACACTTCAAATAACCGGTGATCGCATCAGCCACATAACAAAATGTGCGTGTAGGTGAACCAGAGGACAGAATTTCGATATTCCTGTTTTCGATGACGCATTTTGCGAAATCAGCGGGGACGCGCCGATCATCGGTTCTCATTCCCGGCCCGTAGTTGTTGAATGGCCTTGCAATTGTGATCGGAATTCCATGCTCCTTGGAAAACAGGTAGCACATGGTCTCGCCAAACCGCTTCGATTCGTCGTAGCAGGCGCGTGGGCCGATGCAGGAAACATTGCCACGATACTCTTCGTCCGTCGGGATGTTGTCGGCACTGGGATCGCCGTAGATTTCGCTACTTGAGAAAAACAGAAGGCCCCTGAGTTTCTTTGATGCGTGAAAATCCAGTATCCGTCTTAGCCCCCAAATATTTGCATCCAAGGTAACGATCGGAAATTTCCGGTAGAATACCGGGGAAGCAATTGACGCGCCATGGATCACATGAGTTGCCTGATCGCCACCATCAATACTCGAAATGTCGTCTTTTGAAATATCGAACTGGTGAACGTCGACCAAACCCGGATGTCTGATCGTAATTTCCGAAATCCACTTCGGTTTTGCAAGAAGAAATGTATCAAGTCCGATTATCTTACGGATTCCAAGCGCGCGGGCGTGCTCGGAGAAAAAATGCATAAAACTGAACCCCAGGAAGCCTGCGCAGCCGGTGATCAGTATTGTGCCATCTTGGAACGAACTTTTGTTCGCCGGTGAGAGCTGGTTCAGTACGTAGTGCAAATCTTCGTCTAAAATCGGATTCATAGCGATCTCTTAGCAGTCAATGGGCTTCGCCGGTCGCCTACACTTCTTCGAGTATATTGCGATCACATTGCATGTCCATGCTAGCCAAAAAAACTCGGCCAGGAAGATCATAAGGCGCCGATCGCGGAAGAAAACGGCCAGAGGCATGTCCGTAGATGTTCTTGAAGTAGTTAATCGGTCGCCGATGGATAATAGCCGCCTTAAGCTCACTCCCTTTGTTGTGGCTCTTAGGACAAGTTAGCCGGTAAAGTGCCGCTCCGCGGGGGACAAACACGCTCCAAGCTCTCCGAGCGCAAGACCCGCCAATCAGCTCAGTCGAATTCATATCCGGACTAGACCCCCAAACTGACGGGGGAGTCGGCTTGGTCGCCGCGGATACTAGGTTGGAGCAGCGTACCGGCGCCCTTCACCGTTCGCGTCCTCCTGAAGGATCTGGCCAAGCTCGGGTCCGCCAGTCTTGCCCGGCATGCCGGTCGAGGTTTTCATCAAGACGGCAGGTCGAACCGCGCTTTCGAACCTGCTCAAGCCGCTGCAGGATCAGGCGGGGCGGGCGTTCAAGGAGCGCTGAGTTGGTGCAAGACGGGGGCAGCGCTCGATTGTCCGGGACCGGCGTCCTTTCCCTGGGCGTCGGTGTCGCGACCAGCCGCAGAAGGCACGGCGGGCCGGTCGCAAGCACCTGGAGCGGGCGAGGTGCTCCAACGCGCGCGCGTCCGAAGCCGGACCGGCGCCTTCGCGCTGGCTAGAAAGAGCAGTAGCAGATTTCTGACGATTGGTGCGCCGCAAGAAATCCGGTGAAACGAGCGTGAGGAGATCGTCCACCTCTCTGTCAAGCGCAGTAAATTGCCGACCTTTCGACGGGGCGACCGCGCCAGATGCCGGTTCTCTCCGGGGGAGACCATGGGACGCTCGAACGATCGTCCGCTCAGAACGTCCATTCGCTTGGCATGCAGGGTCATTGCGGCCACGAAGCCGAGTATAGAAGCTTCAGCTCCCAGAATGACGAGTAGCTCGACTGGCATGTGAAGCGGGTCCTGGTCGAAACAGTGGCGCCCATAAAAACTCTGAACGATAATTAAAATTATATGGTGGCGAATCATTGTTCGCCGGCGCGCTGAGCGCGGCTTGCGTCGCGAAGCGAATGAACGCCTTCCGCCGAGAGCACTGGCGCTCTTCTTTCCATTCATTCCGCGCCCGCTTCCGGGGGGGCTGCTGCATCAAGCCATCGATTGCTCATTTAATGGTTATTGCTATTTAAATATAGTCAAATTATAAATGGCGAATTAAATAGATTGATGTGGCCGGGCCCGCGCCGGTTCGAGCCGACACGGTTTGGCGTACGGAAGGGGGTCGGCAGATGCAGCGAACCTCGGTCACGGTCATCGCAGCAGCCCTGGCAATCGTGATCGGGGGCGTTCAGTGGGCGGGAGCGGCGTTGCTAGTCGCGCCAAGGGCGCCCCAAGCGAGTGTTTCGTCTATCCAGCTGGGGCGCCCGGTTCTTCCGCCCCTCACTTACACGATATTTTGCCTCCGTTATCAGGCCGAATGTCGCCCGCGACGCTTCTTCCGCGGCGGTCCGATCCTGTTGACTGAGAAGCGATGGGCAGACCTGCGCGACATCAACCGCACCGTGAATCTGGCGATCGAGCCGGTTCGCAACGAGCTCGGTCTCGCGGGCGAGGCGTGGACCATCAATCCAGCGCGTGGCGATTGCAACGATTACGCGGTGAGCAAGCGCCACGAGCTGCTGCGGTGGGGCTGGCCATCGCGCGTGCTCCTCTTGAGCGAAGTCGTCGTCGGTTCCGGTGAGCATCATCTGGTGCTTCTCGTGCGCACCAGAAGCGGCGATTTCGTCCTCGACAATCTGACGCCACAGATCAGAGCTTGGTCGCTGACGCCCTATCGCTGGATTCGCGTGCAGAGCCCGGGCCGTAACAGGCTGTGGGCCGCGGTTGAACGGGAAGGGGTGTGAGGGCGCGTGCGCCAGCATCGCTCTGCGCCGGTGTGGTAGGCATAATAACCTCTCCCGCGTTGGTAGTTTTAAATTAAATATCGATTATTTATGGGAGCGGTAGTGTGATGAATATAAACGTGAGAGCGGAATATGAACTTCCCGGGGCATGTTGAAATAAAATCTGAGGAGCTTCGAAAGACGAGGATCGTTCCCTCTTTGCGCAGACGCATGGTGAGACGCTTCGAGCTTCTCGATCAAACGGGGGCTACAGCGAATTCTGGCCGGCGCCAGAGTCCGTCGTGGTGTTATCTGGTGGTGTGGTATGCGGCCTCCGTCGCGTTGCTTTTCCAATTTCCAATATTGAGTTTTGGGCCGTCATTTTGGCGGTTTCCCGCCGCCCAGTCGCTTCCCTTTGGCCGTCTTATAGCGTCTTTCGTCCTAAGCGCGGCATATACTCTTTTGTCCCGCCCTCATCCCCGGGGATGCGATTGGGCAGGACCATCGTGGCCACAACGGCGATCTTTGGTGTGGTCTTCCTAGGTTTGTCCTAACCAAAGCCGATTATTCCCGCGCTATCACGCTCGGCATTTTCACGTCTGCCTTGGTGCTCGTCCCCGCCCCGTCCTTCGTCGGCACTGCGGCGCTGCACCAAGCTTTGGCGCTTGGCGGGCTGGTCGCCGCCACCGCCGCGGGTTCGTTGGCATCACGCGTTACTCCGGAGACGGCGCTGCACTCCAACAGCTTGATCAAGACTGAGTTATACAACCTGGACGTTCACACTTACGCGAACGCATTTCCAAAATCTGCGGTGCCCGGCGGTGCGCTGGCCCGGATCGGCGATCGCTATCTTGTGGTGAGCGGAGATGGTCATCTCCATGTCTTCTCCTGGGAAGTCCTGGACCACGTGACCGTCTCTACACTGCCGTACCGGGTGCCCATCAACGGTGAGGCGTTTTCCGTGGCTGCCGGGCGTCCGTGGGCGCATCACTTTCACGCAAATACGACGTAGAAGGGCCAAAGGAGGCAGGCCGGACACGAAATTATCAATACCGAGTGGTTCAGAGTGTATGGCTTGCTAGTTCAGGAGGTCGGCGCCGTTGCGCGCATCTTCGTCTCGCATCCTTACTGGCATGCCGCTGAGGAATGTTGGACCGAACGAGTCTCCGTGCTGGAGTCTGAACGCGCCGGGATTCTTCACGGCCAAGTTTCCTCCGAATGGAAAACTCTGTATGAAACCACACCCTGTCTTCCCGTCCGCGGGGAGCGCCGCCGCCGTGGCATTCCGTTTGTCGGTTATTTTGGATGCGGGCGGATGGCCCTCCTGGGCACGGATACGCTGCTGTTGACTGTCGGTGATTTTGGCTTCGACGGGCTTGCTTCAGCTCATGCTTATTCGCAGGATCCGTCCGCGTCTTACGGTAAAACAATTGTGATCAACATCCGTGATGGCTACGCTGCAATCTTCATGGCCGGTCACAGGAATCAGCAAGGCCTCTACGTCGACCCGTTTGGGACAATATGGTCGACCGAGCATGGCCCGCAGGGCGGCGACGAACTCAATCGGCTGGTCCGGGGCGCAAAAATTACGGCGGGCCATATGCGACCTACGGAACAGACTATGGTTCGTTCTCGTGGCCACTGAACAAGCCTGAAGCGGAGCAGAAGGGCTATGAAGCTCCAGTCTTCGCTTGGGTGCCCTCGATCGCGGTTTCGAATCTAGTCGGGGTGGAGCGCGGAGCGTTTCCGCAGCGGCAAGGTGATCTCCCGATCGCCACACTCAAGGACGGGACGCTGTTTCGTGCGCGCGTTCGGAACGGTCAAGTCAAATACCTCGGGGCTGTCCCGATCGGAAGCCGCATTCGCGATATCATCGAGGGTCATGATGGCAGCCTGTTGCTATGGACGGATGATCAATTATTGATCTCGCTACGTCCGAGAGAAAGTTCAAAGGGTGAAGCCTTTTTAACGAAAGGTGCGGTGGCTGCCATCAGTCGAAGTTGATGAGCGTCGGATCGGACCGGACCTGCTCGGCATCGTCGGTCGTCGGGTTGCGTCGGTTGAGAGCTATCCGGACTATTCATCAAGCTTGCGCGGGATCGGCGGGATATGGACCGAAAAGCGCCTCGACGAGTTCCTGCGAAGCCCAAGCATTTTCTGCCCCGGGACTAGGATGGATTTCGCGGGCGCCGCCAGCGCGACACAACGTCAAGCCATCATCAGCTATCTGCGTACCCTTTGATAAAGCGCACCAGCTTCTAAATTCCAGCTTATCGCGAAATGGCATTCGGCGGGTTTTTGAACAGATCTCGGCCCTCCGACCGATTGAGCGTCGGTCGAATTGTTCGGTAGCCAAGTCTCGTCGCTTCGGTCCTGCCTGAGATCTACTCCGGGCTTTCCGTGCTGTCGACCGCGGCCCCTTGCTCCACCCTGTCTGAGAGACGCGAGGTTGCCGATCTCACGTCGGACTCCAGAGGCGCGCGCTTGCGAGGCAAGCGACCTCTTTTGCAAGAGCGAGCGAATGGTATGACCAAATAATACACGAGGGCTGTGATAGCTGCGGTCGGTGCTTTCAGTTGTCTCCTGATTTCATCAAGCGGCTTGCGTGCCGTTTGCAATTGTTGACCTTTTTGCACCCATCCAGCTTCGGTTCCGGATCTCGCGCAGCAGCAACATGCGCTTGGTTTGCGCGGCGTTGAGCAAGCCTTCGAACAGGGCCAGAACCTCGCGCGCCTGAACGTAGACTTCGGTGGTGACGGCGTCTTGATCGAAGCCATAGGCGGCAAGCCGCGCCTCGATCTCGATCGCGGCGATCGAGTCAGTCCGCCAGCTCAGGGCATTTTGCTGCGTGTAGTATTCGGCCTGGAGTTCGAAGTCGGGATCGATCCCGACCATGTCGATGTGCCGCAGCGCCGCTTCGATGGCCTTTTGGCGATAGGTCTCGAGCAATTTGTGCCGCAACATGCGGTAGCGCTGGATCTCCCAGGACAGCTCGGCCACATCGATGGCGAGCAGCCACTCGATGGCGGACCGGGGCGCAAGGTCCGCGAAGATGGCCTGTCGCAGCGCGTGGTAATGGTCGAGATGTTCGCCGGGCAGCAGCAGGGGCGGCGGCGCCAAGGCCGCAAACTCGGCCGGGAGCGCAGTGGCGGTCAGTTCGCGCGCGGTTTGGAACGGGCCGTTCATCGGGATGCCTCCACGCCCGGGTTTGCGAAGACGGCCGCGACGCCAACCGCGCTGTCGATCGAACCATGCACCGGGCTCGCCGCCCACAGCTCCTGCGCGAGCGGCAGTGGCGCGATCTGCAGGTTCGCCCACCACGCCCGCTCGTTGCCTCGTGATGGGCGCGGCACAGCGGCACGGTGCACTCATCGCTGACCTTGCGCCCGAGCGCCCGCGGCTGGGCGAATGTCAGATGATGGGCATCGCATGGCGTTTGCCGGCACACCAGGCAGGGCTGCTCCTTGACAAACAGCAGGTGCGCCTTGCTGCGCTTGCGGGTCGGCTCCTTGGGATGAGCGAGCCCCGCCTCGGGCAGCGCCGGCTGCAGCGCGGCCTCGAGCGGCGCTGCTGGCAGGGTTGGGGCGCCATCCAGGACGGCGGGTTGCTCGGCCGGAGTCCGGGCCGCGTCCTCAAGCTTGGCCTGATAAGCTGCCTCGACGCGCCGGGCATCCGGCTCCTGCAGGCTGTTCTTGAGCGGCAGGCTCGTCATGGCCCAGCCGAGCAGATCGGTGCTGGCGGACAGCGCTTCGAGCTGGCGCAATAGCTGCTCCCGGAGTGCGGCGGACTCGTCCGGCCGCAGCACCCGGGCACGGTTGAGAACACCCTTGCCGGGTGAGGCCTGGAGGTTGGGCGGGACCAGGGGACCGGCGGCCGTATGCGGGGCGTCCAGATCATCCTCGCCGGTAATCCCGACCAGCGCGAACAGGGCGTAGCGTCGGGCGTAGGTCAGCGCCGCGCCCATGCGATGCGGCGCCTCGACGTCCCGTGCGGCGCAGACCGGCCAGTCCGAGGAGATCCACTCGCCGGAGGAATGGGCGAGCAGGGTGGTGAGGTGGATGTGGCCGGTCGAGGCCTCGACCCGGGTGGTCTGGATGGCGGCGATCTCCTGCAGGCTCAAGGTCTTGCGCACGATGTCGAGGCCGCTCGCCAGCGAGGCGTAGCGAAAGGTGCGGTCGTCATCGCGCAGGAACGGCGAGCGGATCTGTGCGGTCAGGGTCTTTTCCGGGTTGGTCAGCGCGGCTTGCGCGCGGGCCAGCGCCGCCGCGATCGTGCCGATATGCTCACTGGCCTGATGCATGGACGGCCTCCATCTCGACCGGATCAAAGCTGACCGCGCCGGCTTTGGAGCGCTTGGCGCGAACGCCGTGGCCAAACGCCTCCTTGGCATCCTCCGGTAGCAGCTTCTTGAGCTCGGCCTTGGCCAGCTCGTGCTCGGCATGGGCGTCGCGGGTGCGCAGATAGATCGCCGCACATTCGGCCCAGACATTGGACGCGGCCATGTCGACGACCTTGACGGCGGCAAGCCGCGGCCGTGGGGTCTCGATGCCAAACAGCAGCGGCGGCTCGCCGCTCTGCACGCAGCGCCAAAACTTCTTCTCCGCAGTCAGCAGCAGGTGCTGGTAGAGCGGGTCGGCATGCACGGTGATCTCGACCCATTTGCCGCCGCCGTTGATGACCGAGAGCACGGCCGCGCGCGCCGCAACCACCCACATGTTGTGCTGCAGCTGCGCCATGTGCTTCTCCGCCGCGGCCTCTTCGGTAAAGGCCCAGGGCAGCATGAACTTGGCCTCGAACACCGCGCCGGTCGGGGCGACGATGCCGTCCAGCGTGGCCGCCATCCAGCCGTGCACGGAATGCCGCACCCGCTTCTGGACATCGGCGATCGCGTGCACGGTGGCGGCCTGGTACCAGGCGCGGTTGAGTTCTTCAGTGGCAAGGCCGAGCTGAACGACCAGGTTGCGGGACAAATCTGGCGGCGCGATCTCGCCGCGCTTTTCCCGCCACAGGCGAAGCAGCGCGTCCTGATCGTGGCCCATGATGATGCGGCGTCCGAGCCGCCGATGAACGCGCGGCGGTCGTGGCGGTCAAAGGTGGTAACGGAGTGGGGCGCCGCGGCGCCGTCGGTTGCAATCGTGGTCACCGGTCTCTCCTTGGCTGACGCGGCTTGCCGCCGCACCACCAAAACCCCCGCCACTGCGAGGGGAGAGACCGGGGCCAAGGGCCCGCTGGCCGGCCCAATGATTAACGCTCCTTTTGCGCGGGAATGCCAGTCCTTTCTGCAGCAATTTTGCAGTTCTTTGATCGAAAAACCGTTGATCTTCCAATACGTTGGAGCGAGCTTGCGGCCGCAACAATCAGCATCAGCCGAGGGTCTCGGACATGGCATCAATTCGACAAATCGAAGCCAATCGCCGCAACGCCAAGCGCAGCACCGGGCCGAAAACGGCACGTGGAAAAACGAGGTCCAGCCGCAACGCGCTGCGTCACGGGTTGGCGCAGAGCGATATCTGTGATCCTGCCGAGGCGGAGAGTCTTGCCGTCGCGATTGCTGCGGGGGCTCGGGCATCCGGTCACGCCCGGTGCGGCGATGGCGCTGGCGCACTCCAAGCTCGCGCTTCTGCGGATCCGCAGCTTGCGGCAGGCGATGTTGGACGCGCTTTTGAACTGCCCGGTCCCGCTCGTCGTGAAACGTCTCAACATTATCGAGCGGTATGAGCGGGCGGCGTTGGCGAAACAGAAGCGCGCGCTTCGAGCCCTATGATCAAACGGGGTGCTTTAGAGCGCACGCGAGCAAATTGGCTTCGTTCCGGAATTTCGGCCGGCACCAGCCTAAAGCGCGATGGCATTAGGTTCGATAGCCTGAATTTTTGAGGTAGTTGGCGCATTCCTCTGAGGTAAAGGCATCGAGTGCGTGGCCGATTGCAGCGCAGACGGAGTCAACGGTTCGCGCGGCAGCTTTGCGGACCAAGTGCTTAAGCTTGGCAAAGACTTGTTCGATGGGGTTCAGGTCTGGCGAGTATTTTGGCAGGAAGAAGAGTTTGGCGCCGACCGAACGGATGAGCTGGCGAACCGCTTTGCTCCTGTGGCTACCGAGATTATCCAAGACGACGATGTCACCGGGCTGAAGGGTCGGCAGGAGGACCTTCTCGACATAGGTGCGGAAGCTCACGCCATCGATCGGCCCCTCGATGAACCATGGCGCATCGATCCGGTCATGGCGCAGGGCCGCCAGGAAGGTCATGGTCTTCCAGCGGCCGTGGGGAACCTTGGCGTGAAGTCTGTGCCCGCGCGGCGCCCATCCTCGCAAGGGGGCCATATCGGTCCGGGTCCAGGTCTCGTCGATGAAGACCAGCCGTTCAGCTTCGACGCGACTTTGATACTTTGCCCACTGGGCTCGCCGCCGCGCGACGTCGGGACGATCGCGTTCGCCAGCCGCCACGCTTTTTTTTGAAGCTGAGCTTCTCGGCATGTACGAAGTCCCATACCGAGTGATAATCGACTTTCAGGCCGCGCCCGGCGAGCTCAGCAACGAGACCGCGGATGGTGAAATCGCCGTCCTTGATCCGCTGCGACAGCCAGACCGCGTGCTCACCCGAAATAGCCTTCGGCTTGTAGCCGCCGATCTGGCTAGGCTCGACACTGCCGGTCTCATCAACCCGCTTCATCCAGCCGATGGCCGTGCTGATTGCCACCCCAAACTGCTTGGCGGCCTGATTGCGGGACATCCCGCCCTCGATCGCGGCCACAACACGTTTGCGACGGCTTGCCCATCCATGCTGGCCTCCGTCCAGCCAGCATGGTGAATCAGAAACCGACTGATTTGGGTATCCCAAATCGATTCAGTCTAAACCCATCCCGCTTTAGTCACAAGGCGGTCCGTCAGACCACTTGAAGCTGTGATCGCAACCCGAGGCACCACGGGCAAGCGCGTGGCTGATCGGCTCGTCGCAAAGGCGGAAAGGAGGCGTGGACGATGATTGCGACCGGACCCTCCAGCACGTTCCGAAAACCCGACAGCGTTGGCCCTCGTCCCAGATGCTCGGCAGCACAGAGCCCTGCTTGCCTGCGAAAGCACCCTTAAGAGCATTGCGTTGTTCTTGACCGCGGTTGGCCAAAACCGGATAGCTCGCGTGGCTGCGTTGTTTTTCAGCTGTCGGGCTTCTCTGCCGATGAGGAAAGTCTCTCGTTTCTTCGGTTTCTCAGCAAGTCTTCAACGATCCCCGTGATCTCTAGACTAATGAGATCTTGCCCGAGGCTATGGCGGCAGCTTCGAGTTCTGACCGCTAGTGTATTACTGATGCGGCTTGCATTATGTGGCTTTAGACGCAGGGTGAACTCGCGCTGGACAGCCAAACGCCTTGGCACCCGCGGGAATATCCCTGTTGACGAACGAGTTCGCGCCTATAACGGCGCGGTCGCCGACGGTTGTACCCATCTGAATCACCGAATTCGGGCCAATATAGACCCCGTTGCCGATCGAGGTGGGCGCGTAATCGATCGGATCCCGGCCGAGCGAAATTGAGCGGTTTACAGTGTGATGCGTGTAGATCTGAACGCCAGCAGAGATGGAGCACCAATCTCCGATCTGCAAATCTCCACCTGAACCATCCAGAATGCATCCCGGTCCAATCCAGGTATTTCGTCCGACCTTGACGCGCCCCAGAACGAGTACGTTGTCGTACATCGTGCTCCCCTCTCCAAAGCCATATGCTGCGGCGTTATCGTCGCGCTCGGTGAGAAGGTCTCCGATCGACACCCTCCGATCAAACTGCTTCCTCTTGCGAACTGCGAGAGCCCGCAAGAATTTGCGCGTAAAGGCAAGCCATTGGTCCAAATTGTGCTCAGAGAGGCGGGGATCGAGCTTTGAATGCATCAGAAAGCCATTGCGCCATCGTGAACTGGACTTGCACCGATGGCGTCCATCTTAAAAATCGTGGACGCCGAAAACGAGGTGCCCGCCCAGGCGAACCAAAGCTAGGATTATATCTTGTGGAGTTCAATTATTTAATATTGAGACGCAACTAGTTTTTGTCCGCCTTGACCGACGTTCGGCCACGTCTGGCGGCGACGGTTTCCCTCTTCAGCGTGCCCCCATTCCCTGATCACTGTCAGAAATTTCCCTGTTGTGGATTTCCGCATCCAGTGCCGCAACAGCTTGGAGTCCAGGCGTTTTCGTACATTCCCTTAGCCAGATAGCCCGCGCTATATGGGATTTTCCCTGTAGAATTCCTCTTCGCTGGGAATTTGGGCACAACGTTGCCTTTCGCCAACGCAGCGCTTGGATCGTGTCCCTGAGCGTGGTGTAACTGGCGGTGGGACACCGCGTTCGCCGGCAAGAGCCGGACTGGTCAGCTGGCGATAGCCGGGAGGCTGACGGTTGGATCATCGCTCAACGGCGCGATGGTTTCCAGGGTCATGTAACGGGCGCGCTGGACGGCCCATTCATCATTCTGTTCGAGCAGGATCGCGCCGATGAGGCGGACGATAGCGTCCTCATTGGGGAAGATGCCGACGACCTCGGTCCGGCGCTTGATCTCGCCGTTGAGGCGCTCGATCGGGTTGGTCGAGTGCAGCTTGGTGCGGTGCTGCGGCGGGAACGTCATGTAGGCCAGCACATCGGTCTCGGCCTCGTCGAGGAAGCCGGCGAGCTTGGGTAGCTTGGGGCGGAGCTGATCGGCGACCTTCCGCCATTGCGCTCGTGCGGCCTCGGCATCGTCCTGGGCAAACGCAGTGGCGATGAAGGCGGAGACGACACGCCGTCCACTTTTGCCGGCATGGGCCAGCGCGTTGCGCATGAAGTGCACGCGGCAACGCTGCCAACTGGCGTTGAGCACCTTGGCGACGGTCGCCTTGATGCCCTCGTGGGCGTCGGAGACGACCAGCTTGACGCCGCGCAGGCCGCGGCGGGCGAGCTTGCGCAGGAACGCCGTCCAGAATGTCTCGGCCTCCGAGGGACCAATGTCCATGCCGAGAACTTCGCGCCGGCCATCGCTGTTGACGCCGACCGCGACGATCACCGCGACCGACACGATGCGCCCCTGCTGGCGCACCTTCACGTAGGTGGCGTCGATCCACAGATAGGGCCAATCGCCCTCGATCGGGCGAGCGAGGAACGCCTTCACCTTGTCATCGATCTCCGCGCACAGCCGCGAGACCTGGCTCTTGGAGATGCCGCTCATGCCCATCGCCTGCACCAGATCGTCGACGGAGCGGGTCGAGACGCCCTGCACATAAGCTTCCTGCACCACGGCGGTGAGCGCCTTCTCGGCCATCCGGCGCGGCTCCAGAAAGCCGGGGAAGTAGGAGCCTTTGCGCAGCTTGGGAATGCGCAGCTCGACCGTGCCGGCGCGGGTCTCCCAGGTCCGGTCGCGGTAGCCGTTGCGCTGCGCCAGACGCTCGGGGTTCTTCTCGCCGTAGGCGGCCCCGGTCTGGCCTTCCACTTCCAGCTCCATCAGGCGCTGGGCAGCAAAGCCGATCATCTCGCGCAGCAGATCCGCATCAGGGGTCTTCTCCACGAGCGTGCGGAGGTTCATCATCTCATCGGTCATCGGTGGTTCCTCGAATCAGGTTGGTGTCAGCAACCCGACCCTACCGGCGAACTGCCGGTGACCACCGCAAAGCCGCCCGCCCGCTACGGCGCCATGGGAGGGCGCGCGTGCGGACGGCTTTGCTCTACCGAGCTACACCATCACCGGGGACACGACCGCGCTTGTGGCCGCTTGGTGGGTGGCGTGGACCGATGCGGAGGGCGGCAATTAAAATAGTTGAACTAACATATTTAACTTGAGGTGCAATAATAGAGGTCTAAGTTCAGGCGGGCTGGATTGGAGCAGGACGAGCCGATGACCCAACTCGACGCAGAAGGCGACGATCGTCGCGAATTCCTGAAAAACTGCGGAAGATTTGCCGCCGTTACCCCTCCGACTGTGACGCTGTTGCTCTCCACCTCGCTGACGTCTGCCGCGATAGCCGGCTCGGGCGGTCACATTGTGCATGGCAACAATGGCTTCGGCAATGGCGGCCGAGATGGCAGTCCTAACGGGAAAGAGGATCGCGATCGGTAAGATCCGGTCCAACGGGCAGCTGCGGCCATGTAGGCCGCCGGTGGGGCCGGAGGTCAGCCGGTCCGGCGGCGCCTTTGCGCGGACGAGCGATCGATCAATAGATCGTTCAGTTTCTTGCCGGCTCGAAGCTGGGCTTTCAGCCATCGGGGCTGCTTACCGCGACCGGACCAAGTTTCGGACGGATTCTTCGGGTTCTGGTATTTCGGCAGCACAGGTGGGTAGGGGCGGCGAGGACGTTCCTCGTTCTGGGCCGGAGCGGCCGTCCCCTCGATCTTGCGAAGCCGCTCTTCGAGCTTGGCCTTTTCCGCAGTCATCCTGCGACTAAGAACAGCGGTGACTTCATCGTAGAGTCGCCACAGCTCGGCTGTGGTCATGGATGCCCAGTCGTCGTTCTCCATGGAAGTCGTCCCCACTACCTTCCGAACCGAAACAGGAGGGGGATTATCAGGTCAAAGCGGGGTCCGGCAAGCGCGATCCACTCGTGCCGCTGCGCCAGTGTGGAACGCAGTGGTCGGAGTTACCGGCCGGGCCCGTGCCTCCGAACGAGCGGCCGCTTCGTCCCCCGCGCCCGGGCTCCTCGCCTCAGCGCAAGCAATCGCTGCTCGGCCTTCAACACGCGGCTACGCAAGTTCTGCAATTCAGTGAATTGAACGATGAGAGCCTGATGAGTTTGACGCAAAACTGCTGAAGAATACATGTGACCACCTACTCATTGCCAACGATGCCCTCCATGACCGCTCGTTGAAGTTGCTGAATTAACGAATATGCAGCTCCAATTCGGGGTGACCGGTTTTCATCGTTGCTACACTGGCCGCGCGATGCAGCCATTTTCCTGCTTCATTGCCCAGCTTCGCCTTGATGAATAGTATTACTTTTTCTCCCTTCAGAAGCGCGGTTTTTTGAACGGTCCCGCATTCGTCGAAACTTCGTCGAATGTTAGATTTGAATCGTGAATGGCCCAATATATCGTTGGTAATAACGGTGCCAACGAAGTTAATTGGATGTTGACCATCATAACACAGCAAGCCGATCTGTTCGCCGATGACATTCTCTGAGGGAATTTGCTGGGTTAATCTATCAGGCGTTGTCGAAGGAACGCTGCCTTTCGTCGAGGAGCTTGCAGCCTTAATTTTGAGCACCGCATTCTTACGGTGCTGCGCATATTTGCCGGTCAAGTTACCTTGGTGCAGTCGCCGAATGTTGGGCCGTCCAAGATTTGGAGCGGTCTTCTGGCCGAGCGGACTGGTATCCCCGCGTTTCGAAGAAATTGTTGGATTAAACGGCTGCACGGGGGGTTGTTAGCGATAGGCAGGGGAAGCATGCATCGCACCAGAATTGTCATCGCGGACCGACATCCGATCGTCTTGCAAGGGATCAGGAGCGTTCTTGCGACGCAGCGTGATTTTACGATCGTTGCATCCTGCAGCGATGGTGCAAGCTGCAATGAGGCAATCCGATTTCTTGTGCCGGACGTCGCGCTTGTCGATGCTGCACTGCCCGATGTCAGCCGGCAGCAGATCCTTGCTCCTGCAAACGCTGCAGGCCCCAGTCCCGTGGTGGTCTTCTTCGCCGGTGTCGCGGCCGATTGTGAGTTGCAGAGGCTGGCCTTGGACGGCGCCTGCATCGTCCTCTCGAAGGATTCTGATGCCGAGATGCTGGTCTCAACCCTGCGGAAAGCCGCCCAGGGCCAAGCAGCGGCCTCGCCGAGCGCCGGGCCAGCCAACGATGAGGCCCGCCCCGATGAGAAGCCCCTGGCACAACTGACAGACCGGGAGCGGCAAATCATGCGGCTCGTGTCGGAGGGTCTTTCGAACAAGGAGATTGGACGTCGGTTGAACCTTGCCGACGGTACGATCAAGGTCCACCTTCATCATATCTTCCAAAAGTTGGACATCAGCAATCGCACGGTTCTTGCGGCATTGGCGATTTCGCGAAACGAGTTGCATGCCGCGTCACGTGAGATGGATCTCCCTGATCTGTTGCGTCAGGATCCGGCGGGCGTGAAATGACCGGAGCGTCTGGCTCCTTCCGGAGCGTGCACGGGGGGTTATCGTGGCGCCAGATGCCCAGCCATGTCGCTGCAGGCCCCTTCGGCCTCGGCTAACGTTCGAAAGGGCGAACCGCCAATCTTGATTGCGGCCTGGTTTTTGTGGAGCGGACGCCAACTCGCCATATAGCCGGACCGGCCATGAAAGCCGGGGCCTCTGGGGCTTTCGAAGCTGATCACGAACGAGAAGCCCTCGCTGGTCGCGCTCCAGATCTCCATGTCCCGGACGGACCGGTGGAATTGCAGTGGCATCGTAATGATCCGTTGCAATCGAGCCCTGCGCTCGACCTCCGTTAAACACAAATTAATCGTATTAAATGGCGAGCGCAACTCCGAAACGGACCTGGAAGGCAGGAGTGCGCCAGGAAGTGCAAGAACGAGCACGGAAATTGCCGACGATCAGCTGACGGCGCACGTTAAACAACGTCAGCCACATAAAGAAAATTATCGGTTGAAAGTACATTTAATATATAATACCGTAAATAAAATTTTAAACCGAGGAGAGCGTGTTGTGACCCGGGACGGTAACGAAGATGACGACCGGCGAGCGTTTTTGAAAACCTGCGGAAGATTTGCGGCCGTGACACCCCCCGTGATGACTCTGCTTCTATCCACTTCGCTGACCTCAAGAGCCATTGCAGGCTCGGGGGGGCTGCATGGGGTGACGCAGAAGGACGGGAGGCAGTCGTTCTTCGATAACGACCGGTCGTCCGTATCAGGGCCGGGGAGCTCCAGCGGCGGGTCGTCAGGGGGCGGCGGGGGAGCCCCTGGCGGTCGCTCTGCTGCATCATCTCGCGCCGGAGGGGCAGCCGGCGGTGGCCCTAGTGGCGGGTCTGGTGGTGGCGGAGGCAGTGCGAAGGGGCCTTTCGCAACTGGCGGCGGCTCTGGACTTCCAAACGCAGATGGTGGGCTCGATTGCGCAGAAGAAGACGAGGAAAAGCGCAAGGCTGAATGTCCGGGAGCTAACACGAGGATTTCGAGTGCAGCCGAATCCAGCCGATAGCAGTCTTCTCAGCCCATGCGTGCGCCTGCAGCGCCGTGTGGTTTGGCAGGGCTGGACCTTTCTCCCATGCTAAACGTCCGGCCGAGTCATCCCTTGTTGCACCGCCGCAGTGCGTTTTGCGGTGCAAACATTGCCAAATGTTAGTGCGATTGTACTGGATTGCATAGCTTTCCCGACTTCTTCTCAAGACCTCGATCAGGGGGCGTGTCATGAATAGCCGCGTTCGAGCGGAGAGTCCTGCGGCGCTGCTTCGAGAACGTCTCGAGGCGCTGGTCGCACAGCTCGCGGAACTTGAGAAGCTCAGAGAGCGGGTAGGCCGAGAGGAATATCTTCAGCGCAAGCTGCGCAGGGCGGGCGGCGCCTATCACCGAGCTCGGACCGTGAGTGGGCGTTCCAGCTTCGCACGGGCAAAGCTCATGCCCGTGCTGCTTATTCGCAAGAAGTCGGGCTGTTGTGACGAGCATCCCAAGGCGAATGGATGACGGGACTTTTCGTCCATGGTTCGCTGCGGCCGGGGAATCGGCGGCAAGGCCGCAAAAAAATCTTGAACTCGCTTCCACGCAGGATTGAGCGTTTGCAGCGCCGAGCCTCGCGCACTTTTTGCAGAATGGCGAGGGAATATGCGGTGGTTCGCGAAAACGAACCGGTTCTAAGAGCCTGTCCCGGCTATTCGGCTGCCAGGTGAGCGGGAGGCGCTCCGCGCTGGAGGCTTATGAACGAGCCCAACCGTGCCGTGGGAGACTATCCGATCGATTCTGCGGGTCAGGACCTTGTAACACTCGCATGCTACGGCTTCGAGCCGCGGCCGATCGATCTCAAGCTGGCCACGTCGATTGGATTTTAGTGCTCTTGAAGCCCGCATCGTGCTCACGACATGTGTGACGGTGGTGCGGCGGACGCCCAGCAATTCCGACAACGTCTCCTGGGTCAGCGGGAGGAGATCGCTGCCATTTGCCCGATCGTGAATGTGAAGCAGCCAGCGCGCCAGGCGGGCTTCGACGGAATGTAATGCGTTGCAGGCCGCCACGTGCTGGAGTTGCGTCAACAACGATCTCGTGAAGACCTGCACCATGGCTCCAATGGGGGGGCTGCAATGTTGCGCTGTCAGGAATTGTGCGGGCGAGATCTGCAGCGCGGCCCCCGAGATGCGAACAACGGCCGTCACGGGCGAGTGGGATGCGCCAAGCGCTGTCGTCAGACCCACAGCCCCCTCGTGGCCGACTATCGTCGTGGCGACCGTCTGCCCGTTCGGCAGCTCCATGATAGTGGCTATCGCACCGCTCAGGGGGAAGAAAAGATGTTCGATCCGATCGCCCGATCGGACGAGCACCGAATCGCGCTCGATCACGATCTTCCGTAGATGAGGCGCAAGCAAAGCAAAATCCGCTGGCGGCAACGCTGCTAACAACCGGTTACCAACTCTGGTCGCGTGGTCCATCATGGGATTAACCCCCCGACGGATGCCCGGCGCGAGAACTCATGCCGGATTGTCGAGCTGCTCTCCTGCGTGCAGCTCAACAGCAGTTAACTGGCAACTACAGATATCGTTCCTGCGCCGAACGCCGTGCATGCGCTGGTCACGGAGAGCCTGTGCTTGTGCTTGTGCTTGTGATTCCAACTTGCGCTAATGCAGGACAGCGGACACTCAATTAATCCCGTCAACTCGCCGATGGCAGCCTGCGCGTGGGCTGAACAGCATCTCAGCCAACGATCATTCTCCGAACAGTTGTTCGGCTGCGAGTAGTGAGCGCCAGGTGCGGATCGCGAGCGTGCTCTGAAAATCTCGCGTGAGGAGCGAACAACTTCGAAGATGGTGTTCTGGCCGCCGGTATTAACGCTGATAGAATGACGGCCGTGACGCGTTCGAATGCCCACTCGAAGCCAAGCCGTACGGCTTGGTGTCGCTGCACTGTTCGGCAAATGAACCCATTTCTGCAAATGAGCACATTTGCACGTCAAACTTGCGATTTTTAAGTATTAACCAATTAAAATTGTTTCTTTATTCCATTAGTTGTATTTTAATGTCCTCACTCGGCCTCGGCTATATGCCGAAGGACATAGACGGCCGGGTCGAGGCAGGGTCCATGTTAGACACGTCTGCGAAGGAAGGGATATTCAAGCGCACCCGGCTTGTGATCGTAGACCGACAGCCGATCGTTCTACAGGGGCTTAAGTCAGTACTCGGGGCACAGCCGGACTTCGACGTTGTCGCGTCGTGCAGCGACGGGACAAGCTGCATCCAAGCGATTCGGAGTTTGACACCCGACATTGCACTTCTTGCCGACACCCTGCCAGATCTGACGGCATCCGAGATCCTCGCCATTGCGAAAACTGAGGGCCTGCCCACGCGCCTGGTGTTCTTTACCGATTCCGACACCGACCACGATCTAGCCTTGGCCATCGCTGCCGGCGCGTGTGATGCAATCGCGAAGTTTGCCGCACCGGACGCTGTGCTGCGATCACTGCGGCTGATGACGAAGCGTAGCGTGTTTTTGGACCAGTCCGAGCTCTCGCCAACCGCCAAGGAAGCCGACAGCGGCAAAATTGAGAACCGGCTGGAGCTATTGACGCCGCGCGAACGTCAAATTGTGCGGCTGGTGTCGGAAGGAATGTCGAACAAGGAGATCGCGCACCAGCTAAACGTTTCCAACGGGACCGTTAAAGTACACCTGCACAACATATTTCAGAAGCTTGAAATAACCAACAGGACGGTGCTCGCTACCCTCGCATTGCTACAACGCCCGTCCGGGTTCGGAATGCTCTCGCTCGCTCTCCTGGCGGTCGCCATTGCGGACGAACTCAAGGCGTCGGAGGCGAACGCGATGCTTCCGGATGATGACAGCATCGGCCCAGCGGTGGAGCATGCCGAATATGAGCCCTGGAAGCGAGCTATTCTCCGTCATGTCATCATTGCGAAATCCGACGAGAAGCCGGCGCTCACCCACAGAGACGTTTTTGTCGAGGCGCGCCAAATCTCAATCGCTGCATCGGCAATGGAAGCGCTGCGCAGCGCTGAGCAATCCGCAGGCTCGAAATCGAAGGATTACAGTTCTGTTGGATCAAGCACGCGCGATCTGGCCACGCCTTACGTGCGAGGAATGAACGACGCGCAGATTGGAGGCGACCCCACCGCGGAAAATCTATTCTCGCGGCTTACACCGAATCCGACGTTGATTCACGCGGGGTATGGTACTTTCGCCACTCTGACCGGTGCGTTGATCTACGCACTGAACGATCCCCACTTGGCCTTGCTGTCGCATGAGCCGGCCAAAGTGTCGCTCGACAGTTTCGTGGACATTACCGGAGATAATGCGGCCACGAAGCTGGCCGCGATCACCAATGCCGACGATAATCATGTCGAGAACTCAGTCCGGGGTTTCCTTGCGCACGATTCTCGCCTGGCTTCCGCGTTTGTAACCACTGAAAACGAAAGCGTCGCCGGACAAGGCACTCGGGGCCACATAAGTGATGGCACCGATGCCGGTATTGGTGGATATAGCCGCGATCAGCTGATGGACGGCAACGTCGCTGAAAGCGTTGTTCATCGCTTCCCGACCGATTCCAATTCTACCTTTTCGGGCTCTGTCTTCAATTTCGCATCTGGGCCGAGCAGGATCAATCTTGCGGCTTTCGGAGCGCTTGCCTGGCTTCATATGACAGCAGCAAGCAAGTCCATACCGCCACACACCGTCGCCTGGATCTTCGACTCCGCAAGCAATGAAACGATCGTCTATGTGAATGCGACGGATCATGTTCTGGACATCGGAAATCGCGACCTGTTGGAAATCCATTTGCGGGGGATTGTATCCATTGCAGAATCGGATTTCTTCGGCCAGCCGACGGGCGCGGCTGCCGCTGTCACCTTGGAGCAGCTCGAAGACACGCTGACATCGTTGACTGCAACCGAAACTGTTCTGAGTACGGACAGTGCCGATACAATTATCGGGACGAGCGAGAGCGCACTGGGGACCGCTGGAGTTTGGGACATTCTGGCTGATGTCGGCTGGAGGACCGAATTCGCGCCGGCCCGTACAACGGATGAGAGTGCCGATGGCGGGTCGGCTCATGTACCACCGATCGTGCTTGTTCATGCTGCGACGGCCACCGCGGTTGAAAGTTCCACATCGAAGAGTCAGCGGATCGATGCAGGTACCGGCCCTGGCATCGCAGCGGCCGGTAGCGCGAGCGGCGGTAACTCACAGCATGTTCTGGAGCCATGGCCTGCAAAGGAAGCAGGTCCGGAGCAGACAGAAGCTGGCTTCATGCCTGGGAGCGATGTCGGTGATGAGAACGGGCATCAATCCACGGCTTCGGACCCTCCGGGAAGGTCGGCGAAGACGGCAGAAACAGACCGCGTGGAACATGGCAGGCCGGTGAACCCAACGTCTACAAAGGCACCGGAAGCAGCCGAGTTTGATGAATCGAGCCTCGCGACAGCCGACAGGGGCGACCGCGAAGGGCAGCACGCTCCCGAGCAAATGTCTGCGAGGGCGGCCGGCAGAGATGTGGCCGAACTGAAGTCCATACCGGGTAATCGCGCCGGCAATGACAACGCGCATGATTCACTGGCTTCGGAGGGGTCGTCAGGGCCAGCGAAAGCGGCCGAACCAGGCGGCCTGGACCACAGCAACTTGCACGCGTCGGAGCGAGGGTCGGCAACGGCCGCCAGAGATGTGGCCGAAGTGAAGCCGGGCAATCGCGCCGGCAATGACAACGCGCATGATTCACCGGCTTCGGAGGGTTCGCCAGGGCCGGCGAAAACGGCCGAACCGGGCGGCCTGGACCACAGCAACTTGCACGCGTCGGAGCGAGGGGCGGCAACGGCCGCCAGAGATGTGGCCGAAGTGAAGCCGGGTAATCGCGCCGGCAATGACAACGCGCATGATTCACCGGCTTCGGAGGGTTCGTCAGGGCCGGCGAAAACGGCCGAACCGGGCGGCCTGGACCACAGCAACTTGCACGCGTCGGAGCGAGGGTCGGCCACGGCCGCCAGAGATGTGGCCGAAGTGAAGCCGGGCAATCACGCCGGCAATGACAACGCGCATGATTCACCGGCTTCGGACGGTTCGTCAGGGCCAGCGAAAACGGTCGAACCAGGCGGCCTGGACCACAGCAACTTGCACGCGTCGGAGCGAGGGTCGGCAACGGCGGCCACGGAAACGGCCGAAGCGAAGGCCGTACCGGGCAACGGCGTCGGCAATGACAATGAGCATCATTCCTGGACTCCGGCCGATACGCCTGGGTCAGCGACGATGGCAGAGCCCAGCGGCGTGGAACACAGCAACAAATGGGGGCATTTGACCTCTGCCCACGGGCCGGAAGCAGACGAGAGTGTTGCAACGGCTGGTAGCGCAGACCGCGGTAGCACGCAACACGCCGCAGAGCCGGAGCCTGCAAAGGCGGGGGCAACCACCGAGTTGGGTGAAACTGATTTCATATTCGGAAACGGTGTCGGCGATGGCGCCAATCATCGTGCTCCGGACGCAAGCGCGTCGACAGCAGCGACTACGGCAAAACTGGCCGACCTGCATCACGGCAATTCGGAACACAATTTCCCCTCGAGCCCTGCAGACGTATCAGCAGCAACCGAGATTGCCGAATCGAGCACTGCAAGGGGCGATAGCGCCGGAAACGGAAACTCGCAGCAGGCTACGCAACCTGCTGCAATCGAATTAGCAGCCGCACAGCCGGCTAAATCTGCGTTCGAGACCGGCGGTGCGGATCAAGAACGGGTGTTCCGCTTCGATAGCGATGCAACTCCTTTCACTCTCGTCGCCGCCGTTGAGCCCAGAGAGGTCCACATTCCGCTCGATCCAAACGTCCAGCACGGTCAGGCGACCACCCCCGATATCCTCGTCACAATCCTCCCCAATGCACTGGACGAACATGCGGCCAATCACGGCAATAACGGTCCGCATCACGCCACCGGACTTGCACCTCATGACTGGCTGATTTGAAGCGTTGCATTGTCGTTGACTGAAAACGAGCAGGACGCGAGGGGCCACGCGGGAATCGATAACGGGACGAAGCGAGGAGGTCGAGGGCACATTCAGGAGGCGCTCCGGCTGTCGTCGCGGGATACGCTCTGGTGCATGTTAGTCGCGCTCGCCAAGTTGAGCGTCAACGCAGACCGGGAGGCCCTTGAGCCGGAGCCTCGAAACCAACCGAATTCGCGCGCTGTAGCATCCCGGCCGAGATGCTGATCCCTGCAATTGCCGTCGTCACACCATCGGATCGAGATGTTCGTGTCCCGAAAAATGGAAAAATGCGCCCGGAGCTCGTGAGAACTCCGGGCAGTGGAGGGAGGGGTGCTAAGTGGGGCGCCTGCTGCCATTTGCTGCGACTTAGCCACTGGCGATATGCGCAACCGCGTCGCCGCTGCGTTCGGGCTCACGCCGAGATCGCCTTCACCGAGCCGACCTCGTTGCGCAGCAGGAATTTCTGGATCTTGCCGGTGGACGTCTTCGGGATCGGCCCGAACACGACGGCCTTCGGCGTCTTGAAGCCGCTCATGTGCGAACGGCAGAAGGCGATGATCTCGGCCTCGCTCGCGCTGGCGCCGTCCTTCAGCTCGACGAAGGCGCAGGGCACTTCGCCCCATTTCGGATCGGGCTTTGCCACCACGGCGGCGAACAGCACGGCCGGGTGCTTGTAGAGGACGTCCTCGACCTCCACCGAGGAGATATTCTCGCCGCCGGAGATGATGATGTCCTTGGAGCGGTCCTTGATGATGACGTAGCCGTGCTCGTCGAGCACGCCGAGATCGCCGGTGTGAAACCAGCCGCCTTCGAAGGCTTCCTTGGTCGCCTTCTCGTTCTTCAGATAACCCTTCATCACGATGTTGCCGCGGAACATGACCTCGCCGATGGTCTCGCCGTCGCGCGGGACCTCCTGCATCGTTTGCGGATTGATCACGGTGACGGCTTCCTGGAGCGGGTAGGGCACGCCCTGCCGGCGCTTCATGCGGGCGCGCTCAGGCGCGGGGAGCTCGTCCCAGCCCGGCTGCTCGGCGCAGACCGAGGCGGGCCCGTAGACCTCGGTCAGGCCGTAGACGTGGGTGAGCTTGATGCCGATGCTTTCGGCGCCTTCCAGCACCGCGACCGGCGGCGCTGCACCCGCGATCAGGCCGACGACGCGGCGGGCGGCACTGCCGGTTGACGTTTCCTTGGGCGCATCGGGGGCGTTGATCAGCGTGTTGTAGACGATCGGCGCGCCGCACATGTGGGTGACGCCGTGGCGCTTGATCAGCTCGAAGATCCTGGTCGGCTCGACCTTGCGCAGGCAGACATTGACGCCGGCGGCCGCCGCAATGGTCCACGGAAAGCACCAGCCGTTGCAGTGGAACATCGGCAGCGTCCAGAGATAGACCGGATGCTGGCCGAGATTGCCGGCGAGGATGTTGCTGACGGCGTTCAGATAGGCGCCGCGATGATGGGTGACGACGCCTTTGGGATTGCCCGTCGTGCCCGAGGTGTAGCTCAGCGCGATCGCGTCCCATTCATCGCTCGGCGTGATCGGCGCGAAACCTGGATCGCCTTGGGCGAGGGCTGCCTCATACTCGATCTCGCCGATGCGCGTGCCGCCCTTGAACGATGCATCGTCGACGTCGACCACCAGCGGCTTGGGGCCATTCATCCGCGCCAGCGCCTCGGCAATCACGCCTGAAAACTCCGGATCGACCAGGATGATCCTGGCGCCGCCATGGTCGAGCTGGAACGCGATCGAAGGCGCATCGAGCCGGATGTTGAGCGCGTTGAGCACGGCGCCGGTCATCGGCACGGCGAAGTGCGCCTCGTTCATCGCGGGAATGTTCGGCAGCATCGCCGCGACGGTGTCGCCGACGCCGATGCCCTTGCCTGCGAGCCAGGACGCAAACCGCCTGCAGCGCTCATAGGTCTGCGCCCAGGTGAAGCTGCGGCCCTCATAGACCGTGCTGACGTGATCGGGATAGACCGCCGCGCTGCGCGCGAGGAAGCTCAGCGGCGTCAAAGGCAGGAAATTGGCCGGACACTTATCCAGGCCTACACCATACGGATTTTGTCCTTCACTCACGGAGTCACGACCTCTCAGAGAAACCCGGCGGCTACGTAGCGCCGATCGCAAGTTGCTAATCCGTCTGATAGCAGCACGCCCGAACCTGCAGAATCGGTCAACTGACGTATTGTCGGAGAACCACGCGGAGCGGAAGCTTGGCGAACGGCTTGTTGCGAACGGCACGCCGTCGTTCGCTCGGAAAGCGACCATGGTTGCATCCAGCTGTGGTGCTGACGTGGTTTGACGTTGCTGACGAGGGCGGGTCTGCGATCTCCGGATTGCGCTCGCGCCCGATCCGTTGGCGACCAAGGGAGATAGATAATGGATACGGTCGCTGCTCCATCGTCCTGCACCTGCTCGTCGGATCTCCTACCGCAGGATAGCGTGAAGCATCCTCTTGATCCCCTGACCGCTGCCGAGATTCGTGGTATCGTCGAGATCGTCCGCAAGGATCCGCAATACGGTGCAGACTTTCTCTTTGAGACGATCGAGCTTCTGGAGCCGGAAAAGGCAGTTGTTCGTCGGTACAGCTCCGGAGATCCGATCGACAGAACTGCACGGGTCAATCTGTTTCAGGTCAGGCAGGACGGGATCTGGCGGCTAACCATTTCCCTGACCGAGCAGAAAATCCTCACCTCCAGCTATCTTCCGTCGGCCAAGCCGATGATCCAGCTCGAGCAGTTCACGGCCATCGAAGACGCCGTTCGCGCGGCTCCCGAGTTCATTGCCGCCTGCAAGAAGCGGGGCATCGAGGACATGTCACTCGTTTGCATCGATCCGTGGTCGGCGGGAAATTTTGACATTCCGGGCGAGGACGGTCGCTATCTCGCCCACGTCTTCGCTTGGGTACGTCTACGAGAGAACGACAATCTCTACGCGCACCCCATCGGCGGACTGAACGCCGTGGTCGACATCAAGACCTACGAGATCATCCGCGTCGACGACCACGAGATCATCCCGATTCCGAAGACGGAGGTGAATTACGAGGCGGAATTCATCGAGAATCCGCGCACCCCTTACAAGCCGCTCAATATCGTTCAGCCCGAGGGCGTTTCGTTCAGGCTCGATGGACATCGGCTGGAATGGGACCGCTGGTCGGTGCTCGTCGGTTTCAATTCCCGCGAAGGCCTGACTCTGCACGATATCAGCTATGACGGGCGGCCGATCGCGCACCGCGCATCGCTGGTGGAAATGGTCGTCCCCTACGGCACCACGGACAAGGGGCATTTCCGGAAGAACGTCTTCGACATCGGTGAGTACGGCATAGGCAAGCTCGCTAACTCGCTGAAGCTCGGCTGTGATTGCCTCGGTGCCATCGCCTATCTCGATGCACATCTCGCGACGATGGACGGCAACGTCATCACCATCGAAAACGCGATCTGCATCCATGAGGAGGATGCCGGCTTACTATGGAAGCATTGGGACTTCCGCTCCAACAACGTCGAATCGCGCCGCGCCCGCAGGCTGGTGGTCTCCTGCATCGCGACGGTCGCCAACTACGAATATGGCCTGTTCTGGTACTTCCATACGGACGGCTCGATCCAGTTCGAGTTGAAGGCGACCGGCATCATCAACACGGCCGCCTGCCATCCGGGTCAGCCCGGCAAGTACGGCAAGGAGGTCGCCCCCGGCGTCGTCGGTCACATTCACCAGCACATCTTTTGCGCACGGCTCGACATGAATATCGATGGTGACGACAACAGTGTCGTCGAGCTCAACACGAAGGCCGATCCTTGGGGGCCGGACAATGCCTATGGCAACGGTTTCTACGAGGAGGAGACGGTTCTCAAGACCGAGCTTGGCGGGTGCCGCCAGGTGAACCCCGCGACGCATCGGGCCTGGAAAGTTATCAATCCCAATCGCAAGAACTGGGTTGGCACGCCGACAGGCTACAAGCTCGAGGCCAGTCATCCCGTGACACCGTTCATCCATCCGGAGTCGCCGTCGGGCAGGCGGTCGACCTTCATCAAGAACCAGCTCTGGGTGACGGCCTTCGATCCCGAAGAGCGATATCCGGCTGGCGAACACATGAACCATTCGGATGGAACGGGAGGTGTCTCCGATTTCGTCAGGAAGAACCGGAACATCGAGAACACCGATATCGTGCTCTGGCACGTCTTCGGTCTTCACCATCAGGTCCGCCCTGAGGACTTTCCCGTTCAACCCTGCATCTTCACCGGCTTCAAGCTGATGCCCAGCGGCTTCTTCGATCGCAATCCTGGCATCGATCTCGCGCCCGACAGGAACGCCGCGAGTTGTCATGCGCAGGCCGCCGAGTAGGGCGCGGCTCGCCACTGGACCCCTCGCATTCCAGCCCGTCCGACCGGCATCGTGGGCCGGTCGTGGCTCCTCCGTTGGAAGGGTAGCGTGCTCCAGGTCGATGGCCTCCGCGATCGTCGCTTTCGCGATTTTTGCAGGCTCGGCCGCGCCGCGTCCTCCCCGCGTTGCTGGCCGTCACGATCCAGCATGATCTGGGCTTGCAGCCCTCCGACGTCTCCTTGCCGATCACGCTCGGCATCGCAGTCTCTGCGTGCGCATCGCCGTTCGCAGTGTACAGCATCGAACGCTGGGGCGTTCGAGCGCTGTTGGTCGCCAGTCTGGCTCTCCTGGCGCTATCGCTTGCATCGACGACGCACGCGGCGTCGCCATGGCATCTCACCGTGGCCTGGGGATTGGGCGTCGGATTCAGTGGCTCTTTCAGCGGCTCCCTTCTGGGCGCAATGGTCGGGAGTCGTGACGGCGCGGCGCATTGTGGGACGCGCTTCGGCCTCCTGGTATCGATGCAGCCGCTGGGATCGGCGGCGGGACTGCTGCTGGCATCGCGCGTGGCCAATGCGCTCGATTGGTGCTTCGTATTTCAGGCCGCTGCTGTCGGCGTGCTCGCCACGGCGTTCGCCGTTGCCCTTGACCCTATATCCCCACGAGGAGCCTCGCCACGCGAGTCCAAGTCCAACCGGCACGTGTCGTCGCGCCCAAAGGAGAAGACCTGGCAGTTCTGGGTCCTTGCCATGATCTTCTGCATCTGCGGCGCGTCGACATCCGGCTTGATCGACAGCCGGCTCGGTATGCTCTGCATGGGCGCGGGTCTCGGCCTCGCATCGAGTGCCGATGTCATGGCGTTGGTCGTGCTCGGCGGCGCGATAGGGAGTGTGGTGAGCGGGTATCTCGCGGACCGTTGTCCCGCGCGAACGCTGCTGGCACTCTACTTCGTCGTCCGCGCGCTCCTCTTGCTCTGGCTTCCCTTCACCGGCTTCAGCGTCGTCGAATTGGCCCGGTTCGGCGCGCTCTATGGCCTTGATGCGGCACTGACGTTCCCTGCGCTGGTCAGGCTGATGTCCGGAAATCTAGGCACGCGCCGCGTCGGCAGAGTGATGGGCTGGATGACGGTGATGCACCCGGCAGGAGGCGCCATCGCTTCTGCCGGGATCGGCGCCCTCGGCCTCGCAGCCTATGCCGTCGGATTCGCCGGCGTCGGCCTTGCCTGCCTCGTAGCCGCGGGGCTCGTGGTGCTTCTGAAGGATGCGCCCGCGCAAGGCGCGCCATCCGGCTGAAACAGTCGCGGCCGATCAATGGCCAGCGAAGTTTCGCGACCGACGGGAAGGGGACTCCGCCAGCAGCAGTCCTTCGGACACCGCAAGCGCCGCGAGTCGCGTGCGCGAGTCGCAGCTCATCTTTGCGAGGATATGCTCGATGTGCGTGGAGACCGTGCGGGGCGACACGAAGAGTTGCTCGGCGATGTTGGGATTTGAGGCGCCGCTGGTCACGAGATGCAGGATCTGAATCTCCCGGAGCGAGAGATTATGCGGCCAGCGAATGCATTGCTCCGTGATCAGAAGGATGTTTCCGCGGCAGGGCGTGATCGTGACCTGGTGACAGCGGCCGGCCTCGTCCGGCCAGACGAAGCGTTGAGCGCTGGGGGATTTCGCCTTCTCCAGCACGAGCCGGCGAAGCTCTCCGCCCTCGCCGAGATGCGGTCCCGGACTACGGTTGGGGAGGTGAAATGCAAACCCATTCGGGGAGACCGCGATGGCATAGGCGCCTGGCGCCAGCTCATCGGCCAGCAGCTGTGGTGTCCTGAGCTGATCGCAGATGTTCAGCAGAATCGGGCGGAACCGCTCGGTCATCTCGCGGTGCTCGTCCTTGGCGTGCGCCTCCCTGGACCAGCTCATGTGGATGGCCCCGATATAGCGGCCATCCGCGACTCGTAGACACATCGTCGAGCCTTCCCTGAAGCCATCCGGCATCAGGTATTCTTGAGCGGTGAATGTATCCGGCAAATAGAGATTCCAGTCGCGCTTGTAGTCCCGCCAGCGCAGCGAATGCGTGTCTTTCTCGCGAGCGATCGCGTAGGCCGGGCAGGAGTTAGGGAATCCGTCGAGCACGTAGGACATCGTTCTGTCGGTGTACCCGTCGGCGGCAAGAGGGCGATGGGTTCGGGATATCGGGTCCATCGCGATCAGGGCGATCGCCTCGCTCCTCACGAACTCGCGTAACAGGCGCGCCACCTGCGTGGCCTGATCGATGATCTGATCATTCAGGGTTGCCGCCGGTGTATCGAGCCGCACCGTCGCTGACATCATATGGTCGATCGCTGCCGATTTCACGGTGAGCCTCCAGCTCGTGAAAGATCTTGCCAACGGTTCGTGATCGGATCTTCTTCTTGGCCGCTAACGATCCGTTAGACCGGCGGCTTGCGGAGTGCTCCGCGTCCTCAGCGGAGCAAGGACCGCGCCAAACAATGCGAGCTGCCACATCACGACGGTGGCCATTCGCCCTGCTGATCTCGACCGGCCCGGATCGAGCCGAGACGCCGAGCTGAAGCTGCAATTGCATATTAGAGGCTGTCACTCCTTTAGTCAAAACAGTGTCACACTTCAGCTCGTTCAGGGCCAGCAATTCTGACGCAACAGGACCTTCAGCGCTGTTGACTGATGAAAATCTGGGCGTGGCTTGCTGCCCAAGTCGTCACCCTGAGCCCTGTTCGCACCCGCAGCGTCGGTCCTGGATCACATCCGGGCCGTCCAGATCAGGCTTCAAAATCGGTCAGCTGACGTATTGCTGAAAATCGGCAGAAGACTGAGGCTCTGATCCATGCGGTTCGGCCGAAACCACCATGTCATCCGTGGGAATACGGATCGAGGCCGCTAATCACCCGACGGCGCGTGATCGCATCGTCTTAGTATTAACAGAAATCCGGCCTGGTCTCGGTCGCGATGCCGAAGACCCGCGCGCGATTGCAGGAGAGGTTGCTCGGATGGTTTCCAAACTCACCAGGCGTTCAGTAACCACGGGCATCGGCGCCGCCATGGCCGCACCGTTCGTTGGACGGTCGGCGCTTGCCGCCCAGCCGATCGTTCTCGGCCTTCCATACTGCCAGACGGCCGCAGCGGGTGTCGCGGATCATCAGGATTTTCTGAACGGGACGACGCTCGCGATGGAGGAGATCAATGCCGCAGGCGGCATCCTCGGCAGGCCGCTGAAGCTGTTCACAACGGACATGAACGTTCTCTCGCCGGAATCCTCCAAGCAGGCGCTGGCTGCCTGCGTTGATGCCAAGGTCGACGCGATCTCCTTTGCTTTCACGCTCGTCCCGCTGCCGGCGATGGACGCGACGGTGAAGTACAAATGTCCCTACATCAACGGCAACGCGCAACGCGCCGGTACCTCTGCCGTCAAGGAGCAACCGGATAAATACAGCCACATCTTCCAGTTCTGTCCGTCTGAGGTGAACTACGGATGGAGCTATGCTCTCTGGCTGGAAGACCAGGAGCAGGGCGGCGTCTGGAAGCCGAAGAACCGCAAGGTCCATATCATTCAGGAGCAGATCGGTTACTGCCAAACGATATCGCGTGCGGCCCAGGAAGCGATCAAGCGGCGCGGCAAGTTCGAAGTCGCCCGCATTACGGATATCCAGTATCCCGTGCAGGACTGGGCACCGGTCATTCGCGAGATGAAGGAGGTCGATGCCGCTGCGATCATGGTGGACCATTGGGTGGCTGCTGAATACGCCGCCTTCTGCAAGCAGTTCGTGGCAAGCCCGGTGCGCGATTCGCTCGTCTATCTCCAGTACGGTCCCTCGCAGCCGGAATTCCTCGAGCTTGCCGGTTCGGCGGCGAACGGCTTCGTCTGGGGCACCACCATGGGCATCTATGGCGACGAGAGGGGGCTCGCCTACAGGCAGAAGTACAAGAAGCGTTTCCCGGGCATTGCGGGGCTTGCCTATACCGGCATTGCCTACGATCAGACCTACTACCTCAAGAAGGCCTGGGAAGCGGTCGGCGATCCCCGAAAGTTCAGGGAGGTCTGCGACTGGATCCGAGCCAACCCGCAGCGCGGCGTCTGCGGCTACGTCGATATGGGCAACCCATATCAGGAAGCGCTCCATTTCCCGGACAATGGCGGCGACGAATTGCAGGCGCGCAAGCTCGAGTCCGGCGTCGCGCAGCTCTATGTCCAGATCCAGGGTGGCGAGCACAAGATCGTCTATCCCGGTCCGGTCTCGGAAACGAAGCTGATCTCTGCGCCGTGGTGGAGCTGATGCTCAGACAAATCTCCCGAAACGGTGCGGCCGAACAGGGCGGAAAGCCCGTCCTGTTCTCCTGCAGCGGCATATCGCTCGATCTCGGCGGTCGCGAGATTCTCCGCGATATCAACTTGCAGGTCGAGGCCGGAGAAGTGCTGGGCATCATCGGGCCGAACGGTGCGGGCAAGACCAGCCTGTTTGAAATCCTCTCCGGCCGGATGCCGCCAAAGAGCGGCGCAGTATGGTTCAAGGGCAAGAATGTTACGGGCTTGCCGTTGTATTCCCGCTCGCGCCTGGGGATCGGCCGCACGTTCCAGACGCCGGTGGTCCCTGACGAGCTGACCGTCGGCGAGACGTTCAAGGCGGCGCGTCAGGCTCATCGTCCATTTCTCACAAGGCTCGATGCCGAATATGGCGCCGACCTCGTCGGTCTGAAGATCAGTGACGACACGCCGGCGACGCAGCTCGAGACCTCCAACCGGCGCAAATTGCTGCTGGCCTGCCTGCTGATGCGTCGGCCCTCGTTGCTGCTGCTGGATGAGCCGGCGGCCGGCCTGATCAATTCGGAGGTCGACGAGATCGACACTCTGCTGCGCATCCTCGCCAAGGAAATGAACATCGCGATCCTTATCGTCGAGCACCGCATCGAGCTCCTCGGGACGATCGCCGACCGCATTCTGGTGATGGATGCCGGGGAGGTCATTTCCGAGGGGCTGATGGACGACGTCATGGCGGATCCGAAGGTGCATGCGGCTTACTTCGAGGATTTCAGCGAAGAGGCCGATACATGAATATCTCGGTGAGCAACCATTTGCCGGGCGCTCCGGCGCGTCAGCCGCAGCGCGAGGTCCTGAACGTCAAGGGACTGTCCGCAGGTTATGGGCCGGTTCGCGTCATCCACGATCTCGATCTCGTCGTTCAGTGTGGGGAGCGGATCGGCATCGTCGGCCTGAATGGCCACGGCAAGTCGACGCTGTTCTATGCAATCGCCGGGCTTACCGGTTGGCAGCGCGGGTCGATCAAGCTGAACGGCAGGGAGGTCGGTCGCACGCGAAGCCAGGGGCCGGGGCGCTACACCCACGAGATCGTGCGCGCGGGATTGGCGTTGATTCCGCAGGGCGACGAGATCTTCCATGGCCTGACCGTCGAGGAGCATCTCGATTCCGGGGCCTACACCGCGGCGGCCTGGCGCGATCGCGCCGCGCGCAAGCTCCGCATCCTGGAGATATTTCCACCGCTGCGGAAGCTCATGGGCGTACCCGTGGGGCGCCTGTCGGGCGGCGAACGGCGCATGGTGTCGATCGGCCGCGGCCTGATGACGGATGCGTTGCTCTTCCTCGTCGACGAGCCATCGCTCGGGCTGGCACCTAAGATCGGCAAGAGCGTGATCAACGCATTGATGGCCGTCGAGCTCGGGAATGCCGCGATGATCATTGCGGAGCAGAACGTTGCACTGCTCGAGGGACGGGTCGATCGCGTCATCGGCATGCATGTCGGCAAGCTCAAGGGTGAGGCCTCGGCGGCACTCGCGTTGAACGTTTATCGAAAGGCGTAAAACGTGGATATCTGGTTCATCGTCAGCAACACCATCGTCCTGGCGTGCATTTACGGGACGCTTGCGATCGGAATTTCGATCACGTGGTCGAGCCTCGGTCTGCTCAACCTCGCTTACGGCTTCATATTCGCACTCGCGGGCTATGGCGCCTGGCTGTTTGCCCAGTATGTCTCCACATGGGGGCCTGCAGTGCTGGCCGCGGGTATCCTCGCAGGCGCGCTCGGGGGAGTGGTCATCTGTGCGGTCGGATTCATACCGATCCACGACAAGCCAAACTTCACCATTCGGGGTCTGATTGCGACGCTCGCGATCAATCTGATCGGCACGCAATTCCTGCTCTGGTGGTTCGGACCGCGATCGAAGAGCCTGCCGGATATCTTCGGCAGCTGGTCGCTATCCTTGCCGGGTGTGGTCTTCACGGCGGACAAGGTCGGGAACGTGGTGACATCCGTCCTCATATTGGCGGTCGTTCTGAGGTGGATGCAATCGAGCCGCCGTGGCCTCGAAATCCGCGCCATGATGATGAATCCGCATGCGGCATCCATCGTCGGCATCGGCGTTCGGCGAACCTCGTTCTACGTCATGGGCATCACGGGCGGGTTGGCGGGCCTCGCGGCCGTTCTCCTCTCCCAGACCTACTATATCTCGCCGTTCGGCGGACTGATGCCGATGATCAAGGGCGTCAGCATTGCGCTTTGCGGCGGACTCGGCAGCGTGCGCGGTGCCGTCATCGCCGCGATCGTGCTCGGCCTCAACGAGGCGCTGACGGGCATATCGATCGGCGGACGCTACGTTCTCATCACCCAGTTCGTCGTGATCATCGTCATTCTCTTGGTCCGTCCGCGCGGCATCGCCGGGCTGCTCGACAAGGCGAGGGAGGCCTGAGTCATGTCCATCGATGGCGGTCACAAATGGCGCAATCCGCTCTTCGTCTGGGGCGGCACGCGCGACGTGGAAGAGCTCCCGACCATTCCGTTCCGCAGCCATCAGGAGGTCTGGGAAAGAACTCGTCGATCGACGACGAAGCTGAATCCCGTCGGCCGTCTGCGCTACTACTACAAATGGCCGGGCCATGGCGCAACGATGTGGAATCGTCTTCGCTACTGGCCGACACGCCGCCGCGTGCTTCGCCTGCGCGGGGAGTACAACCCCAAGACGTTGCGCGCGGAGAAGACGATCGTCGACAAGCGGCCCATCTGGTGGATGCTGGGGCTTCTTGCGCTGGCGATCGCTCCCCTGTTCACGCCAGGCGACCTGCAGAACACAATGCTGACCGCGGGAGCGACGTTCGGCATCTATTCCGCCATCAGTCTGTGCTGGATGCTCATCATGGGCACTGCGGGCGTCTTTTCGCTCGCGACTTATGCCGTCGTCGGGACGGCCGCATTCGTCACGGCATTGCTTGCCGTCAAGTTCGCATTGCCCTGGTGGTTGTTGCCGCTGATCGGCGCGCTGGTGGGGCTCGTCTTCGGCGGGATCATTGCGCTGCCGGCCACGCGGCTCGACGGATTCTACTATGCGCTTCTCACCCTTGGGCTCAACGAGCTCTGCCGGGTCTACTTCGTGACGTCGAAGGAGTTCGGGTCCGCGAATGGCGGCCTTTACGGCGCCACAACCTATATCCCGGAAGACTGGTCGCAGTTGGGTCAGCTGCTCCTGGCGTATTACGCCTGCTTCGGCCTGATGCTGCTGGCTTTGCTGCTCTACCGGTTCGTCAACGGCCGCCGGCTTGGACGAATCCTGCGCATGGCGCCTGAAAAGCGCGAGGCCTTCGCCGAGGCGACGGGGGTCAACTTTCGCCAGGCGCGCGTCTGGGTGTTCCTCATCTCGTCGGCGGCGCTGGGCTTCATCGGCGGATTCTACACCTCGAATTTCGGTGGCGTGGCGTTCTCGATCTTCAACTTCGATACCGTGCTGCTGGGGCTCGCCATGCTGGTGATCGGCGGCGTTGGACGTGCGGAAGGCGCGGTGGCCAGCACCCTGATCGTCGTGTTCTTCGACCAGGTGCTGAATACGTGGGGACCGGCTCGCTTCATGATCATCGGGCTCATCATGCTCCTGGTCGTGCTCTACCTGCGCAACGGGCTGTTCGGGATCAAGGCGCAGTTCCGTGCCTGGCGCGACAAGAAGAAGAGCGAGCGGCGATCGACGCGAGCGGAGAAGGGCGGCGAGATGCTGCCAGAGGAGGCGACCGAGACCGACGACAAGAGCGTCATCTACCAGCGGCGCCACGACAAGATGACCCGCGACCATCTCAAGACGCTGGTGTCGCCGGAGATCATCGAGGAGCATCGCCACTCCCTCAACGGGCAGCACAGTGAGGCGCTCGAACGGCTGCTGATCTACTTCCGCACCCGTCCTCAGGTGGAGAAGTACGCCATCATGGCCGTGGAGCGCTTCGAAGGCTATCGCATCGTCGCTCTATCCGGACATCGGGGCGTGGCTCCGCGTGTGGTCGAGGACAGGATCTACGCAACGCCGGATGAGGCCTGCCACGGCGTCTTCATGCGGCGCGTTCAGGATTTGCTGGAGTCCTGATTCACGGACGAAGCGTGTCCGACCTGCGCGGCGGACGTTGGGCTCGTAAACGAGGGAGTTGGTGGTGACACCGGTCAGACTTTTTGGCTACACGGACAGGATCTCGGTCAAGCCGGGCGAGACCATCCAGTTTCATGTCAGCGCCGAGGGGACGGATACGGCTGAAGCGCAACTGGTGCGCCTGATCCACGGCGATCAGAATCCGGCAGGGCCAGACTTCGTCGAGGAAGAGGTGGCGTGCACCGCAAACGGCAGGTGGCGGGTCGAGCCGCAATTCACCCAGGTCGGATCGTTCCTCGAGGTCGATGATCCCGAGGGCCGGCTGGCGTTCGCAAACAGCTTCACCCTGTTCGCCTTCATTCACCCGACTTGGCCCGCATCCGGAAAGCGGCAAACGATTATCGGCCGATGGGCCGGCGATCGAAAGCAGGGCTACGGGATCGGCATCGACGAAAAGGGGCATCTGCAGTTTTGGATCGGACGCGGTGAAGAAATCGAGCGCCTGACCGCAAACGTGCCGCTGCAGGTGCAGATGTGGTATTTCGTGGCCGCCACCTTCGATGCCGAGACCCGGCGTGCGACCTTGCACCAGGTCGGCGTCGGCAACAGGTACAACGGCCTGTTAGGCAAGGTCGCGCTGGTGGAGTACGAATCCCGCGCGTCTGCGATCTTCCGAAGCAAGCCCGGCACCCTGGCCTCAACTCCGTTCTTGATGGCAGGCTCGCGCAGCCGCGACGCGCAACAGCGGGCGTGCGTGTCGGAGCTCTATTGGGGCAAGATCGACCGGTGCGGCGCATTTGATCAGGCTCTACAGCCCGCCGAGCTCGACACGATCAGGAGCGGGCTCGTGCCCGCGATGGACAGCCTGGTCGCGTACTGGGATACGAGCGCCGGATACACCGACCGCGGCGTCGGTGATCTCGTGGTCGACGTCGGCCGGCACAAGCTGAATGCCCGAGGATACAATCGGCCCGTTCGCGGCCAGACCGGCTGGAACTGGGAAGGCTTCACCGATTGTTTCCGCCTGGCTCCGCACGAGTTCGGCGGGATCGAGTTTCATGCCGACGCGCTGACGGACTGCAATTGGAAGGCGACCAAGATCGTTGCCCTACCGCGCGGTCTCAAGAGTGGCTGTTATGCCATCAGGCTGCGATCCGGCTGGGGAAAGAGCGTTAGCGAAGAGCATGTCGTCTTCTTCGTGCGGCCGGAAAGGCCGCGAGCACGTATTGCACTCCTGTTTCCGACGCTCACCTACCTTGCCTTTGCGAACGAGCGCTTGAGCTTCGATCACCCCGAGCGTGAGGCTTTGACGGGGCAGCCGGCGGTGGTGTCCGACATCGACATCGAGATGTATATGCGAGCCGATTTCGGGCTGTCGACCTACGACATGCACGCCGACGGCAATGGCGTGTGCTACAGCTCCTATCACCGTCCGATCATGAATATGCGGCCGAGATACAGGATGCCGAGCCTCGATGTGGCTTCGGGATTGGCTGCGGACCTATCCATCGTCGCATGGCTGGACCAGAGCGACTTCGAGTACGAGGTCCTGACCGACGAGGACCTGCATCGCGATGGGTCGGAGGCGTTGTCGCCGTACGCCTGCGTCATCAGCGGCTCGCGCCCGGAGTACTACACCGAGCGAATGCTGGATGCGACCGAGGATTATATCGCGGCCGGCGGCCGCTACATCTATGCAGGCGGCAACGGGTTCAACGCCACCGCCGGCATTCGCGACGGCGAGCCATGGATCATGGAATGTCGACGTCGCGATGATGGGTACAAACCGTGGGTCTCCCGCTACGGCGAGCACTACATGGCAACGGACGGGATGCGTGGCGGTCCCTGGAAGGTGCTCGGACGGGCGACCCAGAAGCTGGTTGGCATAGGCCTGAGCAGCTCGGGCGGTGGACGAAGCGAACCATACCGGAGGATGCCGGACAGCTATCACCGCACCGTGTCCTGGATCACCAAAGGCGTCGATGGCGAGATCATCGGTGACGCCGGTCTTGCCAACGACGGCGCCGCAGGGCTGGCGCTCGATTATTACGATCGCGCTCTCGGTACACCGCCGCACACCAGGGTCATCGCATCATCGGGCGGCCACACGGACAGCTATGTCGTGAACCAGCAGCTCGTCCTCTATTCCTACCTTGGTCTCTATGGGTCATATGACTGGCGGGTTCATGCCGACATGACCTACTTCACCGCTCCCCATGGCGGCGCCGTGTTTGCGTGCGGCTCGGTCGCGTTCGCGCAATCGCTGCCGGTCAACAATTTCAGGAACAGCGCATCTCGCGTGCTGGCGAATGTCGTGGAGGCATTTGCCGGGGCCGGCAGGTTGCCCGGGTTCGCTTGGGTCAACGAGGAAAAGCAGTGGGCTTGATGGATCCATTGAGAGCCGCGTCGGTACGTGCCGCGGCCATGGTCAACGTCGAACATTTGCAAGTGGAGAGCTGAGGATGCTGCCTCTCGAATACGACAGGTCCGGCGACCGCGACATCATCGTCCGGGATCGTTTCGATGGCCTCCGCCGCGAGTTTCTACGTACGCTGGTGAACCCCGAGGTCATCGAAGAGCACCGGCGGTCGCCTTTGGGACAGCACAGCGAAAGGCTCGAGCGACTGTTGATCTATTTCCGTCAACGCCCGCTTGAGCAAAGATATGCGGTCAGAGCAATCGAGCCGTTCCGGCGCTATCAGGTCGTCAGGCTCTCAGGACGTCGGGGTGTCCCCCCGCGTTTGGTCGATGATGCCATCTACACGTCGGCGAACGATGCCCGTCACGGCCTGTTCCTACGCTGCATCCGCGACCTTCTCGAAACTTAGCGCAACTCGCCTGCCGGGCAGGGCACCTTGTCCGGCTTCTCGATGGGAAACTTCGCACCATGGCGCAGATCAAGATATTCGGCTACGCAGACAAGATCTCGGTGAAGCCGGGCGACACCATACAATTTCACGTCAGTGCTGACGGCACGTCGACCGCTGACGCCCATCTCGTGCGCCTGATCCATGGCGACGAGCATCCGCATGGTCCGGGATTCATCGAGGAAGAAATCGACTGCGTCGCCAACGGCTCCTGGCAGGTGGAGAAGCAGTTCACGCAGGTCGGTGCCTTTCTCGAGGTGACCGACCCCGATCGCAAGCTCGCGCTCGACGGCAGCATCACGCTCTGCGCATTCATCTGGCCGACATGGCCCGATGTCGGGCATCGGCAATGCTTGCTGGGCCGCTGGGACAACGACAGGAATCACGGCTATGGTCTCGGCATCAATCCAAGCGGCAGGCTGGAGTTCTGGGTCGGCTGCGGAAACGAGATCGACTATCTGCAGGCTGAGCTGCCCCTGCAGAAGCAGGCCTGGTACTTCGTCGCGGCCACATTCGATGCGCGAAGCGGTCGCGCCACCCTCTACCAGGAAGGGGTCGTGAACCGCTACAACAGCCTGCTCAGCAAAGTCGCGCCGGTCGAATACCGCTCGCATGTGTCGGAGATGTTTCGGTTCAGGCAGAACAACCTGCCCGATACGCCGTTCCTTGTGGCGGGCTCGCGCGACTGGCACGCACTGCGCGGTCATTTCGTGTCGCAGCTCTATTGCGGCAAGATCGATCGTTGCGGTGTGTTCGATCGCCCTTTGGGTCGCGAGAAGCTCGACTCGATCCGCTCGGGTGGTCAGCCCCCATCGGACGGCATGGTCGCATATTGGGACACCACGAAGGGGTATACCGATCGCGGGATCGGCGATGTCGTAGTCGACATCGGACCAAACCGGCTCGATGCGAAGGGCTACAACAGGCCGGTGCGTGCGCAGACCGGCTACAACTGGAACGGCCGCAACGACTGCTTCAGGCTCGCCCCGCATCAATACGGCGGCATCGAGTTCCATGCCGACGCGATGATCGACAGCAACTGGAAAGTCACAAAGACGCTCGAGCTGCCCGAAACGCTGCGCAGCGGCGCCTACGCGATGCGGGTCCGCGGCGGCGACGGCAAGGGCCTTGCGGAGGAGTACATCGTTTTCTTCGTCCGGCCCCGCGTGCCGACGGCGCCAATTGCTCTGTTGTTTTCCACAGCAACCTATCTGGCCTATGCCAACGAGCGCTTCGCGACCGACGGCCAGATCGTGCAGCCAATGGCCGGCCAGCCGCCAACGATCTCCGAGGTCGACATCGAGATCTACGAAAATCCGGAGTTCGGTGCGGGCTGCTACGACACGCATGCGGATGGTGCCGGCGTCTGTTACACGAGCTACCGTCGCCCGATGGTAAACATGCGGCCGAAATACCGGATTGCCGCATTCGACTTGCCGTGGAATTTTCCGGCAGACCTCTCGATCCTGGCATGGCTCGAGCACAAGGGGTACGACTACGATATCCTGACCGACGAAGATGTACATCTCGAGGGTGCCGCAGCGATGGCGCCCTACGCGTGCATTCTGAATTCCACGCATCCGGAATATCATTCTGAGCGTATGCTCGACGCGCACGAGGATTACATCGCCGGTGGCGGGCGCTTCATCTGCATGGGCGCGAACAGCTTCTGCTGCAATGTGGCGTTTCGCGACCACGAGCCGTGGATCATGGAGTGCCGTAAGACAGGTGGACACTGGATCGCCTGGGCAGCACGGCCGGGCGAATACTACCTCGCCACGACCGGGCAGATGGGCGGAATCTGGACCAGCTTTCAGCGCTGGGGGCAGAAGCTGGTCGGCAATACGTTTGCCGGCGAGGGCTTCGCCCATAGCCAGCCTTATCGGCGGATGCCCGACAGCTACGATCCTGCGCTCGCCTGGATCACCGAGGGGATTGAAGGCGAGATCATCGGTGATTTCGGCCTGGGCAACGGCGGAGCGGCGGGCATCGAGATCGACTGCTACAAGCTGGGGTTTGGCACGCCGCCTAAAACCAAGATCATCGCATCCTCGGGTGGTCACCCCGACAACTACATCGCCCACGACGAGGAGGGAGCCCACGCCCACCAGGGATTCAGCGGGACGCACAACTACATTCTGCGGGCCGACATGGTGTACTTCGAGGCGCCGAATAATGGTGCGGTGTTTGCAACCGGATCCATCGCCTTCGGAAGTGCCCTTCCCATCAACGGCTTCGAGAACAATGTCTCGCAGCTTCTGAGCAACGTGGTGAACGCGTTCGTCCGGCCGGGTCCGTTGCCCGGCTCGGACAGACCTAGGGAGATTGCAGCAGGGCTCGAGCGAGTCGCCCCTTAGCGCAACCCGCCTCGATGTCTCGTCCTGCGTCGAGGCATGACGCGCGAGCCGGTGCAAGGTTCCGTACGCTTAGGAACTTGCGATGGCATTCGGGTTTTGGTGGACGCGGGAGAGGCTCCGACCGCGGCGTCATGAATGCTGAATCATTGCCACATGATCGGGGGTGGAGAACGATGAGGGACAGCACGTCGGATATCGCCGACATCAGCGGCGCGGTTCACTTGTGCATCGACATGCAGAATATTTTCGCTCCGGACGGCCTTTGGGCGACGCCCTGGATGGATCGCGTCCTGCCGACCGTCGTCTCCGTTGTTGCGCGCCATGCGGAGAGAACGATCTTCACACGCTTCATCACCCCGCAGGATCCGGAGGATCGCCCGGGGCAATGGCAGAGCTATTTCCGGCGCTGGCGCCAGGCGACGCGCAGGTATCTGCCATCATCGGCTCTGGAGCTCGTGCCGGTCTTGGCCCGGTTCGTTCCGCCGGCCGCAATGATCGACAAGCCGGCCTATTCCGCATTCAGCAATCCGGGTCTTGCGAGCCTGCTGGTCGAGAAGAATGTCGGCACGGTCGTGATATCGGGCGCGGAGACGGACGTCTGCGTGCTCTCGACCGTTCTGAGCGCCGTCGATCTCGGCTTCAGGATCGTCATCATCGAGGACGCGCTGTGCAGCTCGTCCGACGTCGGTCACGATGCGCTCATGACGATGTATCGCACCCGCTTCCACGGCCAGGTCGATCTGGTGACGGCAGAAGAGCTGGCCGAGGTCTGGCGGGAGTAGGGAGCCACGATCCGACCTCATCGAGCCGCGCGAGCTCCTTGCACCCCTCGCGGCAAATCAAGCGACTGCGACGTCGGCGGTCACCGGTCTCGCATGTGCCGGCCGCGTATCGTCCGCGTCGGATCGCATGCTCAGATAGGCGGGGTCGAAGCCGGCGAGCCGGACCAGACCCGGCCAGTCCATGATGGTCAAGGTCTTGCTCTGCCATTGCAGCAGATTGCAGCGCCGCAGCTCCTGGATGGTGCGGTTGGCATGGACCGGGGAGATGCTGCAGGCCGCAGCGAGGTCGGACTGGGTGAAGGGCGAGGACAATCTGAAATCTCTGGCGAGGCCGACGGTTTGCAGCCGGACGGTGATCTCGCAGAGCAGATGCGCCACGCGCGTCAATGCGTCCCGGCTGCCGAGGTTCACCGTCCAGTTGCGCTGGATCGCGTGATCGGCAAGCAGCATCAACAGCAGCGCGTGCGACATCGCCTGAGAACGCACCGCGAGCTCGCGGAAGAAGCGGTGCGGCACGAGCGCGACGATTGCAGGGCCGAGCGCGGTCAGGTTGCCCTCGATGCGCGGGCGATACAGGCTTTGCAGGTTGGCGATGTCGCCGGGCACGCAGATCGCGGTGATCTGGCCATCTGCGCTTTCGTCATTCTGCCAGGAGAGATATCCCTGGAGCACCAGGCAGCATTGCGTTGCCTCAACGCCGTGCCGCAGGATGGTCTGATGCGCGCCGAAATGCGCGATACTGCTCGGCATGTCCGCCAGCAGATCGAGATGGTCCGGGGTCAGTTCGACGAGGCTTATCAGGCGGTCGGCGAGTTTCGAGAAAGCAAATCCTGCCTGCATTTGATCTCCGATACCCCCCATCAGCTCCAAGTGTGGCCGAGAACGACGGCAGAAAGCATTAACGTTTGATACGTTCGTTGCGGGTATCGCCGAGCCAGCAAGCTCGGTGGAGGACACGGAAAGCGGATGCGCGGGATCCTCAATCAGCTCGCCGATCCAAGGTTCCTCGCGCTCGATTGACGTTGTCACTGAGCATGTTGCGGACGCCTGTGGTCACGGCGGCGACGCCGTTTGTGCCGTGCATCAGCGCGATCTCGCCCTGCTGCTCGTGGCGGATGGCGTGCGCCATGATGCGCAGGCGAGGGTCGCCGCGGCTGTGCCACATCTGGTTCGCCATCCTGACCGCACCGCGGTGATGCCTGCTCATCGCCTCGACGAACAGCGTGTCGAACTGGTTCGGCGGCGCGGTCTTGACCTGGCGCATCTCGGCCGGTGTCAGGAAGCCCGGCATCGCCGCACGCTCCTCGGTGCTGCAATCGGGCATCTCCGTGTCGAACCAGCTCAGCCACCAATCCTCGAAGATCTGGTTCTCTCCGGTCTGGCTCGCGACCATCAGCATCGCGAGCTTCCGCAGATGTGGATCCTGCGCGCGCTCGGCAGCCGTCCGTGCCAGCTCGATGCCCTGGGCATGATGCGCGGTCATATGACGGATGTAGGCCTGGTCTTGATCCCTGTCGCGGCCCATCCACGGCAGCTCGTAACCATGACCGCCGAACAACGCGACCGCCCCGAGCATCGCAATCACGGTCAGCGCGCCCGTCATCCACATGGTGGTGAACCGCACGTCGCTGGCAGGCGCAGTCCCGCGCTTCCACCGCAGGCGCGCGAACAGGGGATACATCACGGCCGAGGAGCCATGGACCAGCAGGCCGATCCAGTAGGGTTGTTGCAGCGTGAACAGCGGCTGCCAGAATGGAAACAGCGGCACCAGCACGAACCATTCCATGCCTGAAGAGAACACGGCCCAGGGCAGCGCCAACAGCAGGATCGTCGTCGGCCGCAAGTCGGCCGTCCAGCGTCCGAGCACGCCGAAGAAAACCAACGTCCAGGAAAAATCGGCCCATTGGTGAAAGGCGATCCCGGCCAGCATCGCATTCCAGGATGGCTCGGAGCCGATCGCCCAATCGCGCGCAGGAATTGCGGCAACCGTCATCCAGTCGACCGCGGCATCGCGGCCGATGCGGGCCGCCAAGAGCTGGCTGACGATGGTCGAGAAAGTGCTGCTGATCAGGCCGAGGGCGGCCGCGGCAATCCAGCGCGAACGCCGCCGCTCGCCGATGGTGCGCCGCGCCCCACTCGCGAGCGCTGGTCGCGGTTCTGCGTTCACGTCAGCTGCTTGAGCTTCTTCAGCGGATTAAGCTCGCTCGGCTTGTCTTGCTCGGCGCGCCCACGCTCGGCTTGCGCCTTGCCATCATCATGCAGATCCTGATCGCCGATGATTTCGCCGACGGCCTGCTTGGTCTTGCCGGCGATCCGTTGCTGCAGACCTTTGGTCTTGCCCATGAGCTGCCTCCGATATGTCCTGCCGACGGGCTCACGCCGCAGCCCCGGCGCCTGAAGGGGGCGTGGGCGCCGGGGCTGCGGTCTTGCAAATTGCTTCCGGCGGCGGGGGGAGACGCCGGAAGCATTGATCATACTCTTCGCGACGCGGATGGTTCCTGCTGATATCACCGAGGTTCGAGCGCGATGATCACGCCTTCGTTGCCCCGGAGCAGGATGGACGCATCCGGCACCGGCTCGGTCCGCCGATCCAGATGCGTCGACATCAAGAGACGGCCGCGGCCTTGCCAGTGCAATTTCCGCGGTTCGGCCGCGATATTGAGCGCAACCAGAATCTCGCTTCGGCCATCCCGCCGCTTGTAGGCCAGGACATCGTTCTGCGATCGCAGCGGTTCGTATTCGCCCCGTTGCAGGCCGGCATGCTCGCGCCGCAGCGCCATCAGCGCACGAAACAGCGCCAGGGTCGAACGCTCCTCGCGCTGCTGTGCGGCGATATTGGCCGCGCCAGCGGGCGGCTCCAGCGGCAGCCATGGACAGCCCGTGGTGAAGCCGCCGTCGGGACTGTCGTCCCATCGCATCGGTGCGCGTTCGGGATCGCGGCACAGGCCATAGCCGGGCACGAGCTTCTCGAAGGGATCGCGGACGCGGCCCGGCGGGATCGGCACGCGCTTGCGGCCGATTTCGTCGCCCATGAAGAAGAACGGCGTTCCCCGCAGCGTCATCAGCAGCATCGCCAGCACGCGCATCTGCGCCTCGCCGATCTTGCTCGCGATCCGCTGCTTGTCGTGGCCGCCGATGACCCACACCGGCCAGCCATCGTCCGGGATGGCGTTGAGATAGGCGTCGATCGTGGCCTGCAGCGAGAGGGCGTCCCACTTGGAATCGAGCAGGGCGAAATTGAGCGGCAAGTGCAGGCGCGGACGGTCGTTGCCGTAGAAGTGGCCGATGCGATCGGTCTTGCCCTGGACTTCACCGCACAGCAACCGCCCGGGATAGGCATCGATCACCTCCCGGATGAACTCGACGCAATCCATCGTCTCGGGCCGATCGTCGGTAAACACCGGCGTGTGCCGCTGCGGCGGCGGCTTGCCCTCGGCGTTGGGGTTCGGCGGGTTGTCGCGCAAGAGCTGGTCCTTGATCAGGACCGCGCTGGCGTCGACGCGAAAACCGTCGACGCCGCGGTCGAGCCAGAACCGCATGGTCTCGGCGATTGCTGACCTTACGTCCGGGTTGCGCCAGTTGAGGTCGGGCTGCTCCACCAGGAAGGAATGATAGTAGTATTGGCGCCGCGCCTCGCACCATTCCCAGCCGCTGCCGCCGAAGCGGCTCAGCCAGTTGTTGGGCGGCCCGCCGTTCTCGCCGGGGTCGGCCCAGATGTACCAATCCGCTTTCGCGCTGTTGCGCGAGCTCGCGCTCTCGACGAACCATGCATGATCGTCCGCGGTGTGATTGGGGACGAGGTCGAGGATCAGCCGGATGCCCGCGGCGTGCAGCGCCTCGAGCAGGCGATCGAACTCCTCGAGGCTGCCGAAGGCGGGATCGATCGAACAATAGTCGGAGATGTCATAGCCGAGGTCGCGGAAGGGGCTTTTGTAGATCGGCGTCAGCCACACCGCATCGACGCCGAGCCATTTCACATAGTCGATGCGCGACATCAAACCGGCAAGGTCGCCCTTGCCGTCGCCGTTCGAGTCCTGAAATGAGATCAGCGCGATCTCGTAGATGACGGCGGATTCCCACCACGCAGCTTCGTCACGGGACTCGGCGCTCATCACCTTGCTTCACCTCGTTGTGCCCAGCAGGCGCCGCGATCTGCCTCGCCGCAGTTCGGACGCTCTCGATGCCCCTGGGAAAACCGCTGCGGTTCGGATAGAGCTTGCGCCGTGCATCGCGCGGCGGGCGGCGTGGCCTCGTGTCCTGCGCGGCGCGGTAGTCGAGCACGGCGATGCCGCCGACCATCAGCAGCGCCAGCGCGATGTTGCCCTTCTTGGGATTGTCCGACGTCAGCCCGGACAGCAGCGCGGCCGCATCGAGGCCGTCGCCGCCGACGCGGGCCCACAGGCCGGCGTTCTTGTCGACCGAGAGCGACATGATCCCGGCAAGGATCTCGCGCACGCCGAAGGCGCGCACCAGCGTCTCATGGCCTTCCATGCCCAGCGTGTGCGTGACGCGTCTCGGGGCGAAGAGCTCGACGACGCCGAGGCCGATGCTGAACCAGCCGAGTGCGCGTGCGAGCTGGTCCGCCGGCTGCTTCAGGCTCGGTCCGCCCGCGACGATCTTCGGGTCGCCCTTGGTGCGCACGATGTTGGAGAAGTGAAACATGGCTTGCTCCTTCATGGCTTCAGCACGACCTTGACGCAGGAATCGCGCTTGTCGCGAAACACCTGGTACATCTCGGGGCCTTGGGCGAGCGGGACGGTGTGGGTGATGACGAAGGACGGGTCGATCTCGCCTTCTTCGATGCGGCGGAGCAGATCGTCGGTCCAGCGGTTGACGTGGGTCTGGCCGGTCCGCATCGTCAGGCCCTTGTTCATGAAGGCGCCCATCGGGAGCATGTCGGACAGGCCGCTGTACACGCCTGGCACCGAGATGATGCCACCGGGACGGCAGACATAGATCATCTCGCGCAGCACGTGGGGCCTGTCACTCTCGGCCATCACCATCTGCTTGGCGCGGTCGAGCAGGGTGTCGGGCAGCGATGGCATCACATGCGATTCCATGCCGACGCAATCGATGCATTTTTCCGGACCCTTGCCGTCGGTCAGCTCCTGGAGCCGCTCCACCACGCTCTCGGTCTCGAAGTTGATCGTGGTGGCGCCGCCGGCTTCGGCCATGCTGAGCCGCTCCGGCAGGCAGTCGATCGCGATCACCTGGTTGGCGTCGAGCAGGATGGCGCTGCGGATCGCCATCTGCCCGACCGGGCCACAGCCCCAGATCGCGACCGTGTCCGTCGGCTCGATGTCGCATTGCACGGCGGCCTGCCAGCCGGTCGGGAAGATGTCGCTGAGGAACAGCAATTGCTCGTCGGGAATGCCCGCCGGCACCTTGATGTGGGTGGCGTCGGCAAAGGGCACGCGGAGATATTCGGCTTGGCCGCCGGGATAGCCGCCGGTCAGATGGGTGTAGCCGAACAGGCCTGCCGTCGTGTGCCCGAATACCTTGTCGGCCAGATGACGCTTGCGGTTGGTGGTCTCACACACAGAGAAATTGCCGCGCTTGCACTGGTCGCATTCACCGCAAATGATCGTGAACGGCACGACGACGCGGTCACCCTTCTTGAGCTTGCCGTTGACGCCGGAGCCGACCTCGACCACTTCGCCCATGGACTCGTGGCCCAAGATGTCGCCGGGCAGCATGCCCGGAATGAAATTGTGAAAGAGGTGCAGGTCGGAGCCGCAGATGGCGCAGCTCGTCACCTTGATGATGGCATCACGCGGATCCTGGATCTCCGGGTCGGTGACGGTATCGCACCGGATGTCCTCCTTGCCGTGCCAGACCAGCGCCTTCATCGTCCGTCCTCCCGGTTGATCCACGTGCCATGTAAGTCCAGGCACGAACGATGGTTGCTATCGCCGCGCGCAAATTCTTCGCACTGCGCAAATAGGAACGAGAGAGCAGGGCAGCGATTGAGCGTGATCGCCTCAATTCCACGATCTCAGTTGCAAGGAGGTGCCGCATGCCCGCCAATCAGTTCGCCGTCGTCACAGGCGCCTCAACCGGTATCGGTCTGGAACTCGCCAGGTGCTGCGCGCAGGCCGGGTTCAACCTCGTTATCGCCGCGGACGAGCCTCAGATCGAGCGGGTGGCCGTCGATCTGCGTCGGCTTGGCGGCAGCGTGGAGCCGGTCGAGACCGATCTTGCGACTACCGAGGGCGTCGACAAGCTGTGCGCGGCGATCGGCGACCGGCCGATCGATGCGTTGCTGGCCAATGCCGGCATCGGTCTCGGCAAGGCGTTCCTCGACCAGGACTTTGCCAGGGTGAAGCACCTCATCGACACCAACATCACCGGCACGCTGTATCTGATCCACCGCGTCGGCAATGAGATGCTCCGCCGCAATGCCGGCCGCATCCTGATCACCGGTTCGATCGCCGGTTTCATGCCGGGCAGTTTCCAGGCCGCCTACAACGCCAGCAAGGCGTTCCTCGATTCCTTCTCGTTTGCGCTGCGCGAGGAACTGCGCGACAGCGGCGTCACCGTCACCTGCCTGATGCCGGGTGCGACCGAGACCGAGTTCTTCCGCCGCGCGGACATGATGGACACCAAGGTCGGCACCGACAAGAAGGACGGCGCCTACGATGTCGCCAAGGCCGGTTTCGATGCGATGATGCGCGGGGAGGCCGACATCGTCACCGGGCTGAAGAACAAGATCCAGACGACGGTCGCGAACGTTACGCCGAACGAGATGCTGGCCAAGCAGCACCGCAAGATGGCGGAGCCCGGTACCGCAAGGTCGTAGAGCGACGGGCGCGCAATGCTGCGGAGCGGCGCGAACCGTTTGCGAAGGGAAAGAAGACCCCCGATTCACATAGCCTAATGCGCCGCGGCCCTCAAACCGTCAAATTGTACGGGCTGAAACAAAAGGGGGGCTGCGGTGGCAATGGATCGCATCGAACAGGCCTTTGTCGCGACTGCCGTTACGGGATTTCTCGTGATGATGGTGGCAATCGTCTGGATGATGATGAGCTGAGTGGGGAGCCTGCCGTCTTGCGCATCGCGCTACCTTACGCCGCGGTTGTCCTGTGCCTGGCAGTAACCGCCTGGCTTGCCATCGCGCATCTGTTCTGATCGTCAATCGGCTGTGAGATCAGCGGCCGTGGTCCGATCTCCGGTCCTCTCGAGGCTGCGGCTGGCGGCGTTCCTCTCCCAGGTCATCGCGCAGCCGCCGCGCGCTCACGAGGTGATCGCTCTTGCGCAGCAATGCCATGGCCTCGCGGACCAGCTCTCAGGAATAATGCAGGAGCTGCTTGTCGACGGCGGAATTGGGCGCATAAATCATCGGTCGTTCCCCGAAGGACCGCACCTCGCGGCGTGTCAGCTAGGCGGCTGCGTGATAAGCCCGGCAAGCTTCCGTGCCATCGCCGCAAGATCGATCGGCTTTTCCAGCAGCGGCACGTCCTGAAATTCCGGACCGAGCGTGATCTTGTCGTATCCCGTGGTGAAAAGGAACGGCACGTTCCGTGCCCTCAGCTCGCGGGCGATCGGAAAGATCATCTCGCTGCGGATGTTCACGTCGAGCACGGCTGCGTCCAGGACGCTGCCGTCGTGCAGGATCTTGAGCGCGTCTTCGAGATGGCCGACGGGACCGGCGATCTCCGCACCGAGCGCGCGGAATGTCTTGCCGATGTCCTCGGCGAGAAAATACTCGTCCTCGACCACGAAGATGCGGCGCCCCTTGAGCTCTGCGGGCTGATGCGACGATGCCGCCATGCTGTCTCGGCCTCCAGACGCATAGGAACCTAGGCCGGCGATCCGCCTTGGTGCAAACTGCAAACGAAGCAAATGGAGGCGGGTTCCATGGCCAACCGCGACATCATTGTCATCGGGGGCTCGGCCGGAGCGACGGCTCCATTGAAGCAGATTCTGGGCCGTCTGCCCGCGGACCTGCCGGCCGCCGTCTTCGTCGTGCTGCACATTCCGGCGCAGGGCATCGGCATCCTCTCCACCGTGGCCGGCAGTGCCGGTCCGCTCCCGGTGCGGCAGGCCGAGAACGGCATGAAGATCGAGCCCGGCCAGATCTACCTGGGTGCCCCGGACCATCATCTTCTCGTCACGGAGGACCACATCTTTCTCGGCCGCGGCCCGCGCGAGAACATGGTGCGGCCGGCGATCGATGCGCTGTTCCGCTCCGCCGCGCTCTATCACGGGCCGCGCGTCATCGGCGTGCTCCTGAGCGGCCTGTTGTCCGACGGTGCGGCCGGCCTCAATGCCATCAAGCGCTGCGGCGGCTTGGCCGTGGTGCAGGACCCCGCGGACGCGATCTCGGACGAGATGCCGCGGCGCGCCATGGAGGCGACCACGGTCGACCTCTGCGTTCCCGGCGCCACTATGGGCGACGTGCTGTCCGAACTGGTCAGGGAGCAGGCCGGCGCCGCGCTGCCGATCCCGCCCGAGATCAGGCTCGAGGTCGAGATCGCGGCCGGTGAGCGGATCGGAAGCGACAATCTCGTCTCTATGGCTGACCCTGTCGCCCTGACCTGTCCAACCTGCGGCGGGGTGCTCTCGGAGGTCAAGAACGCCCGCCCGATGCGTTTCCGCTGCCAGGTCGGCCACGGCTTCACCGCCGATGCGCTCGCCAAGGAGCAGGAGGGGCGCGTCGACGAAGCCTTGCGCGTGGCATTGCGGATCATCGAGGAGCGGGCGGAGCTGGTGCAGCGCATGGCCGCCGATGGTCGGCGCAGCGGCCGGGCTGCCGTCGCGGAGATGTACGAGGCTCGGGCGCTCGAATATCGCGAATATGCCGACATGATCAGGCGCGTCGTGCTAAAGTCGCTCGATCCTTCCGTAGGCAAACGGGAGGCGTGAAGGGGCGGCCATGGCAATCTCTCTTGCCGAACGCACCGCACAGCTCGATGCCGAGCGCCGCCTGCTGGTGAAGGCGGACCACGATATCGAGAGCGGTTGGCAGCGGGTTCGCGATCAGGAGGACCGGGTGCGCGAGCTCATGGCAGGCGGTCACGACACGCTTCAGGCGGAGCGGCTGGTCGACCTGCTCAAGCAGACGCTGGTCGAATGGGAGCGCCACCGCACCCTGATCGAGGAGCGTGTGACCTTTCTGCAGCGTGAGGTCAATCCGGAGGCGTAGGGCGCCCGACGCTGATCTCCCGCACAGCGTTGCTCGACGCAGCGCAGAAGCAGGCGACCCAGTCGCGCCCGTCGCCTGAATGGGGCTAGCTGGATCAAAGGGACGCCCGGGACATTTTTGCCTTTGATGTGTTGGGATAATATCGATTCTGCTATTTGCAGGGTGGGGCGCCCATCGGGTTCCCGCCAGCCAGTGAGCCACCAGAGCCATGACCGAAAACGGCGACCAGCCGGTCGATGCAAACCGCCAGAGCAAGACCCCGCTGATCATAGGGGTCGGCGCCTCGCCAGGCGCGCTGGACAGCATCGAGCGCTTCTTCGCCAAGATGGCGGTCGGGGCCGATCAGGCAATCGTGCTGGCGCTTCAGCACCACGAGGCGTTCGACGAGCCGCGGCTGCGCGACGTCGTGCAGAATTCCAACGGCAACAAGGTCGCCGAGATCGCCGACGGTCACCCGGTCGAAGGCGGCACGATCTATCTGTGTCCACCGGCCATGATCACCACCATCCAGGGTGATCGCTTCGCAATCCGCAAGGCCGAGCAGGCGCCCGGTGAGCGCGCCACGATCGACAGCTTCCTGGTCTCGCTGGCAGAGGAGCGCGCCGAGCAGTCGATCGGTGTCATCCTTGCCGGCACCGGGGGCGACGGCACGCTGGGCACGGCGACGCTGAAGGATCACGGCGGCCTCGCCATCGCCGAGAAGATCGAAAATGCGAACGAGGCCGGGCATCTCGACGGCAACACGCCCGCCGCGATTGCCGATTATGTTCTTCCGCCCGAGGATATCCCCGAGCACATCCAGGTCTATGCCCGTCATCTCAGGCGTCTGGAGGAGAAGCAGGGCTTCGACGAGGTCCTCGCCGCGGCCGCCACCTCGCTGTCGCGCATCGCCGAGATCCTGCGAAACAAGACCGGCAACGATTTCCACGGCTACAAGCAGAACACCTTCCTGCGCCGGGTGCAGCGGCGCATGCAGGTTGTCCGGATCGACGACATTGCCGCCTACGTGGATTTTCTTCGCAACGACAAGGACGAGGCGCAGCATCTCTTCAACGACCTCCTGATCGGCGTCACCGAATTCTTCCGCGACAAGCGCGAGTTCGAGGTGCTGGAGACGCAGATCATCCCGAAGATCTTCGAGGGCAAGGCGGCAGGCCAGCAGGTCCGCGTCTGGGTGCTCGGCTGCGCCACCGGCGAGGAGGCCTATTCGATCGGCATCCTGTTGCGTGAGCACATGGCGCGGTTGGACTCCGTGCCGCAGGTCCAGATCTTCGCCACCGACATCGATGGACGGGCGCTCGCAACCGCCCGCGTCGGCCGCTATCGCACCAATATCGAGACGGACATGACCAGCGAGCGGCTGGCGCGCTGGTTCGTGCGCGAGGGCGATACCTATTGCGTGGTGAAGGAGCTGCGCGAGATGTGCATCTTCTCGCAGCACAACGTCATCAAGGACGCCCCGTTCTCCAAGCTCGACCTCGTCTCCTGCCGCAATCTGCTGATCTATCTCAATGCCGAGCTGCAGAACCGCGTGATTCCGCTGTTTCATTTCGCGCTGCTGCCGGAGCGCTATCTGTTCCTCGGCAATTCCGAGAACGTGACCCGGCATCCGAAGCTGTTCTCTCCGGTCGACCGCCGCGCCCGGATCTTCAAGAAGCTCGAGACCGGAACGCGGCTGCCGCCCGAGTTTCCGATCACGACCGCGGCCGGCAGGGTGCCGGTCGAGGTGCCGACGATGCGCTCGTTCGGCCCCGACGTCGGCCTGGAGCGGCGCGCGCAGCGCATCGCGGAGCGCTATGCCCCGGCCTATGTCATCACCGACGAAAATTTCCAGGTCCTGCATTTCTCCGGGCGCACCGGCCGCTATATCGAGCCGACGGCAGGCGCCGCCACGCTCGACCTGCTGCAGCTCGTGCACCGCGATCTCCGGCTGGAATTGCGCACCACGCTCAGCCGCGCCGCCGACACCAACGAGACCGTTCATGCCGAGCAGGTGCAGCTTGGCGTGAACGGTCACCGCGTTCTCGTCGACATCACGGTCGAGCCGATCCAGGACGGCGTCGGCGGCCACCGCAATTTCGTCGTGCTGTTCAAGGACGGCCCGGCGCGAACCATCGAAGCCGACCAGACCAATCCCAACGCTCTGGTGCGCACCGAGCACGTCGAGCGCCTCGAGAATGATCTGCGGGCGACGCGCGAGCGCCTTCAGGCGACCATCGAGGAGCTCGAGAGCACCAATGAGGAGCTGAAATCGTCGAACGAGGAATATCAATCGCTGAACGAGGAGTTGCAGTCGGCCAACGAGGAGCTCGAGACCTCGCGCGAGGAGCTGCAGTCGGTCAACGAGGAGCTGACCACCGTGAACGGCGAGCTGGCGCACCGCGTTCAGGAGCTGACGCGTGCCACCAGCGATCTGAAGAATTTCCTCGAGAGCACGCAGATCGCCACGGTATTCCTCGACAACGATCTACGCGTGATGAACTTCACGCCCGCCATCACCCAGCTCCTGCATCTGGTCGAGACCGATACGGGCCGGCCGATCAGCCATATTAAGGCGCGAATCCCGATCGAGGAGCTTTACGATGATGTCCGCCGCGTTTTGCGCACGCTCGCGAGCGTCGAGCGCGAGCTGAGCGCGCCGGACAGCGGCACGCGCTACATCGTGCGCATCCTGCCATATCGCAGCATCGACAATTTCATCGCGGGCGTCGTCATCACCTTCATCGACGTCACCGCAATCACCCGTGCCGAGGAACGGCAGCGCCTGCTGCTCGCCGAGCTCCAGCACCGGGTTCGCAACACCCTCGGCGTGGTGCGCTCGATTGCCCGCCGCTCGGCGGAAACGAGCTCGACCGTGGAGGAATACGCCTCCCATCTCGACGGCCGTCTCAACGCCTTCGCCCGCACCCAGGCGCTGGTGACGCGCGATCCCGAAGGCGGCGTCGATCTGGAATATCTCGTGGTCGAGGAGCTGCTCGCCTATAATGCCAGGGAAGGCGAGCAGATGCGGGTCTCGGGCCCGAAAATCCGCTTCCAGCCCAAGGCCGCCGAAACCTTCGCGCTCGCCATCCACGAGCTCGCGACCAACGCGCTCAAATACGGCGCCTTAAGTCAGCCGAGCGGGCGCATCGAGGTGACCTGGCGCGTCGATGAGAGCGCCGATCCGCCGGAGCTGGTGTTCGAGTGGCGGGAGCGCGGCGGGCCGCCCGTGACGGCAAGGCCGCGAAAGGGATTCGGGACCGAGCTTTTGGAGCGCACGGTGGCGTTCGAGCTGAAGGGGCAGACCACGATGGCATTCAACCCGGCCGGGTTGCAATGCACCATCACGTTCCCCCTGACCAAGCGTGCCTTCCACACACCGGTGGTGGCCGCCTGATGCCGTTGTCGACAGCCGATCGCACCGTCCTGGAGCCGGTCGTTCGCCGGCTGAGCGCGTTGCGGCCGTTGTCGAGCGAGGCTCGCGCATCGCTGGAATACGCCATGCTCGAGGGCCTTCAGCGCGCCGGATCCGGCGAGGATCTGATCACCGAGGGAGATCCCGTCGACGGCGTCCGCATCCTGTTGTCGGGCTGGCTCGGCCGTTACAAGACGCTGGAGGACGGCCGGCGACAGATCGTCAATTTCATCTTCCCGGGCGAAAGCTGCGATGCGCATGCCTACCTGCTTTCGGAAATGGACCATTCGATCGTGGCGCTGACGCCTGTGGTCTATGCCGAGATCAGGCGCGCCCGCTTCGAGGCCCTCCTCGCCAACAACCCCACGCTGTCGGAAGCGTTCTGGTGCGAGACGCTGCTCAACAGCGCAATCCAGCGGGAATGGGCGCTCAATCTCGGCCGTCGTGTCGCGCTGGAGCGCGTCGCGCATCTGTTCTGTGAAATCGTGGAGCGGCTCCGCCCGGTGGGGATGGTCGACGGCAAATCCTGCCTCATGCCCGTCACGCAAATGGATCTCGCCGATGCCACCGGGCTTTCCGTCGTTCACCTCAATCGGACGCTCCAGGAGCTGCGCGCGGCGGGGCTGATCGTGCTGCGCGAGCGAACGCTGACCATCCCGGACCTCGATGCGCTCAAGAACGCGGCGCTGTATTCACCGAGCTATATGCGGCTCTACCGGGCGACCGAAGCGATCCGGTGACGGCGTTCCGTCGCGGCTCGGACGGGTTTTTAGAGCATTTCACAATTTGATTGAAGCGTAACCGGCGTTAGCGAAGTAGTTGGCACATTCACGAGGCTGGATGTCCTGGACGAGGTGACCGATGTGGCGCCAAGTGTCCTCGATGGTGCGCTTTTGAGCTTGCCGCATCCAATGTTTGATCTTGGAGAAGGCCTGTTCGATCAGATTGAGGTCGGGCGAGTATGGCGGCAGGTACCAGAGCCTGGCGCCAGCCGCCTTGATCATCTGCCTGACGGCTCTCGACTTGTGGCTTCCGAGATTGTCGAGAATGACGATATCGCCCTCGCGCAGGGTCGGAAGGAGGAGGTGCTTCACGTAAGCGCGGAAGCATTGGCCGTTGATCGGCCCATCGAAGACGCAGGGGGCGGTGAGCTGGTCGTGGCGGAGTGCGCCGAGGAATGTGAGGGTACGCCAGTGCCCGTGCGGGGCGAAGCCGCGCAGGCGTGCCCCTTTGGGGCCCCAGCCCCGCAAGGGGGCCATGTTGGTCTTGATCCAGGTCTCATCGATGAAGACGAGCCGGCCCGGATCAAGTCCGGTCTGCCAGGACCGCCAACGCTGGCGCCTACGAGAGACGTCGGCGCGAGCCTGTTCGAGCGCGAACAGTGTTTTTTTTGAACCGCAGCCCTTCCCGGCGCAGGAACAGCCAGACTGCATTGTGTGAGACCTTAACCCCACGGGCAGCCAGCTCCGCCTTCAGACCATGCAGCGTCAGGTGCGGCGTCTGAGTGATCCGCTCGACGATGAAGGCGCGGTGCGGATCAAGCACAGGCTTGCGGTGACCACCCATCTTGCCAGGCGCTACCGAGCCGGTCGTTCGATAACGCTGCGACCACTTCACAACCGACGAGACCGCAACACCAAACCGTGCCGCCACAGAACGGCAGCTCTCACCCTTGGCAACCGCGGATACCGCACGCTTACGTAAATCGTTGGAAATTGGTCGGACCATGGGATGCTGGCCTCCAGCCCAGCCAGCATCTTGAATCATATTCGCCCCAGATCCGGAATCCCTTCCGATTCAATAAATTCGTGAACCGCTCTAGCTGACATCCGCCGGCACCGGACGTCGTCCTGCTCCCAATCAGGCCGGTTTACGGCGCTGCCCGTCCTGCGCATCATCATCGTGTTCACTTGGAAAAGGCGCGTGAGTTTGCCGGCCGAGAAACGTATCCGGTAGGGGCAGCTCCAGCACTGCTCGTGCCTCGCGGATCGTCTTGCGAACTTCCTCGACGTGCTTCTCGTCCGACTCCAACGGATGGTGAATCTGCTCGGCCATCAAGCGCTCCCCGATCATGCAGGCGGGAGCGCCATCGGTCTCTCAGCCACCGGCGCCTACGGCAGAGCCACAGCCGGTGATGAGGTCACCGTACACCCGTTGCAGCGTTTCAGCTAAGGAAATCGGGGATTTGCCGGTCAATTCTTGTTCCAGGCCACCGCGGTGCGGTTGAGAGCGGTCCGGCGGGGTTGTGACCTCTTGATCCAGGTTAATCGCCGGCGCTTTTTGAGCCGTTGGCGCGATTTTAGTAACCTATGCAAGAGCGCGCTCTTTGGGGCGTTGCATAATGACTGATGCCAGACACCCTGTTTGCCCGCGCCACGCGCGCTATCGAAGAGAGCCGTTTCCTCCGGGAGCAGCACAGACAAGTCGCGGGGCGCTACGGCGACGCGGTGAACGATTTGCGCCTCGCCATCATGGACAGCGCCATGCTTCGCTCCGAGATTAGAGCGCGCCGCGACAACGAGGAATCGTAAAACTTCGGTCTTTTCGCCAAAACTGCAACCGTTCCCTTTCTGGAACGTTAGATCGTCGGCCCGGCTGTGCAGCCCGGAAAGCCACCAACCACGTCGGAACGCAACGGCGCGCTCGACCTCATGCACCAGGAGGACGCCTGATGAGGACGCGACATCGGTTCAAGCAAGTCGACACTCTGGAAGCGCGGCTCGCCGCCGAGGCGGAGCGGCTGCGAGAACAGGCCAGCTTGCTTCCGCCCGGCGCGGCGCGCGACGAGATCTTGCGCAAGGCGCGTCAGGCGGAAACGGGGTCTCAGATGAGCGAGTGGCTGAGGTCGCCGGGCCTGCAGCCGCCGAGCTAGCCCGGCGATGCGCGTCGTCAGCGCCGCTTCGCGGCTTTGCTTCGCCGATTGTAGGGCGAGCGGTTGACCGGCCGCAGCGAAATCCCTTCGCGTTGCGCCTTGCTGCGGATCGCCGCGACGGGGCGCTGCAGCAGCTTGATGCTCATCACGCCGGTCGGCGTGTTGCCTTTCGCAAGTTGCTTCAGCTTGCTCACATCCGCCGCTGTCCACGGCTCGCGCGCGCGGCGCTTGTAGGCGGGATTTGCCTTGCGCGCGCCTTTGCGGCCGATCGGCGAACCCGGTCGTTTCCATGCTGCTTTTGCCATGATGATCCTCCTTCAACTCGTCCTTGAACATACGAATCAGCATTTCGGTTCCGGCGCAGTCCGGATCGAGCGGTCCTGCGGTTGTGGTCTGCGCAAAATCGGGCGGCGTTAACTTATGGAAATGCTGGAACCGCAAATTGCGACGGAAGCTACAATTGCTGCCGGGCTGAGCCGCCTCAACCGGCACGAGACTTGAGTGACAAGCGAACTTGGGCCTCGGCGCCCGATCCCCCGCCGGGCCAATTTCCTTCCAACCGAATTTTCCGCGAAAATGAAATGACCGCCAAACGTAACCGCAGGAAACAGACCCAAACGCTTCAGGAGCGGCTGGCCGCCTTCGCCGAAAGTGCTCGCGAGCGCGCGCTCAGCCTGCCGCCGGGCAGAGAACGCGAGATGCTGCTGCGCCGCGCCAAGCAGAACGAAGTGACCTCGAACCTCACGGATTGGCTCAGCGCACCCGTCGCTCCAAGGCGAGGACCATCATAGTGGCAGGCATCAAGCACTACCGTGCGTTCCAGATCGAGCCGGACGGGCACGTGTTCGGATGCATCAACCTCGTCTGTGACGACGAGCAGGCCAAGCGCGAAGCCGCCTCGCTCGTCCTGGTGCATCGCATCGAGCTGTGGCGGCTCGATCAACGGATCGCCAAATTCGATGCGCCGCTGGAGCTTGCTCACCGGTAAAGTGTTGGGAACCGCGCGCTCGGCGCCGGGTTGGTCGGAGGACACCCACTTCGCCAGAGAGCCAGCATGACGGATGCCGACATTCGCAAGGGGATGCCGCCCGTCAAGCTGTCGCGCGAGGAGTTTGAGCGGCGCTACAGGCGTCAGTTCGTAGATCCCGCCTTTGCTCCGCTCGGGCGTGAGCTCGATGCCATCACCGCGGCGGCCTGGGACGCCTACAGCCATTCGCGCAAGGCACCATTGACACGGAAGGCCGGCGCAGGCTTCGCCGACCCCGACTATGATCTCGCCGTCGACTGGCTCGATGCGCGCGCTAAGATCCTGGAGGCGCAGCGCCGCCACGACGATGCCGACGCAACGCCGCGCATCCTGATCATCAACGGCTCGGCCCGCAGCGAGCACACCTGTCCCGGCGAGATGTCCAAGACCTGGCGGCTGGTCGAGCTGGCCGAGCCCGTCTTCATCGAGATGGGATTTGCCGTCGACATCCTCGATCTGTCGCGCCTCGCCTCGGAATTCGGCAAGACCATTCATCCCTGCAAGTCCTGCGTCGGCACCGCCATGCCGCTGTGCCACTGGCCGTGCAGCTGCTATCCGAACTATTCGCTGGGCCAGACCCACGACTGGATGAACGAGATCTATCCGCTCTGGGTTGCGGCGCACGGCATTCTGATCGTGGCCCCCGTGAACTGGTATCACGTGCCCGCCGGGCTCAAGGCGATGATGGACCGCATGGTCTGCGCCGACGGCGGCAATCCCGATCCGACCTCGACCCACGGCAAGAACGCCGCCGAAGCCAAGGCGATCGAGCTGAAGGGCTGGCCCTATCCGCGCCATCTCGCCGGCCGCCATTTCGGCGTCGTCGTTCACGGCGACGCGGTCGGCGCCGAGGGCGTGCGCCGGACCTTGTCCGACTGGCTGACCGACATGAAGCTGATCTCGGCGGGGCGCTACGCCGAGCTCGACGGTTATGTGGGCTACGGGGCGCCATACGCCACCTCCCATCGCGAGCTCGACGAGGACCGCGAATTCCAGCAGGAGGTGCAGAATGCGGCGCGCGCGCTCGGCAACGCGGTCCGGCTGGCGCGGAGCGGGCGCCTCGAGGAGCCCGGCGCCGGTCTTGCGGACCCGAATCCGAAATGACCGGCGCGCCACCACTTGATTGCCTGATTGTCGGAGGCGGCCCGGCCGGACTGATGGCCGCGATCTATCTGGCGCGCTTTCGCCGCCGCGTCTGCGTCGTGGACGCCGGCGCGAGCCGGGCGGCGCTGATCCCGCGCAGCCACAATGTCCCGGGCTTCGTCCATGGCCTGTCCGGCACGGAGCTGATCGAGCGGATGTCGGCCCAGCTGAATGATTTCGCCGTCACGCGCGTGGAGGCCGAGGTCAACGCGTTGCAGCGTCATGAACATGGCTTTGAAGCGAGCTGGAATGGCCGCGCGCATGCGGCCGCCACCGTCATTCTCGCCTGCGGGATCGTCGACACCCATCCGCCGTTCGACGCATGGCGCGCCGCCGTCGCCGATGGCCTGTTGCGCTACTGCCCGGTCTGCGACGCCTTCGAGGCGACGGGCCGCCGCATCGGCGTCATCGGCCCGCTCGCGCGCGCTGCGGGCAAGGCGCTGTTCCTGCGCGGCTATTCGCGCGACGTGACGCTGCTCGCAATTGGGCAGGGTGACGATCGGACCGCAATATCACGGCTCGCCGAGGCGGGCGTCGAGGTGGTCTTCGCGCCCGACCTGCGTTTGCGGCGGAGAGGCGAGGGCGTCGAAGCCGTCTTCGCCGACGGCAGGACGGCACAATTCGACATGGTCTATCCCGCCATGGGCGCGGAAGTGCGCTCGGAGCTCGCGATGGCCCTTGGCGCCGACCATACCGGAGACGGTTATCTGAAGGTTGATGATCACCAGCGCACGTCGATCACCGGGCTCTACGGCATCGGCGACGTCGTCACGGACCTGCACCAGATCTCGGTCGCGTTCGGCCATGCCGCCATCGCCGCCTGCACGATCCACAACAGCCTGCCGCCGCGACTGGCCTGACGGGACGGCGGTGAGCCTCACAATCGACCGGAACCGGGAACGAAGCGCGTTGCCCCGCTTTGGTCGAGCGGAGCGGGGCGCGCAACTGGAGACAACCGATGGCTCAATCCGAAGACATGACCCGCTGCATCGCGCTTTGCATGAGCTGCTACCAGACATGTCTCGGCACGGCGATGAACCATTGCCTCGAGACCGGCGGCAAGCATGTCGAGCCGAAGCATTTCCGCCTGATGATGGCCTGCGCCGAGATGTGCCGCACCGCCGCGCATTTCATGCTGATCAACACGCCGCATCATAAGCACACCTGCGGTGAGTGCGCCGAAATCTGCACCGAATGTGCCGAGGATTGCGCGCGGATCGGCGGCATGGACGAATGCGTCGCGGCGTGCCGCTCCTGCGCCCAATCCTGCCGCGCGATGGCCGCTTGAGTGCTGGAAGAGAAGCTCAAGGAAGCGATCGTCGGCGAGTTGCAGCGTCAGGCCGCCGACCGGCCGCAATCGCTGAAGGTCCAGGGCGCCGGAGACGCGAAGGGCTCGGATGAGCTGACCGTCAACGGCAAGATCGACCTTGGCGCTGGTCATGGTGATCGCGGGATCGGTCGCGGGCGGGCCCTAGCCATACTCCTCGCCGATACCGTATTCCCGGTAGATCTCCAGCGGGTCGAGATCGGGAAACAGACGACATTTGGCTTGCGCGAGGTGCAGGCTCACCGCTGCCGGCTCCTTGCCGTTCGCGAGCAGCTTGCGGATGTCGTCCATATGCGCATTCGGCTGGTGCTTCGGCTCGAGCTGCTCCAGCGCGACCAGGGCGGTCGCGAGTGCCTCGGTCAGAACCCAATCGTCGTGGCCCGTGATTCCCTTCTTCGGCATCGGAAGAACCCCACATCTGGCGGCGGTCGCAGTTTACCGCGCCTTCGGCCAAATCGCCATTGAGCCGTTGCGGGCCCATCGCGCCGGCAAGGCCAGGGGTCATGCTCCGGCTTGCCTTATGGCCGCGTCAGGCTAAAAGGCGGCAAGTTGCGGGGGCGGCAGTATCTTTGTTGAAACAAACTTGGCGTAGACGGGCCGCATCCAGGCTCGCCGTTCCGGTCTGGGTTCCGATCCCGCACTTCGCAACATCGTAGAGTTGCGACCCCCTCAAGGTTCGAGCCAGCATGGTCTTTCTCAGCTTCGTCTACCGCTTCCTCACCAATTTCGCCTTCATGGCGGTGGTCTATTTCAGCCTGAACTTCATGGAGAAGTATCCGAACCGGGCGATCCTGGCGATCCTGGTGCTGGTCTATGCCGCCATGCGCGCGGCCTCGACGCTGCGGGCGTTCTATTTCTTCCAGAAGATCGAGAAGCTGGAGGCCGAGACCAAGCGCCTTCAGGCTCCGATCAACGACGGGTCGGGCGGCACCAGCGCGCGCAAGCAGGTGCTCGCCGACGTCGCGCGACTGCGGCGCGACGGCGAGCTCAAGTCCTATATGGACCTGTTCTTCCTGGCGCTGATCGTGCTGCTCTGCGTCGCCGCCATCATGCGGCAATAGTGGCCTAAGCGCGCTTTTTCAGGCTGGCGACCCGGGTCGGACGGGGCGCCGCGCTCTTGGAAGCCGCGCCCTTGGCTGCGGTGCTCCTGGGTACGATGTCGACGGGCTGCGCGGCATGATCCGCTGCCGCCGGCGCCGCTTGGGCGGTCCGCCGTCCCTGCAGCTTGGCCGTCTTGCCCTTCGCGGCTCTGCCCTGTGCTGCCTTGTCCTTGGCCGGATGCGGCCTCTCGGCCGCCATGGCGAGCCGGGTCGCAGCGCGCCGCGACGAGGTCGTCGACATCAGCACCTCGACCGAGCTTTCCGGAATCGCGAACAGATCGCGGCCGGGCACGGGCAGGGTGGATGCGAGGTCCATCTGGCCCTTGCTCCGGCGCGGCAGCAGCGCCTGATGCTCGGCCTGCGCATTGAGGTTGGCGAGCGCGGGCGCCGGCAGTGTCTTGGTCTGCGTGAACACGAAATGCGGCACGCGCGGCCAGCGCGCGATCGGCGTCGTCTCGGACGGCGGATGCAGCAGCCACTCGACCGGCGTGGTCGGCGTCGCCGGCCGCTCGGCGGTGGCGGGCACCACATGCACGATGCGATAGCCGCGCGCCTTGAGGTCGCGGATGATCTTGGGCAGCGCCGCCACCGTGCGGGCCTGAATGTCATGCAGCAGCAGGATGCCCTTGCCCTTGGCCTCCAGCCGCTGGATCGCGAGCTGGTAGACGCGGTCGGATGACACGTGCCGCCAATCGTCGGCCGGGAAGTCGGCGCTCCAGACCTGGATGCCGCGCGAAATCAGATGGTTCTCGACGCCCTCGGCGCGCATCAGCCCGGGGATGCGGAAGAACGGGGCGAGCTGCGACGGATCGGTCATCGCGGCCGCGGTCCATTCGATGCCGCCATTGATCTCCGCCTCGGCCTTCTCGATCGGCATCCGGTCGAAGGTCAGGGGGTGGTCCATGCTGTGCGTGCCGACGGTATGGCCCGCCGCGACCAGCTTGCGCACGCCGTCCGGATTGGCCTTGGCCTGGTTGCCGACGATGAAGAAGGTCGCCTTGATGCATTCGTCGGCGAGGATCTTGAGCACCTGGTTGGAATATTTCGGGATCGGACCATCGTCGAAGGTCAGGACGACCTCATGGTCCTTCAGCGGCAGCGTCTCGCGGTACTGCATGGTGCCGATCAGCGGATGCTCGCGCGGATCGACAACGAGGGTGCGGGAGGTGCCGAGGGCGTCGGGGTGGCCGGGACAGTCGGCCGCAAGCGCAGCCGGCGAACCGACGGTGAGCATTCCCAGACAAAGGACGATCCACGATCGCGTCCGCAAAATAACGCTACTTCCGATCATGAACCTCGTCTGCCCCCGTGCAATTGGCGCCTAGATAGGTCGGAGATGGCTCAAAACGGTTCAGCCGTAGCCGCCCTCATCTTTGCACGGGGTAGCATGAACAGAGTGTTAATTGGCCCCAAATCACCCCATTTTGCCCGGGCGTGACATTCCGGCATCAGCGCGTATCGGCGCTCCTCTGTGATGTGCCAGCCGGCACGATGTGGACCACCCGATAGCTGTTCTCCCTCAGATACCGCAGAAACGCCGGCATCATTGCCGCCGTGCGCGCCTTGTTGTCGTGGAAGAGGATGATGCCCTTGCCGCTCGCGGCGAGGCGCTCGGTGACGAGCTTCAATTGCTGCTCCGGCGTCATCTCCTCCCAGTCGCTGGCCCATAAATCGGCCCCGAACACAATGATGCCGCGCGACTGCAGCAGGTCGAGCTGTGCTTGTGTCGACTCGAAATAGGGGAAGCGGAAGAACGGCGTCGAGGGTGTCGTCGTCGAGGTTCCGTGCAGCGCCATTTCGTCTGCAGCGATGCCCCGGTCGATGTCGGCCGTGGCCTTCTCGAACGGAATATGCCCCATGAACGGATGCGAGAAGGAGTGATGGCCGACGGTGTGGCCCTCGCGGGCGATGCGCTTGACCATGTCGGGATGCTCGGAGGCGTGCTGGCCGATCAGGAAAAAGGTCGCTCGCACGCATTCCTGTGCCAGCGCCGCCAGCACCTTCGACGTCGTCGGCGGGTTCGGCCCGTCGTCGAACGTCAGCACGACCTCGCGATCGGCCAGCGGCAGCGTCTGCGGAAAGCTCTTCAAGCCGACGCGCGGGTAGGTCTTGGGATCGACCCTGAGGACGCGCGAGGTGCCGAGCGCGTCCTTGCGCGGGCATTCGGCGGCCTCCGTCTCGGCGGTGCCGATGACGGTCGCGGCAGTGCCGATGACGGTCGCGGCGAGCGCGCCCGTCATCGTTGAGGTCCACCTCAGTCGCAGCATCTTTGTCATTGCGCTCGGCTTTGCGTTGTGGGTATTGCCTGAACCCTCAGCTCATACCACCCGTTCCAACCTGTCAAACGGCGAGGCGCGCCATGGATGAACATCTGGACGTTGCCCCACCCGCTGCGGATTCGGTACTCGACCACGTGCCGATGCGCAATGAAGACGGTGAAATTCGTCACGAATTCGTCGAGGAAATTGCCCGTGCGATCGAGGCCGGCGACAGCGCGGCGCTGCGTGCCTGCGTCGCGGAACTGCACGAGGCCGATCTCGGCGATCTGATCGGCGCCCTCGAGCCCGACGACCGCGTCCGCCTGGTCGAGCTCACCGGCCGTGATTTCGACTTCTCGGCGCTGAACGAGGTCGACGAGACCGTGCGCGAGGAGATCCTCGAGGAGCTGCCGCCGGAGACGGTCGCCGAAGGTGTCCGCGAGCTCGAATCCGACGACGCGGTCGAGCTCTTGGAAACCCTCGACGCCGAGGAGCAGGAGGAGATCCTGGAGAAGCTGCCGCTCAAGGAGCGCGTCGCGCTCGAGCGCAGCCTGCTGTATCCGGAAAACTCTGCCGGCCGCCGCATGCAGACCGAGTTCATCGCCGTGCCCCAGGATTTCACCGTAGGGCAGGCAATCGACTACATGCGCGAGACGCCGGATCTGCCCGACCGCTTCTACGAGATCTACGTCGTCGACAAGGACCAGCACTGGCAGGGCGCGGTGCCGCTCGACGTGCTCCTGCGCACGCGCCGGCCGGTGGCGCTGACCGAGCTCACCGACGAGGATCGCCGCCGCGTCTCCGTCCTGGAGGACCAGGAAGAGGTGGCGCGCATGTTCGGCAAGTACAATCTCGTCGCCGCGCCCGTGCTCGACACCCAGGACCGCCTCGTCGGCGTCATCACCGTCGACGACGTCGTCGACGTCATCGAGGAAGAGGCCGACGAGGACCTCAAGGCGCTCGGCGGCGTCACCAGCGACGAAGAGCTGTCGGACACGTTCCTCACCATCGCCCGCGGCCGCTTCAACTGGCTGCTGGTGAACCTCGCCACCGCGTTCCTGGCGTCCTCCGTGCTCGGCCTGTTCGAGGGGCAGCTGGAGAAGATGGTCGCGCTCGCGGTGCTGGCGCCGATCGTGGCGAGCCAGGGCGGCAATGCCGCCACCCAGACCATGACGGTGGCGGTGCGGGCGCTGGCGACGCGCGAGCTCGGCTCTTCCAACGCCTGGCGCGTGGTGATGCGCGAGGCCCTGGTCGGCCTCGTCAACGGCCTCGCTTTCGCGGTGATCACAGGGATAGCGGCGGTGGCCTGGTTCAAGATCCCGGGCCTCGGCATCGTCATCGGGCTCGCCATCATCTGCAACCTCGTCGCCGGCGCGCTCGGCGGCATCCTGATCCCGATGGCGCTGGAGCGCGTGCGGGCCGACCCGGCGGTGGCGTCGGGCACCTTCGTCACCACCGTGACCGACGTCGTCGGCTTCTTCTCCTTCCTCGGGATTGCGACGCTCTGGTTCGGGTTGAAGTAGCTCTCACTCAGGCGGGAATTCGTAGCCCGGATGGAGCGCAGCGCAATCCGGGACCGCTGTATCCTCGCGAGAGCCGCCTTGCGCCTCGCTCCATCCGGGCTATCGGCCATCATCATCTTTAATCCGACTTTAAGCGACCTGCCGCATCATCGCCTCCGCTTGGGGGAATGGGCATGCGGTTGCGACTGAAGGCGGACGGACGGATCGTCGAATTGCGGGATGGGCAGGAATTTCCAGTCCAGCCTGCGGTCAATGCCGCGCCGGGTGACACCGGCCCGCTCGCGGTGCGCGATCTGCGCCGCCGCGCCTGCCTGACCCAGATGGAGTTCGCCGCCAAGCTCGGCGTCCCCGTCGAGACCATCCGCAACTGGGAGCAGGGCAAGCGCGCTCCGCGGGGGCCGGCCCGCGCGCTGCTCGCGGTGATCGCGCATGCGCCCGACACCGTGTTCCAGGCGCTCGCCAAAGCGTGAAATCAAGGCGTGACATGAAGGCGTGAAGCCTCGTGCGAACCTCCTGTTAGCATTGCCCTGAATATCCGTCCCGATAGTACTGACGTCCGTTGGCAACCAACTCGGACGAGGTCCATAATGTCGACCGGGGCTGCCGCAACGGAAGAGGATTCCTCATGCTGTTCGTCGAGGCCAATGGCGCAAGGATTCCGGCGATCGGGCTCGGGACCTGGGAGCTGAGCGGAAGGCCTGCCGCGCGCGTGGTCGAGCAGGCGCTGCGGCTCGGCTATCGCCACATCGACACCGCGCAGGTCTACGACAATGAGCGCGAGGTCGGCGACGGCTTGCGCGCCTCCGGCGTGCGCCGCGACGACGTCTTCCTCACCACCAAGGTCTGGACCAACCATTTCGCGCCCCATGATCTGGAGCGCTCGGTCAAGGAGAGCCTCGCCCGCCTGCGGCTTCCCTCGGTCGATCTGTTGCTGTTGCACTGGCCCAATCCCCACGTGCCGCTGGCGGAGACGCTGGGCGCGCTGTCGCATGCGAAGACGATGGGCCTGACCCGCCACATCGGCGTCTCCAATTTCACCGTGGCGTTGATCGAGCAGGCGGTCGCGCTGTCGGCAGAGCCGCTGGTCTGCAACCAGGTCGAATATCACCCCTATCTCGACCAGGCGAAGGTGAGGGCGGCCTGCAATCAGCATGGCCTGGCCCTCGTCGCCTACAGCCCGATCGCCAAGGGCCGCATCAAGTCCGACCAGACGCTGGCCGAGATCGGTCGCGTCCACCGCAAGACGCCGGCGCAGGTCTGCCTGCGCTGGCTGGTGCAACAGAATGTCGCTGCGATCCCGCGCACTTCGCGCATCGAGCGCCTGTCGGAAAACATCGAGATCTTCGATTTCGAGCTGTCGGAGGACGAGATTGGCCGGATCGCCGCGCTCGCCAATCCGAGGGGACGCCTGACCGACTTTGGCTTCGCCCCAAAATGGGATTGAGAGGTACCCGGGGTATGCTAGGACCGCGGCGGCAACCCAAGATCGGTCGATGGAACTGCGGAAGATCATACGGACGGACATCGCAGCGTCGGCAATCGCCCATCTGACGCTGGTGGCGCTGATCATCGTGATCAGCGAGGTCCGTCCGTTTCACAGCCAGCCGCCCGAGACTGTCGCAGTCGACATCGTCACGCCGGAGCAGGTCAAGCAGGAGGAAGCCAAGGCCGAGGAGAAGGAAGAGGCGAAGCCGCCGGAGCCGCTCCCCGATCTGAAGCTGCCGAAGCCGGACGTCACCGACAAGCCGGAGGCCTCGAAGCCCGCGACCAAGCCGCAGGCGGCAGCACCATCACCATCCCAGCAGGCCTCGCCCGAGCCGCAGCAGAAGCAGCCGCAACCCTCGCAGACCGCGCCGCCGCCGGCCTATCAGGCGCCGCAGCCGGACGTCACCATCAAGTACGGGGTCATGCTGGGCCTGCCACCCGAATTGCCGGTCGAGCCGAAAGGCGCCAAGGACGACGGCGGCGATGCCAACGATTCGATCGCTGCGAAGCTTCCGTCCGAGGTCATCGCGGAGCTTCGCCGTCATTTGCGCGGCTGCGCCAGACTGCCGGCCGGGGTCGCGCCGACCGACAACGTCCATATCAAGCTGCGCACCGTTTTCGCCACCGACGGCACGCTGGCGCGCGAGCCCATCCTGATCGCGGCGCCGCCGTCCGCGAAGGGCGTGGCCATCGTCAAGTCCGCAATGAGCGCGCTGCAGAACTGCCAGCCCTACAAGATGCTGCCGGCCAATTTGTACGAGGAATGGAAGGTGTTGGACCTGCCATTCAGCCCGAGGGATTTTGGCGGATAGCGCTCCCGTAGCCCGGGTGGAGCGACAGCGTAATCCGGGGCCGCTCGCGCGGCATCTTGCACCGTCCCGGATTACGCTGGCGCTCCATCCGGGCTACGGCATCGTGCCTGTTTCGCGTCTCTGTCAACCCACCCGCGCAAAAACATTCCGCTTTACCGAAATTCGGAAATATCGTATGTCTCGCCCATCCCGGCTCAGTCTCGAGGGGCGATCATGCGGTCGTCATTGTCGCGAGCCGGGCTTGCGGTGGACGCGGCAGCGTCGTGTACGAGATGCCAAGGGCGGGGCGGATTGCTCTCCGTGAGCCCCTCAGCTTCGTACGGACGAGCGGCACTGTCAGGTTTCGTCGCGCCGGCATGTCGATGGCAACGTGCACAACGCCGTCGACCCCTGCGGCGCCAACGAACCGCGCGTACGGCAAAACCGTGTGGTCCTGGCCGTCGTTGCTACGGTCAAGCTCTGGCGAATGCGGCCCTCGCGTCAACCGGCGCGGTGCCGGCGACTTTCGCGGGAGTGAGGGAGGCCAGAGGGAACTCGGCTCCCGGGAGAGCGCGGCATAAGCCGTCCGACCATCGCGCAGGGAAGGCCGTGTGTTGGGCTTCGCCTGTATGCTGCTGTGCGGTCTTTTTTGCGCGTGCTTTTTCGCGCAGCGGACCGCGGGTGCCGCCGGCACCCTTGTGCCCCCGAAATCTGGCAGGATGTGGCAACGGGCGGTTGGATCAGAACCGCCCGTTGCCGGAACTGAGCCCGTTGCGCCCAAAGGCGACAGAGCCTGCTAAAGAGCAAGGGACAGCTCCGGTGTCTTCCTCAACCCGAACAGTTGCAAGGGCTGCGAGCCCGTACCAGGCAAGGAAGGGAGTGGATGATGACACAAGACGATCTGGTTGTCGTCGGCATCGATGTCGCCAAAGACAAGATTGATGCGTGCATTCGGGCCGTAACGGAGCGGAAGACTTGCCCAACAACCGCGGCGGGGCGACGGAGCTTGATTGCATGGCTTCGCAAGCATCGGGTCGGCAAGGCAGTGATGGAGGCAAGCGGCGGCTACGAGCGGGTATGGGCCAAGGCGTTGCGCCAAGCAGGGCTGGAAGTACGGATCGTCGATCCCAAACGGGTTCGCCATTTTGCGGAATCGGCGGGACGCCTTGCGAAAAACGACAAGATCGACGCGGAGATGATCTCCTGGTTCGCCGAGACATTCAGCGAGGCTCCCAGCCAAGTCGACAATCCCGCTCACGAGGAGATGAAGGCACTGGTGAGGGGACGCCAAGGCCTGACTGACGTCAGGGCTCGCCTGGAAATGCAGAAGGAGCATGAAGCGCCGGCCCTTGTTCGGAAGGCTCGCGCGCGTCTTCTTAAGAAGCTAGCTGACGAAATCGCCGCGCTCGATACCGCGATCGCGGCGACGATCAAGACAACGCCGGACTTTGCCAAACGCGCCGAGATCATCCAGAGCGTACCAGGCTTTGCTGAGGGGACCGCAATGGCGCTGCTTGGAGGACTACCGGAGCTGGGGCAGGTGAGCGATGAAGTTGCCGCCGCGTTGGTGGGCGTTGCTCCTTATGACGACGATAGCGGCAAACGTCGAGGTGAACGCTGCATCAAGGGTGGCCGCCGCTGGGTGCGAAATGCCCTTTACATGCCCTGCGTCGGCGCCGCGACGCTGAACAATCCGGTGTTCAAGGCCTTCTATGAACGCCTGATTGCCAAGGGCAAGCCGCCAAAGATCGCGATCGTCGCCTGCATACGCAAGCTGATCATCATCCTCAACACCATGATCGCTCGCGGCGAGACGTGGGATCCGAAAAGATACAGGGTGGCTTGACGAGCGCGTCTATCTCGCGCTCGGACTTCGGCCGAGCGCATGCCCAGCCCAAAGACCGGCGTGCAGACGGGGTCAAGGCCGTCAGCCGCCGAAGGCGGGGGTGCGCCAGCACCAGCCTTGAGCCCGTCTGATCGCCGGTCTACTCCGACCCCAGTTGCTTTTCATGTGAGGGTGAGGCATCGAAGCAAAGCTCGGGCGAGATGCGCCGCGAGGATGCGAAGGCATGTCTGCGATTTGAATACGAGCCGAACGAGCGACGCTGCTGCCTCATACTCCGTCATTGCGCGCGCAGCGAAGCAATCCAGAAATGCATCCGCGGAGGGACTCTGGATTGCTTGTGCGCCAGGAGAAGCTGGCGCGATCCAGCCGGTGGAAGACCGGTCCGGGTAGGCCGTAGCGGGCGCCCGGTAGCGAGTGTTGCGTGGTCGCCGGTGACGGCGGCTGCGAAGCGTACACAGCGATCCTGTGGGGTGGGCTCTTGAGCCGCGAAAGACAGAAACTCGCAGAGGCCGAGACGGTAAGCAACGTCGAAGGCAACATGTGCGGTCCCGCTATGCGAGGGACTGACGCTCTGCCGTGGTCGAAGACCCCATCACGCAGGAAGGGATCGTGTCGGAACCTGGGAGGTCCCGCATCTGGCCGATGGCAACAAGCCTCCAAGGTCCGCATCGGGAAGGCGAGGAGCCGAAGCCGATGATGAACAGGTGCGGGAAGTCGGATGCGGCCGTAGTAGCTGGGAAGCCGGCGAACGAAGCGGAGCGATCCGCGGAGGAGCAGGTGGAGCAAAGGGCCGTGACCGAGGGGAATGCGGACCAGCAAAGCACGTCCCGGACGCCGAGCCGGACAAGCGTGACACCTGCGCTGGAACGCATACGGCGAACGGCAAGGGAAAGGAAGAAGGAGAGGTTCACCGCGCTGCTCCACCACATCAATCCCGACCTGCTCGCGGCGGAGTTCTTCGCGCTGAAGAAGCATGCCACGGCGGGCGCGGACGGGGTGACGTGGCGGGACTATGAGCAAAACCTCAAGGCCAATCTCGAGGACCTGCATGCTCGTATCCACCGGGGCGCGTATCGACCACAGCCGTCGCGGCGGGTCTATATCCCGAAGCCGGACGGACGGCAGCGACCCCTGGCGATTGCGGCCCTTGAGGACAAGATCGTCCAGCGGGCAACGGCCGCTGTGCTCAACGCGATCTATGAGGAAGACTTCCTCGGGTTCTCGTACGGGTTCCGGCCCGGGCGCAGCACGCACGATGCGATGGATGCGCTCATGGTCGGAATCGAGCGCAGAAAGGTGAACTTCATTGTCGACGCCGACATCCGGGCGTTCTTCGACACGGTGGACCAGGAATGGCTGATCCGCTTCGTAGAGCATCGGATCGGCGACCAGCGCATCATCCGCCTGATCCGCAAATGGCTCAAGGCGGGTGTCCTCGAAGAAGGGACGGTCAGGGTCAGCGGCAGGGGACAGCGCAAGGGGCGGTGATCTCGCCGCTGCTTGCCAACATCTACCTGCACTATGCCCTTGATCTGTGGGCCGAACGCTTCCGACGGCGCGAGGCCACGGGTGACATGATCATCGTGCGATACGCCGACGACTTCATTGTCGGCTTTGAGCATGAGGATGAGGCCCGGCACTTCCTCGAAGAACTGCGCATACGGCTTAAGGAGTTCGCGCTGTCACTGCATCCCGAGAAGACCCGGCTGATCGAGTTCGGACGCCATGCGGAGGACAACCGCCGGCGTCGCGGGCTCGGCAAGCCGGAGACCTTCAGCTTCCTCGGCTTCACCTTCATCTGCGGCCGATCCAGGCAAGGCAAGTTCCAGATCAGGCGCAAGTCTCGCAAGGATCGCATGCGGGCGAAGCTGCAAGCCGTGAAGCAGGGGCTGCAACGGCGCATGCACCAGTCGGTGCTCGAACAGGGCAAATGGCTGCGGCAGGTCGTCACCGGGTACTTCAATTACCATGCGGTGCCGACCAACAGCCGAGCGCTTGCCGCCTTCCGCTACTTCGTCATCGAACACTGGAGGCGAATGCTTCGGCGCCGCAGCCAGACCGACGGCACGACGTGGCAGCGGGTTGCGCGGCTTGCCTCCGACTTGCTCCCCAAGCCACAAATCCTCCATCCTTGGCCCCGAACACGCTTCGCCGTCACTCACCCGAGGTGGGAGCCGTATGCGGGAAAGCCGCACGTACGGATCTGTGCGGGGGGCGCTCAGCAATGAGCGTCCCTACCGCGACCGCTGCGCTCGCAATGACGATTTGGGAGGGCGTGCGCGCCATCGCTCTCGTGCCCCGGACGCAGCGCAGCGCTCCTTCAGCGGTGCGCTGCAGAGCCGGGGCCCACGTCGCGGCATCGTGCCGTATCGCCCTGGGTCCCGGCTCTGCGCCGCAACGCTTCACGCGTTGCAGCTTGTCCGGGACACGAGAGATCAATGCCCTCGCTTCATTCCCTCGCCACCATTCACCACCTCCGGTGCCATCGCGGCCCACGCACTCGACGCGAACTGCCGCCGCCAGGTCACGACCACCACGGCTGCCGTGGTCACGAACAGCACCCAGGGACTGACGAACCAGCCGAGATAGCCGAGCGCGAAGAAGAAGGAGCGCTGGCCGCGGTTGAAGTGCCGGCCGGCGGATTCGAACAGGCGCGAGGTGCGGATGACGTGGGCCTCGGCCTCGGGCGTGTCGCGCTGCGAGGCCGGCGGCATGCCGCCGAACAGGATCGCGACATAGTTGAACAGGCGATAGGCCCAGGCGAACTTGAAGAAGGCATGGACGCAGATCAGCACGAGGCCGACGCATTTCAGCTCCCACATCGCCGGCGAGGTGCTGAGGTCGATCGGCAGCTTGCTCAAAATCGTGATCGCGTCGTTGGTGGCGTGCAGCAGTGCCAGCGCGCCACCGAGCGCGAACAGGCTGGTGGAGGCGAAGAAGGCGGTGCCGTTCTGGAGCGAGGCCATGATCTGCATGTCGACCATCCGCGTCTCGCGGTCGAGCAGCCGGCGCACCCAGACCTCGCGATAGCGGTTCATGCGCGCCGACAGGCTGTCGCGGCCATGGGCCGAATGCTCCAGCGTCAGGGCATAGGCCAGCCATTCGATGATGAAGAAGCCGACCGCGGTGATGTCGACCCAATGCCTGCTCATGTCCGTCTCCTGGCAAGGATCGCAACGATTGCCACGCATGACGGGACGCAGCAACGATTGATTGACGGCAGCCGATGGCGTTAAAAGCGGCTGCAACCGCAGGACTTAACGAAGGACCAGTGACATGGCTGCGCTGAAACTCGCGATCGGCAACAAGAACTACTCGTCGTGGTCGATGCGGCCCTGGCTCGCGCTCCGCGCCAACGACATCCCGTTCGTGGAGACGCTGATTCCGCTCTACACCGACGATCCCGCCGACAAGGAGCAGATCCTGTCCTTCAGCCGGGCCGGCAAGGTGCCGGTGCTGGTCGACGGCGACATCACGGTGTGGGATTCGCTCGCCATCATCGAATACATCGCCGAGCGTTACCCGGAGAAGAAGCTGTGGCCCGACGATGTCGCGGCGCGCGCGCATGCCCGTTCGGTGTGCGCCGAGATGCATTCTGGATTCGTGCCGCTGCGCAGCGAATGCGGCATGAACCTGCATCGGCCAATCCGTCCCGTGGCGCTGTCGGCGGACGCCAAGGCCAACGTCGCGCGCATCGAGGAGATCTGGCGCGAGTGCCGCACCCGCTATGGCGCGAAGGGGCCGTTCCTGTTCGGCCGCTTCGGTGCCGCGGACGCCATGTACGCCCCGGTCGTGCACCGCTTCCGCACCTATGCGATCGAGGTGGCGCCGGACACCAAGGCCTACATGGAGACGATGATGGCGCTCCCGGCGTTCCAGGAATGGACGCGCGACGGGCTGGCCGAAACGCTTCTCATCGCAAAGTTCGAGGACGCCTGAGCGTAACGTCCGACGAGGCGGCCGGCCGCGTACCGGCCGGCAGCCCTCGGGCCCACAATGGGCGAGAGCCGTTGGGGGTGGGCCTGCGACACCGCCTGCGACATGTCAGGGGGAACGAGCCGCTCCGGCGGTATCATCGGCCCGCCGACTGTCGCCTATCATTCTGAAATGACTGCAAAATCCGAGCGCGTTGCATGCCGGCATTGCGCTGGCCAAAACGGCGCGACGCATGCTATACAGCGACCCGGGTTTCCGGCCGGCCATCGCAGTGGGACACTGGGCGAGGCCGGCGCTGTTTGAGTGATGGAGAGGGTGTTGAAGCACAAATTCCCCGTGGGAACGCGCGTCCTGTTCACGGCCAGCAATATTGCGCGTCCGGCTGCGAGCGGCGCGTATGAGGTCATCCGTCTGCTTCCGACCGAAGGCGACGACTGCCAGTACCGGATCAAAAGCTCGACCGAAGCCTTCGAGCGCGTTGCCAAGGAAAGCCAGCTCGCGCTCTCCTGAACGCTGACGCCGATCAGCGCATAGGCGCCTCCCGGGAATTGTATTCTGCCGCCGTCAAAAGGCCCGCTTCACCTTCACAAGGTGAGCCGGGGCAGTTGCCGACTCGCGGTGCTCGCTTGACCATCCGCTCTTTGCTCGCGTGAGGGACGTCGCGCATGAACTGGGCATGGGCCACTTCGTTCGACCAAATCTGGCGTTCGCCGGCCTTGCCGATGTGGATGACGCTGGCGGCTGCCGGATTCTTCGGATTGATCCTCCTGATCACGCTGCTGCGCGCCGACAGATCGGTCGCCAACGGGGCGCTGACCGTCATTACGCTGCTATCCATCGCGATCGCCGGCGCAGCCACGATGCGTCTCTACGGACCGGACGTGCCGTCCGCTCCGGCCGAGGCGCGCGCGCAAGCTGTGCTGAGCGCGAACCTACCTGCGCTGTCCTGTCTCGACGATCTCGCCGGCGATGTCGTCGCCGCCGGCTGCGAGAAGGCGCTGTTCGGCGCGCCTGACGCTGCGGCTGCGGCGGTCTCCTCCACGGCCGCCAGGATCGACCATCTGACCGCGCTCGGCGACGTCGCCACGGCCGAGAAGAGCCTGGCCCTCGACATGAAGGTGCTGCGCAAGTCGCTCGAGCGCGATCGCTACGGCCTCGTTGCGCATGTGCTGGTGGCACGCGACGGCTGCACGCAGTTCGATTGCGCCGCGTTCCGCTCGCTGACCGACCAGCAGCAGGTCGCCGCCAACATGGACTCCCATCTCTACGACACGCTGGTGGCGCGCTATGCGCCGACCTGGAACGCGCCCGCTGCAGCGCCGGCGATGGCGGCCAACGCCGCGCTCGCCGGACTGCCGCCATCGATGCCGACGGGCAAGCCGACCAATGCCGAGTTCCCGAGCGCGTCCTCGACCCCGCCGGTGAGCATCATGAATCCGGAGCCCACGGCGGCGACGCGCCAGGCCGCGCCGGCCGCGAATGCGGCGGCAGCACCGCGTGCACCGGCCGCAGCCTCCGCACAGGCCGCAGCGCCTGCGGCATCAAGCCCGCCGGCTGCGAAGAAACCGCCGGCCCAAAAGGCTGCGCGTGCGCCCGCCACGCCGGTTCCGCTCGCGCCGCCGCCGGCCTCGACGGCTGCTCCCGCGCCTGCGGATAACGAGTAGAATGGCATTCCAAATGCGCGGCTGCCCGGCTAATGCTTGGGCATGCCACTCCATCTGATCAAGCTCGCCGTCGGCTGCGACTCCGTCAAGGAATTGAAGGAGTGGGTGGCCGAACGGATGCAGACCGCCAAGAAGAAGGGTCTGCCGCAACATCACATCCACGTCACCCGCATGGTGCCCAAGCGCGACGCCGAGATCCTCGCCGGCGGTTCGCTCTACTGGGTGATCAAGGGCGAGATCGCCGCGCGCGAAAAGATCATCGGCATCGAGCCGTTCCGCGACAAGGACGGCATCGGGCGCTGCCGCATCGTAATGCAGCCGAAGGTGATCTCGGTGTCGCCGCGGCCGATGCGCCCGTTCCAGGGCTGGCGCTATCTGACTGATGATTCCGTGCCGGCCGATCTCGGCAAGTCCGCGGCCGGCTCGATTGCGGCGATGCCGGAGCCGATGCGGCGCGAGCTGCGTGACCTCGGGCTACTCTAGACCGCGATATTGTCGATCAGGCGGGTGGTGCCGAGCTTGGCCGCGACCAGGATCCGCAGGGGACCGTCCTTGCGTGAGGTGACCGGTGCCAACGTCTCGGCGTGGCGCAGCTCGAAATAATCGAGCGCAAAGCCGGCCGCCTTGATCATCGCGGCGCCGCCCGCCATCGCCGGCGCGATCGCATCGCCGGCACGGATGCGCCCGGCACTCTCTTTCATGGCGCGGTAGAGGACGGTGGCGGTCTGGCGTTCCTCGGGGGCGAGGTAGACGTTGCGCGAGGACATCGCGAGTCCGTCGCGCTCGCGCACCGTGCGGGAGCCGATCACCTTGACGCCGAGGTCGAGGTCGCGCGCCATCTGCGTCACCACCCGGAGCTGCTGGAAATCCTTTTCCCCGAAGATCGCGACATCCGGCCGGCACTGCGTGAACAGCTTGCCGACGACCGTGGCGACGCCGCCGAAGAAGTGCGGGCGGAAGCGGTCCTCGAGGCCGGCGAGCGCCGGCCCGTCCGGCACGATGCGGGTGGCAAAGCCCTCCGGATACATGGCCGCGACGCCGGGATGCCAGACGATATCGACGTCCTCGGCGGCGAGCTTGGCGATGTCGGCCTTCCAGGTGCGCGGATAGGCACCGAAATCCTCGGTCGGGGCGAACTGGGTTGGGTTGACGAAGATCGACACCACGACGCGGCTGGCGCGCCGCCTGGCGAGGCGAACCAGCGACACATGCCCGTCATGGAGCGCCCCCATGGTCGGGACCAGCGCGATCGTGGCCTTTCGCTTGCGGAGATCGTCGACGGCGCGTCGCAGGGCGGGGACCGTGCGAGCGATCAATGGGCGTGCTGACATCAGGACTCGACGGATTTGGAAGGCGGCGCAGGTGCGGGCCTCGCGCCCGACGGGCTAACCTTAACAAGCGGAGATCGTGGACGCTATGCATCCGGATGCGGCACAGCATCCCGCGCAAGGCGGCGCAGAACGTCGCGACATTGTGGGCTGGATCACAGACGAAAGACGGCGCCGCGATACATCGTGAGAACGGCGCATTGCAATTTGCATTACCTGTCACGCATTTCACTTGACCGCTGACGCGGTCAACTCGAAGATATTCGCTAGGGGTGTTGAGGGTCACCATGCTTGTGCAGGCTAGCCAAGGCCAATCCGGCTCGGCGCATGTGGTCGTGCTCGGCAACGAGAAGGGCGGCTCCGGCAAATCGACCACCGCCTTGCACATCGCCGTTGCACTCCTGAAGGCCGGCCAGCGCGTCGCCACCATCGACCTCGACTGCCGCCAGCAGAGCTTCACGCGCTACATCGCCAACCGGTCTGCCTGGGCGCAGCGTACCAAGCTCGACCTCGAGCTTCCGGTGCATCGCTGCATCAAGCTCGGCGAGACCATGCAGATTGCCGAGAACGAGAATTCCGAGTTCCAGCAGTTCATGGAAGCCGTCTCGGCGGTCGAGAGCAACTTCGACTTCATCGTCATCGATACGCCTGGCACCGACAGCTATCTGATGCGGCTCGCGCATTCGATGGCCGACACCCTGGTCACGCCGATCAACGACAGCTTCCTCGATTTCGACGTGCTCGGCACCGTCGACCCCGCGACTTACGCGGTGACGGGCGAGAGCCACTATGCCGAGATGGTACGCGATGTCAGGCGCAAGCGACGCCAGCTCGACGGCGCAACCACCGACTGGATCGTCGTGCGCAACCGCCTGTCCATGCTCGGCTCGCGCAACAAGCAGCTCGTCGCCGATGGCCTGAAGGATCTGTCGCTGCGGCTCGGCTTCCGCTACCTCGATGGCTTCGCCGAGCGCGTCGTGTACCGCGAATTTTTCCCGCGCGGCCTGACCGCCCTGGACGAGATCGACGAGGCCACGCTCGGCATGCGGCCCAATCTCGGCCATCTCACTGCGCGAGAGGAGGTGACGAGCCTGCTCCGCCAGCTCAAGCTCCCGCTCGACGAGCGCGGCCGCCGCCGCGCGGCCAACCGCGCCGAATGGTTCAGCCAGGTCGACAAGCCGCTTGAGGTCCACGATATCCTCGGCGCCTGACGCAACGGTATAAGGCTACTTCCTGCCAAATCCGGGCCCGCGGCTAGCGAGGGAACCCGGCCGGCGCCGTGTGCGTTTTCACCCTGCATTTACTGCGAGTCGAACCTGATCGAGACCGGTTGCGTCGAATAGGGACCTGCACCCTGACGTAGCGGTATGAGAATGGGGTGCTCACGAAACGTGTGCGACGCACAATGAAAGGGCTGTCGGTTCACAACATTTAGCCTTCCTGTCACGCTGCTGTGACATATATTAGGGAATAGGCGACAAGGGGACGAAGAGCCCCGGAAGAACACGATTTTCAACAGGGATTCAGGCCGCTTAGGCCTGAGGCTGAGGACGAAAATGAAGCGTGGAATTGCCGTTCTGGTTTCGGTCAGTGCCCTCTGCGGCATCGCCTATTTCACGGCGAGCAAGTGGGCGATCAAGCACGAGACCGTCACATTCTACGACGCCTCTCGCGACAACCGTCCGGTGCCCGTCTCCATCGCGGTGCGGCGCGACAAGGAAATGCAGGCCAATGCCGGCATGATCAAGCTGCCGGTCGCAGTGATCAATCACGGCAACACCGTCAAGAACACCGAGTACGGCTTCCTCGCCAACATCTTCGCTGCGCGCGGCTACATGGTCGTCAGCCCGCAGCATGACCTGCCGACCGATCCTCCGATGGTGACCAAGCCCGGCGAGCTCTATGTCGGCCGGCTGCCGCAGATCCTTCGCGGCGTCGCCAACATCCATCTCGCCATGCAGGAGATGAAGAAGGTTCAGCCTAACGCCGACTACGACAAGGTGACGATGGTCGGCCACTCCATGGGCGGCGACATCACGATGTACTTCGCCAAGCAATATCCGGACGAGGTCAAGAAGGTGGTCACGCTCGACAATCTGCGCGTGCCCTTCGTCACCGCCGGCAAGTTCAAGATCCTGTCGTTCCGCTCCCAGGATCCGCAGTTCAAGGCCGACGCCGGTGTGATTCCGACCGACGAGGAATGCGAGAAGGCGGGCATTCAGGTCGTGAAGACCGAATTTCAGCACAACGACATGCGCGATACCGGTCCGGATGTGGCGAAAAGCTCGATCCAGAGCATGCTCGACAAGTTCCTGAGCACGACCGACGGCGAGTTCGCGCCGGTCGACACGCAATCCGCCCCGCCCAAGATCCTCGAGCCGGGCCCGGTCGCTCTGATGGCACCCGCCAAAAGCTGACTGACAGCAGCTAATCCACGGGAGCCGACCGAGCTGAGGTCACCACTCGGCTGCACCAATCCTCGAAGCCTCCGCCGGCGCCCGTCCGCGGAGGCTTTGCGCATTGACCGGGCCGCATGCGCTGACCACATTAGCTGCTGACGCAAGGTGTAGCTGCGATGTCGGGCGAACCCATCAAACCGCGCGGCCGCGATGCCGTATCGGCGCGAGCGGACGGTGCGCTGCCGCAAGCGGAAACCTCAACCTCGGAAGACATCGCCGCGTTCGTCGCCAAGGCGCGGGCGCTCTCGCCGCATGCGCCGGGCGCGAGGGGACGACTGATCTTCGCGCTGGATGCGACGATGAGCCGGCAGCCGACCTGGGACATGGCGTGCGCGCTCCAGGCCGACATGTTTCGCCAGACCGCAGCGCTCGGCAGTCTCGACATCCGGCTGGTCTATTATCGCGGCTTCAATGAGTGCCGTGCCACGGGTTGGATCTCCGACAGTGCCAAGCTGGCGACACTGATGAGCAGGATCGACTGTCGCGGCGGCGATACCCAGATCGGCAAGGTGCTGAGCGAGGCCAGGCGCGAGGCAGTCGCATCCGGCGTACGGGCCGTGGTCTTCGTCGGCGATGCCATGGAGGAAGACATCGACGAGCTCTCCGCCAAGGCCGGCGAGCTCGGCATGCTCAAGGTGCCCGTATTCGTGTTTCAGGAGGGCCATGACGCGGTCGCCGAACAGGCCTTCCGCGAGATCGCGCGCCTGACTGGCGGCGCCTGGTGCCGGTTCGATCCTGGTGCGGCGGCGCAGCTGCGCGAGCTGCTGCGGGCAGCTGCGGCCTATGCCGCCGGCGGACGCGAGGCGCTGCTGAAACTGGCTGGAAGCGTGAGCGGCGCGGCGAAGCTGATCAGCCAGATGAAGTAGCGGTCAAGCCGGCCGGCTTGCGGGGGTCGACGCCATGCTTTTTGACAAGAGGACGACTATATTCCGGCCATGACCCTGATCGCCGGCGCTGTCGCCGTTATCACGCTTTACCTGCTGCTCCAGACGTTCCGCTCCGCCAATCCGGCGGTGCTGGCGCGCACGATCAAGTTCGGCGGCGGCGTGCTGGCGCTGGCGGTTGCGGGCTTCACCGGCTTGCGGGGTGAGCTGGCGGTTGCGATCCCGCTCGGAATTTTCGGCGCCGGGCTGCTCGGCTGGACGCCATTGGCGAATGCCGGCTTCGGCAATGTCGGCGGGCTGTTCGGCGGCGGTGCGACGCGCCCGTCCGGGCAGGCCTCGCGGGTGCGCTCGCAATTCCTGGACATGCGCCTGGACCACGATTCCGGCCAGCTTTCCGGCCAGATCGTCGCGGGGCCTTATGCCGGGCGCAGTCTCGACGAGTTCGATCTCGCCGGCTTGCTCGCGATGGTCCCGATGTTCGACGCCGAGAGCGTGGCCTTACTTGAAAGCTATCTGGACCGCCGGTTTCCCGCTTGGCGTCAGAACGCGCAGGGCGATGCGGCAGGGCGGCAGCGCCGCACGGCGCCGAGCAGCAAAATGACGGCGGAGGAGGCCTATCAGATCCTTGGCTTGCAGCCGGGAGCGGGGCGCGACGACATCAGCCGGGCCCACAAGTCCCTGATGAAGAAACTCCATCCCGACCAAGGGGGCTCGACGTATCTCGCTGCCCGGGTAAACGAGGCCAAGGATACTCTGCTTCGCACGCATAACGGCTGACTCCGGCACTACGCTACAAACGCCCGTACCGCGTGAGCTCCGTTTGCTCTGTCTGCCGTCGCCCGCCATTGTCGGCGTGGTCGATCCCTTCAGCAAAGTTTTAACCGTAAATCCTTGACGAGAGGTTGTCGTGGAACGGCCTTGTCCTGAACAGGCCGCGCATCACCGCCTCACCAAACGAAAATGCCCGCGCAAGGCGCGGGCATTTGGTCTGGAGCGGAGAGGGAGATCAGTTGCGAACGGTGATGCAGGAGATCTCGGCGCGCTTCAAGGTGCGGCAGACGGCTTCGGCCTGGTCGCGCTCGAGCCCGGCGAAGCGGGCGCGGTAGAGCTTGCGATTGTCCTTGGCGACGACGGGCTCGGTGAACGGGTCAGCCTTGCTGAGCAGGCCGCGGGCCGAGCTGCGGGCCGCGTCGATGCGCTGCTGAGCTTCGTTCTCGCTCTCGAGCGCGCCGACCTGGACGATCCAGCCGCTGTGGGTGACGGCGGGCTTCGTGGTCGCGCTCATTTGCATCGGCTGCGGCGCCGGGTCGGCGGACGCGAGCTTCGGAGCGGCGGGGGCGGGCGCGGCGGCGGTTGCGGCCGGCAGCACGCCGAGAATACCGTTGCCGGTGCCGAAGCCGGCCGGCTGCCGCGGCAGTTCGGTGCGGGCCATCTCGGCCTTCGGCGCTTCCGGCTGGCTCACCGCCTCCGGCTTGTTGATGAGATCTGCCCTGGCGACGACGGCACCGGAGGTTTCCGCGACGTCGGAACGGGGCGGGACGGTGCTGGTGACCGGCGGCGCAACGACCTGGACACCAACCTGGGCCGGAGCCGCGGAGGCGACCTTCACGGCGCCGGCCTTGACCTGAACCGTCTTGACCCGAACCGGCTTCATCGGCTCGGACGAGCCGGGGATGATGGAGAGCGGCTGGCTGGAGATCACGCCATTGGTGAGCGGCGCCGGCTCCACCTTGGACTCCGTCGGCCGAACTTCGGATTTGGGCTGAGCGGGCGGCATCGCCGCAGTCGCTGCGGCCAGCGTCGACAGGCGCGCGGCGAGGCGCGACGGAGCGGCTTCGGGAGCAGGGGCCGCCGCGGCCTGGGCCTGCGGGGCGGGACGTGCCGGCGTGTCGGATGCATCGGCGACATCGGTGTTGGCTTCAGCGCCGTTGCGCTCCGTCACTGCGGCGACGGTGCGGACGGTCGCGCCCCTTTCGAGGTTCTCGGCGAGCAGGTTGCGCATGATGGCGTCGCGCGAGCCGCCGCTGCGGCCGCCGAGCACCACGCCGATCAGGTGGCGGTTGCCGCGGCGCATCGAGCTGACGAGGTTGAATCCGGAAGCGCGGGTGTAGCCGGTCTTGATGCCGTCCACGCCCTCGACGCTGCCGAGCAGGTGGTTGTGGTTGCGGATCGACTGTCCGCGCCAATTGAACGTCGAGGTCGCGAAGTAGCGATAGTAGCGGGGGAAGCGCTCCTGAATGGCGCGACCCAGCGTGGCTTGGTCGCGCGCGGTCGTGACCTGCTCGTCGTTGGGGAGGCCGTTGGCGTTGCGGTAGACCGTCCTGGACATGCCGAGCGAGCGCGCCTTGCGCGTCATCATCTGGGCGAAGTCGTCCTCGTTACCGGCGATCGCTTCCGCGATCACCACGGCTGCGTCGTTGGCCGAGCGGGTGACGAGGCCCTTGATCGCGTCCTCGACGCGAATGGTCTGGCCGGCACGCAGATTCAGCTTGGTCGGATCCTGGTCGGCCGCGTGCCGGGACACGGGCATCTCGGTGTCTAGCTTCATCTTGCCGGATTCGAGACGCTCGAAAAGCAGATAGAGCGTCATGATCTTGGTCAGCGAAGCCGGATGGCGGATCCCGTCTGGGCTTGTCGCCTGGAGCACCGCGCCGGAATTGCCGTCGACGATGATGGACGCGAATTTCGGGCTGGAGCTCTCGGACACGTCGCGCTGCACTCGGTGGTGCGCATAGTGTCGACGATGGCGCCGCGCCTCGGCTGCGTCGGTGGTGAAGATGACTGCGGTGGTGACCGTAAGAAGCCCGAAAACGCCAACCCGCGCCCAGCGCGAGGAAGACAAGTTTTTACGAAGCATGGAACCCCGTCCCCGTTTCTGACTAGATCACCGGCTCGTGAGGCGAAATTGTGCCCAACGGGCCCGGGATCATTACCTGCTCAGGCTGTCCCTCCGCTGGTGTTCGCCGCGGGGGACGTTGGACCCGAGCCGCTGTTCTGGCTAAGGTGATGTTCTCAAACGGCTTTTGGCCGCTCGCGGAAGTGAACACGTCCAGGGAATCAAGGTAGGGCGGGCCGGTTTCCAAAAGCTTAAGGAACCCTTGCGGGAAACCCCGGGAATCGCTGCGATTTGCGCCGAATTTTGTGCGACGCACAAGATTCTTGACTTTTTTGTGCGTTGCACTAATTTTGGGCGGAGTCAGGGAGCCGGGGCTTCCCGACGCGAGCCAGGGAAAAGGATTCCGAAATGTTCAAGGTTGAAGACTTCCAGAACTACGGGAAAGAGCAGTTCGAGCAGTGCGTTGCCTCCGCGACCTCGGTGCAGCACGGCCTCCAGGCGATCGCCAGCGCCTATGGCGACTATACGAAGAAGTCGTTCGAAGACACCAAATCCTTCGTCGAGAAGCTTTCCGGCGTGAAGTCGCTGGACAAGGCCATGGAAGCGCAGACCGATTTTGCTCGTTCCGCCTACGAAACCTTCGTTGCGGAATCGCAGAAGATCGCCGGCCTCTATAGCGACCTCGCCAAGCAGGCGTTCAAGCCGGTCGAAACCATCGTGTCGAAGTTCACCCCGGCTGCGAACTGACGCGCTGATACGCGCCTGAAAGCAAAAGCCCGGCCGAGTTGGCCGGGCTTTTCATTTGCGGATGTTGATCTGCGGATGTTGATCGGATTACTTCGCGACGCGCAGCTTGGAAATCTGCGTCAGGATATTCTTGAACGCGTCCGAAGTCTGCGAGGAACTCGTTATCATTTGGAAGTTCCCGCCAGTCGCGCAATTCTCCAGGACTTGAGATTTCGCGTCGGCATTGTTGATGTTGACCTGAATCGTGAAGATCGTGACCGGGTTTGACTTGTCCGCCTTGATGTTATCGCAAAGGATCGCCTGGCGGGCGTCGATGGTGGACTGCGAGGTGCTCCAGCGGTTCTGGGTATTCAAGCCGTCAGACAGCAGCACGATATAATCCTTGTAAACGTAGTTGCTGGCCTTGGCCGGTGCCGCGATCGGCGGGTTGGTCGTGCTGAGGGATTGCCAACCCCAGGCAAGACCAATGGCCTGGTTGGTATTGCCGCTCGGCGACATCGCCGAGATCTGATCCTTGAGCGTCTGCCACTGATCGCTCATCGGAAACACGGTCGCCGGAAGGCAGCCCGACCACTGCTCGGCATAGAACTGCGAGGAGGGGCTCCCGCTGCTCGAACCGGGGGCGGAGTTCTTGGTGTCATAGTCCTGATCACGGTCGTTCACGCAGCCGGTCCAGGTGTTGTGACCCGGTGCTGCCGCAGCCGTTGCCGTGGTCCCGTCGCCGCGCCAGAGATGGCAGATCTTGCCCGAGCCGCTGCCCGTGCAGGTGCAACTCGTGTTCGACCCGCAGCTTGCGCTGCCCCCGGTGGCGGTGGTGTAGCAGCCGTTGTAGTAGATGCCGGACTTGCCTGAGATCTTGCTGCCATTGTCTCTGCTCGGGCAGATGTACCCGGCATAGGTGCCGGTCGACGGTATCTTGCTGGTGGTGTTGGCGCCGCTCAACGTGGCCGGCCGGTCCATGCAGACAAAGCCGTGGGTATAGTACGAAAAGGGGCAGTCCGATCCGCCCACGGCGGAGTTGAAGCTGCTGGACTTGTTGTTGACCAGGATCGGAGGCTCTGCCTCCCATTCGGTCCAATTGATCCATGAGGCACCGACGTTGGTCGTGCCAACATTGACGTCCTTCGAGAACGGGATGATCGAGATGTAAACGTCGCCCGTCTGCTTGTTGTAGTTGGACAAGGTGGTGATCATGTCCTTGGCCGCGGCTTGCATGGCCGCCATTTTGCCGTTCTGGGCCATCGATCCCGTGTTATCCAGGACCATTGCCACCCGCATGCGGGTATTTCCCCACGCCGCAGTCGAACTGCCGTTGTATCCAAGCGTCGGATAGCCCGCGATCTTCATGAAATCGGTCGGCATGGCGCCGGATCCGGTGACCACGACGTTCGAGATTCCATTGGAATCCTTTGGGGTGTAGGTGGCATGGATGTCTGTGGTCGAGACCAAACCGGGGCGACCCGTATAGAGGCCGCTAAAATAGGATTTTGCCTTGGCCTCAATTTCGGACTCCGAGATGATGCCGTTGGTGAGGTCTTTGGAGACCATCAACGCTGCGGAATCGAGCGCAGCCTGCAGCGAGGTGCGTGCGTGGACGACCCGGCTGTAGTCCAGCGCGGCACCGACAAAACCCAGTACGGGTACCAGGGCAATGGCGAAGATCACGGCGATATTGCCTTGCTCGGCCGCTGCAAAACGGGCGAGTTGTCGACCAAGGCGGCTGACGAGGCGCAGACCAGACATGACGATCCCCGAAATCTGTGGTTTGCCCGATTTCGCGCCATGCCATTGAATGGCAAGTAAATTGGACCGTAGAAAAACGGAGCGTTTTGCGGAAAACCGTCGCAGGCGGGTTAAGGGCCGGGTTCCTGGTCAACACGTTCTAAACGTGCCGGGCGGAAATTTTTGTCAAATCGCTCCGGATTGATTAACCTGATCAGGATCGCCCGGACCGGGAATCGGGACTGCTGCGACCGCATGGGCCGGATCCCCCGCGTGCTTGCGGCTGGCCCGGGGCAGGGCCATATTGCTGGCGAGCGGTCCGGCCTGAACCGGATTTGTCGGGACCGGTGATCCAAGGCGGCGCGCCTGCGCCAGGCTCCGAAGGGCGGGGTCGCGCAGTCACCGCCATTCGCTTCCGTGGGGAATTTGAACGCCTGTGCCATGCTGCAATTGACTTCCAGCCTCGATCTGTCCGCGCCAGCCGCTGCCGACGCGCCTCGCATGAGCAATGACGACAACCGGTCGGGCACTCCCTCGGGTCCGAGCACGTCGGTCATCACCAAGGTCAAGCCCAAGACCAAGCGGCCGAACCTGTACCGCGTGCTGATCCTGAACGACGACTACACACCGATGGAGTTCGTCGTTCACGTGCTGGAGAAGTTCTTCAACAAGGACGTCGAAGCCGCGACCAAGATCATGCTGCACGTCCATCATCATGGGATCGGGGAATGCGGCGTGTTCACCTACGAGATCGCCGAGACCAAGGTGACGCAGGTGATGGATTTTGCCCGCAAGCACCAGCACCCGCTGCAATGCGTGATGGAAAAGAAGTAAGCCGTCCTGCGGCGCGCTTGAAGCCGGCGCTCGTGCAAGCCGCAGCGTGATTGTCGCGTGGCGGCCGCGCGCGATGGCCCTTGCAGCCGGCAAAACTACGGAATTCTGCGCCGGCGCCGATCCCGCCCAAATCGGAACGGGTTTTGCATCGAAAATACCGCAGGTGTGTCGCCGCCGAGTCCCGGAACCGGTCTTTCGCCGCAGTCTTGTATAACTATATGTGACAAAGGTTGTTGTTGCCTGACCGGGCGATGACGATCATGATGGTGGGGGCCATAGAGGACGCGAATGCCGACTTTTTCCCAAAGCCTTGAACAATCCCTGCATCGTGCGCTGGCGATCGCAAACGAGCGTCATCACCAATACGCGACGCTCGAGCATCTCTTGCTCTCCTTGATCGACGACTCCGATGCAGCCGCCGTCATGCGCGCCTGTAGCGTCGATCTCGACAAGCTCCGTACGAGCCTCGTCAACTACCTTGAGACCGAATTCGAAAACCTGGTGACGGATGGCGCCGACGACGCCAAGCCGACCGCCGGTTTCCAGCGCGTGATCCAGCGCGCGGTGATCCATGTGCAGTCGTCCGGTCGCGAAGAGGTGACCGGCGCCAACGTGCTGATCGCGATCTTCGCCGAACGCGAGAGCCATGCCGCGTATTTCCTGCAGGAGCAGGACATGACGCGCTACGACGCGGTGAACTACATCAGCCACGGCATTGCCAAGCGGCCGGGCGTCTCCGAGGCGCGGCCCGTGCGCGGCGTCGACGAGGAGACCGAGACCAAGGGCAACGAGGACGCCAAGAAGAAGGGTGAGGCGCTCGAGACCTATTGCGTCAACCTCAACAAGAAGGCGCGCGACGGCAAGATCGATCCGGTGATCGGACGCAATTCCGAGATCAACCGCGCGATCCAGGTGCTGTGCCGCCGGCAGAAGAACAACCCGCTGTTCGTCGGCGAAGCCGGCGTCGGCAAGACTGCGATCGCAGAAGGCCTCGCCAAGCGCATCGTCGACAGCGAAGTGCCGGAGGTGCTGGCGGCCGCCACCGTGTTCTCGCTGGACATGGGCACGCTGCTTGCCGGCACGCGTTATCGCGGCGACTTCGAGGAGCGCCTGAAGCAGGTGCTGAAGGAACTCGAGGCGCATCCCAACGCGATCCTGTTCATCGACGAGATCCACACCGTGATCGGTGCGGGCGCGACGTCGGGCGGGGCGATGGATGCCTCGAATCTGCTCAAGCCCGCGCTCGCCTCGGGCACGATCCGCTGCATGGGCTCGACCACCTATAAGGAATATCGCCAGCACTTCGAGAAGGACCGCGCGCTGGTGCGGCGCTTCCAGAAGATCGACATCAACGAGCCGACGGTCGAGGACGCCATCGCGATCCTCAAGGGCCTCAAGCCGTATTTCGAGGACTATCACCGGCTGAAGTACACCAATGAGGCGATCGAGGCTGCGGTGCAGCTCTCCTCGCGCTACATCCACGATCGCAAGCTGCCCGACAAGGCGATCGACGTGATCGACGAGTCCGGCGCGGCGCAGATGCTGGTGGCCGAGAACAAGCGCAAGAAGACCATCGGCATCAAGGAGATCGAGACCACGATCGCCTCGATGGCGCGGATCCCGCCGAAGAGCGTGTCGAAGGACGATGCCGAGGTGCTCAAGCATCTCGAGCAGACCTTGAAGCGCACCGTGTTCGGCCAGGACAAGGCGATCGAGTCGCTCGCCGCTTCGATCAAGCTGGCGCGTGCCGGCCTGCGCGAGCCGGAGAAGCCGATCGGCTGCTACCTGTTCTCGGGTCCGACCGGCGTCGGCAAGACCGAGGTCGCCAAGCAACTGGCGGCGACGCTCGGCGTCGAGCTCTTGCGCTTCGACATGTCCGAGTACATGGAGCGGCACACCGTGTCGCGCCTGATCGGCGCGCCTCCCGGCTATGTCGGCTTCGACCAGGGCGGCCTGCTCACCGACGGCGTCGACCAGCATCCGCATTGCGTGGTGCTGCTCGACGAAATCGAGAAGGCGCATCCCGACCTCTACAACGTGCTGCTCCAGATCATGGACCACGGCCGGCTCACCGATCACAACGGCAAGCAGGTCAACTTCCGCAACGTGATCCTGATCATGACCACGAATGCGGGCGCGGCGGATCTCGCCAAGCAGGCGTTCGGCTTCACACGTTCGAAGCGGGAAGGCGACGATCACGAGGCGATCAACCGGCAGTTCGCGCCGGAATTCCGCAACCGTCTCGATGCCATCGTCTCGTTCGGCCATCTCAGCGTCGAGGTGATCGGCACCGTGGTCGAGAAGTTCGTGCTTCAGCTCGAGGCGCAGCTCGGCGACCGCGACGTCACCATCGAGCTGTCCGAGCCGGCCAAGGCCTGGCTGGTCCAGCACGGCTACGACGAGCAGATGGGCGCCCGTCCCATGGCCCGCGTGATCCAGGAGCACATCAAGAAGCCGCTGGCCGACGAAGTGCTGTTCGGCAAGCTGAAGGGCGGCGGCCACGTTCGCGTCGTGCTCGTCAAGGACGAGGCCGACGAGACCAAGGACAAGATCGGCTTCGAGTTCGTCGAGGGTCCGGTCACGCCGAAGCAGGAGAAGCTGCCCGGCGCCCGCAAGCGTCCGCCGGGCAAGTCCAAGCCGGGCGGCCCCGGCGGCTCGAAGGGGCCGACCTCGAAGGGGCCGCTGGTCAAGGTTTGATCGGCATGTGATGAAATCGAAAAGGCCGGCTGCAAAGCCGGCCTTTTTGTTTGGTTGGCAGTTACCGGTTCTAATAGGTCCCGGTGTCAGGCGGAGGCGGCGCCGGCGCTCGCGGCTTCCTGGGCGCTGGCGGCTGTGGGCCGCGGGGAGGGGCCGCCGGCTGCATCGTCACGATGACTGGGTTCGGCTTGTGATCGGTCGCGGCTCCGGTCGCCGCGTCGACGCCCATGCCGATGATACCGCCCAGCATGGAGATTGCCGGCAAAGCCGGCGGCTCCGCCCGTCTCGACATCCCGGCTGAGCGGAACGACTTGCGGCTGATAGCCTTCCTTCTGGAAGGTGATCGAGAGGTCGGCGTTCCGCTTAACGACCACGGAGCAAGGCGTCGTGCAGGTGGTCGGAACGTCCATTCCGCTGACGACGGCTTCCACGCCTGAAGGTGTCGATGAAATGCTGATATTTTCCGTCGTGCCGCGCGTGACCGACGCGCAGCCGCCCAGCATGACGCTGAGCGCCACAATTCCCAATGACGCATGAAATGCCCTTGTCCCACTGCCCCTATGTGCAACCGGGGCGGGAGAGGGCAATAGGCTATCGTTCCGGATAGTTAAGCCACGCAGAGGTTGTGCACGACAATGCGCGGTCCGGACCGGGGCCTGCTAATCCCCGCGCAGGCGCTGATCGTCCTGCACGCGGACCTGCTCTGCACCGCGCGCGCCGGCTGGAGAAAGCCGCAGCATGCTCAGCATCGCACCACAGAGCGCAAATCCGACGGCCGCGAGCAGCGCCAGCCTGGTTCCGTCAACCGGATACCGTCCGAGCAGCAGCGCCACCAGCGCGGCGCCGGTGGTCTGGCCGAGCAGGCGCGCCGTCCCCAGCATGCCGCTGGCGCCCCCGGCGCGCTCGCGCGGCGCGGCTGCGATCATAGTGCGGTTATTGGGTGTCTGGAACAGACCGAAGCCGGCGCCGGCGAGCGCCATCCGCCAGATCACGTCGAGCGGGCTTGGCGTCGCGGGCAGGAAGGCCAGCGCGGCAAGACCGCAGGCGAACAGCGTGAGCCCGATACCGCCGAGCAGGCCGGCCGGATAATGCTCGACCAGGCGGCCGGCGAGGAGGGCCGCAAACGCCAGCGCGATCGGCCATGGCGTAATCAACAATCCCATATGCACGGCCGAATAGCCGAAGCGGCTCTGGAGGTAGAAGGGAATCGCGACGAAGGCCAGCATCTGCCCGCAGAACGATGCGATCGAGGTCGCAATCGACAGCGCGAACACGGGGATGCGCAGCAGGTCGATCGGCAAGAGTGGCGAGGTCATGTGAGTCTCGCGATAGATCAGCAGCGCACCCGCAACGAGCGCGATGGCGAACTGCACGAGACAGGTGATCGCGGCCTCGCCATGACCGACACTGTCGACCGCCGCGATGCCGACGCCGAACGTGATCGCCGACAGACCCGCACTTTGCCAATCGAAGGAGCGGCTCGCGGGTTTGGTGTGCGGCAGGCTGCGCAGGCCCAGCATCAGCGTCACAGCGCCGAGCGGCACGTTGATCGCGAACAGCCAGGGCCAGCTTCCGACCGCGAGGATGCCGGCGGCGAGCGTCGGGCCGACCGCGGCCGAGAAGGCGACGACGAGCGCGTTGAGCCCGATGCCGCGGCCGAGCAGGCTGCGCGGATAGGTGAAACGTACCAGCGCCGCGTTGACGCTCATGATGCCGGCCGCGCCAAAGCCCTGGAGGATGCGCGCGATCGTCAGCAGCGGCAGCGTGTGGGCCAGCGCGCAGAAGGCCGAGGCCAGCGTGAACAGCGCCAGCCCGACCAGGTAGACGCGGCGATAGCCGACGATCTCGCCGAGCGAAGCCAGCGGCAGCAGCGAGATCGTGATCGCGAGCTGGTAACCGTTGACGATCCAGATCGAGAAGGCCGGGCTCGCATCGAGGTCGGCCGCGATCGTCGGCAGCGCCACATTGGCGATGGCACTGTCGACCACCGCCATGACGATGCCGAGCGCAATGGTCAGCACCGCCTGATTGCGTTGCGGCTGCGGCAGGCCATCGGCATGCTCGATCGTGACTGTCGACATCGTGAGCGGCGTATCGTTGGCGAATCGGACTTGGCCACAGGCCGAGTATTGCGCCAACAGGGCAGGGCCGCGATAGTTCCGGAACCGCGCCGCCGGCCCGCCGTCGCCTTACCAAGCGTGCTTGATGCGGCTATCCTACACCGCCGGCGGATTGCGGTCGCTGAAGGTCACGCGCTGGTGCCAATAGGGATAGGGCAGCGTCACCGTGCTCGCGGCATCGAGCTTTGCGACCTGGTCCTTGGTCAAGGACCAGCCGACCGCGCCGAGATTTTCGCGCAGCTGCGTCTCGTTGCGTGCGCCGATGATCAGCGTCGAGACCGTCGGACGCTGCAGCAACCAGTTCAGCGCGATCTGCGAGACGCTCTTGCCGGTCTCCTTCGCGATCTCGTCGATCGCATCGACGACGCGGTAGACATGCTCGTCGGAGACGGGCGGTCCGAACTCGGCCGTCTTGGGCAGGCGGCTGACTTCCGGTTTCGGCTGACCGCGGCGGATCTTGCCGGTGAGGCGCCCCCATCCGAGCGGCGACCAGACCACGGCGCCCAGGCCCTGGTCGAGACCGAGCGGCATCAATTCCCATTCGTAGTCGCGCCCGATCAGTGAATAGTAGGTCTGGTTGGCGACGTAACGCGGAAAGCCGTGCTTGTCGGCGACGTCGAGCGACTTCATCAGGTGCCAGCCCGAGAAATTCGAGACTCCGACGTAGCGGATCTTGCCGGCGCGCACGAGCACGTCGAGAGTCGAGAGCACCTCTTCGGGCGGAGTGAAGGCGTCGAAGCCGTGGAGCTGGAACAGGTCGATATAATCGGTGCCGAGCCGGCTCAGCGAACCGTCGATCGCCGCGAGCAGATGCTGGCGTGATGAGCCGATGTCGTTCGGGCTGTCGCCGAAGCGGAACGTCGCCTTGGTCGAGATCAGGACCTTGTCGCGGCGACCCTTGATGGCTTGCCCGAGCACCCGCTCGGATTCGCCGAGCGAATAGACATTCGCGGTGTCGAACATCGACACGCCGGCGTCGAGGCAGATGTCCAGAAGACGCCGCGCCTCGGTCGCATCCGTCGTGCCCCACGCCGCAAGGCGGCCGACGCCGCCGAACGTGCCCGTTCCCAGGCTCAAAGCAGGCACCATGAGGCCGGACCGGCCCAAGCGTCGGTATTCCATCGACATGCTCCCTGGCTGGCCGCTGATTGATCGTTGCGGCTCGGCGGCGGAAGATACTGCAAGCAGGGGGCCGTGTCCTATCACCTGCTCACATACCGGCCCTGCTCGGGATGACCTGATCGTGCAGATGACAGCCGATCGGAATGCACCTCAATGCCGCAACTGGCTCTGCCGGAAGTCGCGGGGCGACGTGCCAAAATGCTCGCGGAAGACACGGCCGAAATGCGAGAGGTCGTTGAAGCCCCAGGCGAAGGCGATCTCGCCGATGTGGCGATGGGCGAGCAGAGGCGAGGCGAGATCTCTCCGACATCGGGCAAGGCGTTCGGCGAGGACATGACGCTGGAAGGAGGTGTCCTCGTCCGCGAGAAGATCGTTGACATAGCGCGGCGAGAAGCCGAGCGCGGCTGCGGTTTCAGCGAGCGAGAGATCGGGATCGGCGAGGTGCGCGCGGATGTGCGCCTTCAATCGGTACAGCAGGGCCGAGCGGTGGGTCGAGGACGGCAGCGATGACTTGCCGAGCCGCTCGCTCAATGCCATCGCAAGCAGATCAACTGCCTGCTCCGACAGCGCGGTGGCCGTATCCGGAGCCAAACCATCCGCATTCTGGCAGAGCCGGACAATGAAATCATAGGCGAGCCGTTCGAGCGGTGCGTCGGCGCCAAATGACATTGCGGTCAGCGTCTCGGTGCCGCCGAGCCGCCGCTGCAGCATCTCGCGTGGTACCTTGAAAATGGTCTGCATAAAACTGTCGTTGAACTTCAGCTCGTACGGGCGCGTTGTGTCGTAGAGCGCGAACTCGCCGGGGTGGATCACGGTCTCGCGGCCGTCCTGCACAACGCCACCGTTGCCGCGATTGCCGAGTGCTACAAGAACAAAATCCTGGTTTGAACGCGCGATACGCGACGGCGTGCGGAATACGTGCTGGCGGTCGGAGCAGACTTCGGAGCAGACTGCTTTACCGAGCGAAGCCTGGGTGACCGACCCGCGAAAGGCGCTGCCAAGGTCCGACTTGCAGTCGAGCCCGACGAAGACGTCGCAGACGATGTCCTGCCAGAGAGCGAGCCGCCGATAGCCGGGACTGCCGTCCGTCGTGAACTGGATTGGCACCTGAACAGCCTCCCTTTCACAGCCTGCAAAATCGCCCTGGGGATCCAGTCCGACCGGAGGCAAATCTCGTACCGGCCGGCAGCGCGTGCAGTCGAGTTTTTGTTCCACCGTGGTCGAGCGCCTGGCCGCCCGGCCTGGCCAAATAGACTGCATCGGACGTGGCTTCTGATCAACCGGCAATGGAGGCGGCAATGGGCATCGAACATCCGAAATACAAGGTGGCGGTGGTTCAGGCGGCGCCGGCCTGGCTCGACCTCGACGCCTCGATCGACAAGTCGATCGCGCTGATCGGGGAGGCCGCGGAAAAGGGTGCCAGGCTGATCGCCTTTCCGGAAGCTTTCATCCCCGGTTACCCCTGGCATATCTGGCTGGACTCGCCGGCCTGGGCGATCGGGCGGGGCTTCGTGCAGCGCTATTTCGACAATTCGCTATCCTATGACAGTCCGCAGGCGGAGCGCCTCCGCGAGGCCGTGCGCAAGGCAAAGCTCACCGCCGTGATCGGCCTGTCCGAGCGCGACGGCGGCAGCCTTTACCTCGCGCAATGGCTGATCGGCCCTGATGGCGACACCATCGCAAAGCGCCGCAAGCTGCGGCCGACCCATGCCGAGCGCACGGTCTATGGCGAAGGCGACGGCAGCGACCTCGCCGTGCATGCGCGGCCCGACATCGGCCGGCTCGGCGCGCTGTGCTGCTGGGAGCATCTGCAGCCGCTGTCGAAATACGCAATGTACGCTCAGAACGAACAGGTCCATGTCGCGGCCTGGCCGAGCTTCTCGCTCTACGATCCCTTCGCGCCGGCGTTGGGGGCGGAGGTCAACAACGCGGCTTCGCGCGTCTATGCGGTGGAAGGCTCATGCTTCGTGCTCGCGCCTTGCGCCACCGTCTCGCAGGCCATGATCGACGAGCTCTGCGACCGGCCGGACAAGAATGCGCTGCTGCATGCGGGCGGCGGCTTTGCGGCCATCTACGGCCCCGACGGCAGTCAGATCGGGGAGAAGCTGGCGCCCGATCAGGAGGGCCTGCTGATCGCAGAGATCGATCTCGGCGCCATCGGCGTTGCCAAGAACGCCGCCGATCCCGCCGGACATTATTCGCGGCCCGACGTCACACGGCTGCTGCTCAACAAAAAGCCCTACAAACGGGTCGAGCAATTTGCGCTGCCTGTCGACACCGTCGAGCCCATGGACATTGCGGCGGCGGCAAGCTGATCGCCGCGACAACGGGGAGGACATTGCCATGGAATCCGCAATTCCTGCGCATCTCGAAACCCCACGCACGCGCCACAAGCGCGTGCCGGACGATTACCAGCCGCCATATCCGTCCTTCGTGGCGCGCTACAAGCCTGCGGTCAGCCGCGTCGTGATGGCCTATTTCGGTGTCCAGTATGGCGGTGCGGCACCGGCGGCAATGGAGGCGTTGAAAGAACTCGCAGGACTGTTCGCAATGGATGGCGGTCCGTCGCATTGGGACCGTGCGCGTTATGCCGATCAGTCCGACTCCGAGAATGTTGTCACGGTTGCTTATTGGGACGATCTCGCACGCTTTGATGCCTGGTTCGTGCGGGCGCGCGAGATGTGGACCGGGCGGCAGCGCGAAGCCATCGGTACCTTCATCGAGGTGCTGCGTCCTAATGTGGCCCGTCATGAGACGCTGTTCTCCTCGCCGGATCGGCCGGAAGGGGTGGCCGTCGTTGCGGAAGGCATGAGCGGCGAGGTGCAGGAGCACGCCTATTGGGGCGGGATGCGCGACCGTATTCCGCTGTCGCAGACTGATGCGATGGCGCCTGGTGGCGCGCCTGAGCTGATTTGCGACGGCCCGCGGCTGAGAGTCGTGGCGCACGATAATCTCTGCCTGATCCGGTCCGGGCAGGACTGGAGCGATACTGCAGCATCCGAGCGAAAGCTCTATCTCGACGACGTCGAACCTGTGCTGCGCGAGGGCATGGATTTTCTGCGCGATGATGGCCTCGCGATTGGCTGCTATGCCAACCGCTACATGCAGGTGCTGACGGCCGACGGCGGCGCGAGCGAAAAGTCCTACGGTCAGAGCTGGTGGAAGAGCCTCGCCGCGCTCGAACGCTGGGCGGAGTCGCATCCGACCCATGTCAGGATATTCGGCGCGGCCATGAAATATCTGTCGACGCTCGGGCCGTCAGCCAAGCTGCGGCTCTATCACGAGGTGACGGTGGCGGCCGCCGATGAACAGTTCTTCGAATATCTGAACTGTCACCCGAAAACGGGCATGCTGGCGGCGGTCGAAACGGTCAGCACCTAAGCGACACAATGGCCGAGCAGCTCGGGATGCGCCGCGCAGATGTGGTGCGCGCCGGCATCGCGTAGCTCGGCTTCGCTGCCATAGCCGTAGAGCACGCCGATGGCGGTCATGCCGTTGGTGCGGGCGCCGACCACGTCGTGGCTGCGGTCGCCGATCATGATCGCGCTGTTGGCATCGACCTTCGTCTCCTCGAGCGCGTAGCGGAGCAGATCGCGCTTGTCGACACGCGTGCCGTCGAGCTCGGATCCGAACACGCGTTCGAAATACGGCTTCAAGCCGAAATGATCGACGATGCGGCTGGCGTAGACGGCGGGCTTGCTGGTCGCCACGAACATGCGCTGACGTGTCGCTGCGAGCGAAGATAACGTGTCCGTAATTCCGCTGTAAGCCTCGTTCTCGAACAGGCCGATATCGCTGAAACGCTCGCGATAGAGCAGCAATGCGCGGTCGGCGAGCTCATCGGCTCCGGTGAGCTTTCGAAGGCTGGCGAGCAGCGGAGGGCCGATACACCAGGTCAGTTCGTCCTCGCTCGGCACGGGAACGCCGAGCCGTTCCAGCGCATATTGGATCGAGCGGGTGATCCCGGGCTTCGGGTTTGTCAGCGTGCCGTCGAGATCAAAAAAGATTGTCACCATCAGGCGGGACCGGTGTTGATAATGCCGTCTGTTGCTAGTTGGCTGGGGTTCCAAGTCAAGGTCCGATTTGTCCGATAGCGTCATACCATGCGAATAGCTCGGGTCATCGCTGTCCTGTGCCATGCCCTCCTGCTGTCGCCAGCGCTCGCGGAGGAGGCGCCGCCCGCCGACGCGCCTGCCAAGGCCGAGGAACCCGAGAGGCCCGCGGAGAAGGCCAAAGAGGCCCGCGAGAGCGACACGCGGGAATCGATCTGCCTGATCGTGGAGGCGGCCGCGCGCGACAATAACCTGCCACTGGAATTCTTCGCGCGCGTGATCTGGCAGGAGAGCCGCTTCCAGGCCGATGCGGTCGGGCCCATGACGCGCAGCGGCGAACATGCGCAGGGGATCGCGCAGTTCATGCCGGGCACTGCCGGCGAGCGCGGGCTGCTCGATCCCTTCAATCCGGTGCAGGCTTTGCCGAAGTCGGCCGAATTCCTCAATGAGCTGCGCAACCAGTTCGGCAATCTCGGCCTTGCCGCGGCCGCTTACAATGCCGGCCCTCGGCGCGTGCAGGAATGGCTCGCCGGCACCGGGCCGATGCCGGAGCAGACCCGTAACTACGTCTATGCGATCACCGGCACGAGCGTCGATGCCTGGGCCAAGGCGGGGAGCACCGGCAAGGCAACGCCGAGCTCGCCGCCGACGAGCTGCCGCGATCTGATGGCGTTGCTCAAACGTGCTCCCAATCCGTTCGTCGCCGAGCTCGAGCAGCATGTCGAACTTGCAGCGGCGAAGATCTGGGGCGTCCAGCTCGCGGCCGGCTTCGACCGCAACAAGGCGCTGGCGATGTATTCCCGAGCCGTCACCAAACTGAGCACCGTGATCGGCGAGCGCGATCCAAGCCTGCTAAGCTCGGTGATGCGCAGCCGCGGCACGCGCGCGTTCTATCAGGTCCGCATCGGCGCGGATACGCGCGCCGAGGCCGATGATCTGTGCAACCGCATCCGCAAGGCGGGCGGCGCCTGCTTCGTGCTGAAGAACCGCGGTGTGGCGGGGTAGGGCGCATTCGCTCTGGCGGTCATTCCGGGGCGATGCGAAGCATCGACCCCCGGTGCGCGCTTGCGCACCTGAGAATCTCGAGATTCCGGGTTCGGCTCTTCGCGCCGCCCCGGAATGACGACGGTGGGCTGGGCCTCGCGCATGCCAGCCCCGCCGCGCCCTTCCTTGACGCGCGCCGCCGTCTCGCCCGTTATGCAGCCACGATTCCTCACCGGCCAAAGCTCCCGTGGCGCTTCCTCCGCTCGATTCACCGCAATGGCAAAGTCCCTGGCGCGCCTTCGCGTGGGGATTGCGCTCGATCACGCAGACGATCCTCACCATCGTGCTGTTCGTGACTTATCTCGGCATCGGTGCGCTCGCCCACGACACCCATTTCAGCCTGCTCTGGGCGCTGTGCTCGACCCTGTTCGTCTGGGCAGGCCCGGCGCAGATCATCCTGATCACCACGCTCGGCTCGGGCGCCACCATCATCCAGTCGGCGATCGCGGTGACCGTCAGCGCCATCCGCCTGTTTCCGATGGTGGTCTCCGTGCTGCCGCTGATGCGTACATCCAAGACCAAGCGGCGCGAGCTGATCTTCGCCGCGCATCTCACCGCGGTGACGCTGTGGGTCGAATGCCACCGCTTCCTGCCGCAGGTGCCGCGCGAACGGCGGATCGCCTTCGTCCACGGGCTCGGCTGCGGGCTCGTCTCCGTGTGCCTTGTCGCCAATATTGTCGGCTATTTGCTCGCTGCCAACCTGACGCAGACGCTCGGCGCGGCGATCCTGCTGCTGACGCCGCTGTCGTTCTTGTTCTCGACGGCGCGCAACAGCCGCGAGGTTGCCGATGTCGTCGCGCTCGTGCTGGGCATCGTGCTCTATCCGCTGGCGGCGAAGATGAACTCCGGTCTCGACATCCTCGTCAGCGGCGTGGTCGCCGGGACGATCGCTTATGGCGTGCATTGGTGGCGGGAGGTGCGCGCATGAGCTTTGCGCAAGCGATCGGCGACTGGCACGCGCTGGCAGTGCTGTTCGTTGCCGGCGTCGTTCCCAACCAGATCTGGCGCATGCTGGGCCTGTGGTTCGGCGGCGGCATCGACGAGGGCTCGGAGCTGCTGGTCTGGGTGAGGGCAGTCGCCACCGCGATCCTGGCCGGCGTCATCGCCCAGATCGTGATCCAGCCACCAGGCGCGCTGGCCAGCGTGCCTGATATCCTGCGCTATGGCGCGGTCGGCGCCGGGCTCGTCGTCTTCCTGCTCACCCGCCGTTCGATCTTCGCGGGCGTCGTCACGGGCGAAGTCTTCATGCTGGCCGGCAAGTGGTGGTTGGGCTAAAACCGCCGGCGAATGGCTTAAGGAACAGGACATATGGTTCGCGAACAGGAGCTCCGCGAGGGCGAGGTCGCCATCGAGCTGCCGCCGACGCAAGATGCCGGCCTCGTCTTCATCGGCCGTATCCGCACGCCCTGGACGACGCGGCTGGAGACGCCGCGGCAGGGGCGTCACGATGGCCCGATCTGCCGCCTCGAGATCTTCGAGCCGTTCGTGCCGGCCATCAAGGGCGTCGACTTCTACAGCAATCTCGAAGTGCTCTATTGGCTCGACCGGTCGCGCCGCGACATTATCCTGCAGAGCCCGAAGAACAACGAGAAGACCCGCGGCACCTTTTCGCTGCGCTCGCCGGTACGGCCCAATCCGATCGGCACATCGATCGTGAAGCTGGTCGGCATCGAGGGCAATGCCATCCTGGTGCGCGGCCTCGACTGCATCGACAACACGCCGCTGATCGACATCAAGCCAGACCGCTGCGAGTTCACGCCGCTGGCCGCGCCGCAGAAGGGCGATTTCGAGGCTGAGTGAGGGGCGGAGAACGTAGCCCGCATGGAGCGCAGCGGAATGCGGGAAAAGTCCCGGATTGCGCTGCGCTCCATCCGGGCTACGCGGTCAGGACTACACCGCCTTCAACGCCGCCATCAGCTTCGCCGCGTGCTCTTGCAGCACCTTGTCGTCTTCCTTGCGGCTCGCCGGCGGCAGCATGGCGACGCCGTCGTGGCGCGGCATCACGTGCATGTGCAGGTGAAACACCACCTGTCCGCCGGCAGGCTCGTTGAACTGCTGCACGGTGATGCCGTCTGCGTCAAACGCCTTCATTGCGGCGGCGGCGATCTTGTGCGCGCCGCGGGCGACATGGGCGTAGTCGTCGGGCTTGATGTCAAGGATGTTACGGGCAGGGGCCTTCGGGATCACCAGCGTGTGACCGGGCGCGCGCGGCATGATGTCGAGGAAAGCGAACACGTGCTCGTCCTCGTACACCTTGTAGCAGGGCAGCTCGCCGCGCAGGATTTTTGCGAAGATGTTGTTGGTGTCGTAGGCGGTCATGGCGGCGGCTCCTCGGACGATTTGCGCTTACTGTCACCAGCCGTGGCGAGGCGTCAAGGCGCCTCGTCGGCCCCTTTGCGGAACGGGCCGAGCTCGGCGAGCTCTCGTCCGGCTTCCGCAACATAGGCGCGCTCGCGCTTGAGGTAATCGTCGATGGCGCGGCGCAGGCCGGGATCGGCGATGAAGTGAGCGGAATGGGTGGTGCGCGGCAGGTAGCCGCGCGCGATCTTGTGCTCGCCCTGCGCGCCGGCCTCGACATGCTTGAGGCCGTGTTTGATCGCGAAGTCGATCGCCTGGTAGTAGCAGACCTCGAAATGCAGGAACGGGTGATGTTCGACGGCGCCCCAGTTGCGGCCGAACAGCGTGTCCGAGCCGATGAAGTTGATCGCGCCCGCAATCCAGCGATTGTTGCGGCGGGCCATCACCAGCAGCACGTCCTGGCTCATGGTCTCGCCGATCAGCGAGAAGAACTCGCGCGTGAGATACGGCCGGCCCCATTTGCGCGAGCCGGTCTCCATGTAGAATGCGAAGAAGGCATCCCAGGCATCCTCGGTGATGTCCTTGCCGGTGAGCCAGTGAATGGTGATGCCGGCGGCCAGTGCATCGCGCCGCTCGCGCTTGATCGATTTGCGGTGGCGCGAGTTCAGCGTCGCCAGAAAGTCATCGAAGCTTGCAAAGCCGTCATTGTGCCAGTGGAACTGCTGGTCGGTGCGCTGGAGGAAGCCGTGCTCGGCGAGCAGCTTCCATTCGCTCTCTTGCGCGAACGTGACGTGGACGGAGGAGGCCTTGCTGACGCCGCACAGCGCTATGAGGCCACTCACCAGCGCTTCGGTGATGCGCTCGCGATCGACGCCGTCGCGCACCAGCAGCCGCGGTCCGGTCGCCGGCGTAAAGGGAACCGAGACCTGGAGCTTCGGGTAGTAGCGCCCGCCGGCGCGCTCATAGGCATCCGCCCAGCCGCGATCGAAGACGTATTCGCCCTGGCTGTGCGATTTCAGATAGCAGGGTACGATTCCGGCGACGCGGCCATCGAGCTTGGCGACCAGATGCCGGGGTCCCCAGCCAGTCCGGATCGTGGCCGAACCCGATTTCTCAATGGCAGATAAAAATGCGTGCGAAACGAACGGGTTATAGGCGGGTGTTAAGATGCTGGCGGAATCGCCTGGAAGAGCGGATGAGGTTCCCGCGCCGTGGCCATTACAAGCCTTGCCCGGATTGGCGCAAGCGTCCCAATCCTCCGGCGATACCTCGCCAATGGATGGTACGGCCTCGAGCGTAATTTCGGATGATCCCATTGCTTGCAAGATCGTGCATTGCAGCAGCGACTTCAAGGGGCGGGGAAGGCTCGCTCTTGTGCCCCGGACGCTGCGCAGCACGTAGTGGTGCGCTGCTGAGCCGGGGCCCATGTTGCAGCAAATTCCCCGGCTCTACGCAGCAACGCTGATGCGTCGCTGCTTGTCCGGGACATGGGCAAGCCCTACGGCACGAACCCCTCGAAGATCATCTGATCCGCATATTGCGCGACCCGCGTCCGCTGCTCCGCCGTGCGGACGGTCCAGCCGAGCAGGGCGCAACCGAAGACGTTGCGGGCGATCCAGGGGGCGGGGGCCGGCAGGTGGTCGACCTTGAAGGCGACGAAATGCGGCTGGGTCTGCAAGCCATGGCGGAGGTACAGCATGCTGTCGCGCTGCTCTTGGGTGAGCTTGGCCCAGTACTCGTCCTCATAGCTCCGCTGCGCGACGATGCCGCGGGGACGGTTGGGCAACAGCTCGCGCAACGCAAGCACCTGGTCTGGATCAAAGGACATGCCGACGGCGGGGCCGTCATAGGATGTCAGCACCTCCGCCATCCGCTTCACCAGCTTGCGGTCGCCGCCGAAATGGCTCTTCACCTCGATCACCAGGGGCACACGTCCGGCGACCAAGGCGCAGAGGTCGGAGAGCGACATCATCCGCTCGTCGGTGTCCTTGAACCTGACGGCCTTCAGCTCGGCCGCGGACTTTGAGATCACCTCGCCGGCGGCCTCGGTGAGTCGGCCCAGGGCATGGTCGTGATGGACCATGGCCTCGCCGTCGGCCGAGAGCTGGATATCGACCTCGATCGCGAAATTGCCGGCAATCGCAGCCTGCACCGCGCCCCGCATGTTCTCGACGATGCCGCGCGAAATGTCATGCAGGCCGCGATGGGCGACCGGCCGCGCTGTCAGCCAATCCGGAGCGCGCATTTGGCGTCAGGCGACCTCGAACACGCCTTCGACCTCGACCGCGGCATCCGCGGGCAGCGAGGCGACGCCAACGGTGGTGCGGGCGTGGCGGCCCTTGTCGCCGAAGGCGGCAACCATCAGGTCCGAGGCGCCGTTGAGCACCTTCGGCCCGTCCAGGAAATCCGGGGCCGAGTTGATGAAGCCGCCGAGGCGCACCACGCGTACGACCTTGTCGAGATCGCCGAGCGCCGCCTTGACCTGGGCCAGCAGGTTGACCGCGCAGCCGCGCGCGGCTGCAGCGCCGTCCTCGATCGAGACGCCGGCGCCCAGCTTGCCCTTGGCAATCAGCTTGCCGGCGGGGTCGAAGCAGACCTGGCCGGAGACGAACAGCAGGTTGCCGGTGCGCACGAAGGGCACGTAATTGGCGACGGGGGTGGGGGCCTCGTGCAGCTTGATGCCTTGCTCCGCCAGTTTCTGCTCGACCGTGCCCGCCATGTCCGACCTCGTTGTCCAAAAATCCTTCGCTCCGGCGCGTCCCCTGGATGGCCGGGCGCGCCCTGTTTCGCCCATCGTGCCGCCACATGCAAGCAACCGGAGGGGGCGCATTGTGTTGGCAGGCCAGCAGGTTCAACGTGGAGGGGTAATTTTACGTGTACGGCCTCAGTTGCGGCGCAATGGAGCGGTCATTAAAATGTCGAATCTGCGCTTTCCTCAGGGAACAGACATGGTGCACCTTTTCCGGACTTCGCTCGGTGTGATGGCGCTCGTCGCGGCCAGTGTCGGCTTTGGTGGCGGGGCTCAGGCCGCCAACGGTCCGTTTCTCGCGCACCAGGCGCTCTATGACCTCAGCCTGGTCAAATCGCGCAGCAATTCGGTGAACAGCGCGCGCGGTCGGATCCTCTACAATTTCACGGGGAACGCCTGTGAGGGCTATACCTCGGAATTCCGCCAGGTCTCCGAGCTCGACAGCGGCGAGGGCAAGGTCACGCTCAGCGACCTCCGCTCCAACTCCTGGGAGGATGCCGCCGGCAAGAGCTACCGTTTCAAGATCGAGACGCGCATGAACGAGGCGGATGCCGGCCGCGTCGACGGCTCGGCCGAGCGTGACGGCGACCACATCAACGTCAAGCTGAAGCTGCCGGCGCCGAAGACGTTCACGCTCGACGGCAAGATCGTGTTCCCGACCGAGCAGATCCAGCGCATCATCGCCGCCGCGAGGGAAGGGAAATCGCTGCTGGAACTCTCCGTCTATGACGGCTCCGATGACGGTCAGAAGGTCTACAACACGCTGACCGTGATCGGTCAGCCGATCCCCGCCGACCGTGCCACCTCGTCCGATCCGTCGACCGCGGACGAGCACATGAAGTCGCTGAAACGCTGGCCGGTCACCGTCAGCTATTTCGACCGCGACGCCCAGCAGAAGGAGGGCGAGCAGACGCCGGTCTACGCCATGGCGTTCGAGCTCTACGAGAACGGCGTCTCGCGCCAGCTCGTGCTCGACTACAACGACTTCGTCATCTCCGGCGCCATGGGCAAGTTCGACGTCAGGGACAGCAAGCCCTGCAATTGAGCTTCGAGTGTCATTCCTGGGCTCGCGAAGCGAGAACCCGGAATCTCGAGATTCCGGGTTCGGTCGTGCGGACCGCCCCGGAATGACGGCGAGAGTTGTGTCACTCATTGGTGTCGTCATTGCGAGCCACCGGGTCTGCGCAGAGCGCGGCCCGATGACAGGCTCCGCGAAGCACCAGAGTCCGTCCGCGGAAAGATTCTGGATTGCTTCGTCGCTACGCTCCTCGCAATGACGGGGCTGGCTCTCCGCTCGCTCTCCAGCTACGCTTCCCCCAACCACAAACTCGGGGAGCCAGCCCATGCCCAAGCTCGACCATCTCCGCCCCAGCGGTCTGCATCACAATCCCGCCTATTCCCACGTCGTCACCGCGACCGGCGCGCGCACGATCTACATCTCCGGGCAGGTCTCGGTGGACGAGGAAGGGCGGATCGTCGGCGAGGGCGATATTGCCGCGCAGACCACGCAGGTGATGCAGAATCTCGGCCTCGCGTTGAAGGCGGCGGGGGCGAGCTATTCCAACATCGTCAAGATCACGACCTTCGTGGTGAACTACAAGCCGGAGCTGCGGCCCATCATCGGCAAGGCCCGCTCGGCCTTCTTCGAAGGCATGGAGCCGCCGGCCTCGACGCTCGTCGGCGTCTCCGCGCTCGCCGCGCCGGAATGGCTGATCGAGATCGAGGCCGTCGCGGTTGCGGATTGACGTGACCGTAGGATGGGTAGAGCGCAGCGAAACCCATCGCCATCGCTACGGGGAAGGAGCATGATGGGTTTCGCTTCGCTCTACCCATCCTACTTGGCGCCAGCGGCTGTTGAAGCCATGGTCAACATACCTTTGTATATCTCCTCCAATCCTTCTGATGCGCTGACCTTACACTGGTACAATTGAGCGACGGCGGGAGATTCTTACAATTTGAGTCCACTCGGGTCACTGCGAAGAGGCTCAAATGAACGTCGTCATTCGAAAGCTCAACGGCTTGTGGCACCTCATCGTCGGGTCTTGTCAGATCCGAACGCCGTTCCTTGAAACTCAGGATCGGCAGTTGGTCGTTCAGTATGCCAGGCGCGCCTATCCGGGTGCACGGATATTCGAACGCGACTGAGTCGAGCAGACCAGATCACTCCTGCGGCTTCTCCGGCCCCTCATACGCAATGCCGCGGATCACCGCGGCGCTGCCGAACTTCTTGCGCAGGCTGTCCACCGCGCGTTCGGCGTGGGCGGCGCGGCGGTCAAGCATGTCGGTGTCGTCGATCGCGGAGCCCTCGCGCAGCGCGCTGACGCCGGCGCCCATCAGGCGGAAGGCGGTGCCGTCGATTTCCTTGGCCAGCATTTCGCGGCAGATCGAGAAGATTTTCGCCGCGAGCTGCGTCGGGGCGGCGATCGACTGCGAGCGCGTGCGTTGGCGGAAATCGGCGGTCTTCAGCTTCAGCGTCACGGTGGCGCCGGCGAGCTCGCTGCTCTTCAGGCGCGAGGACGTCTTCTCGCAGAGCCGCCACAGGATTTTTTCCAGCGTGGCGAAGTCGCGGATGTCGGTCTCGAACGTGGTCTCGCTGGAAATCGTCTTGGCGCCGCGGTCGGGCTCGACGCGGCGGTCGTCGATGCCGCGCGCGAGCCGCCACAGCCGGCGGCCGTCGCTGGGAAACTGCCGCATCATCTCGATCTCGTCGGCCTTCTGCAGGTCGGCGATGATGCGAAAGCCGCGCTGCACCAGGCGCTCCTGCGTGGCGGGTCCGACGCCGAAGATGAAGCCGACCGGCTTTTCCGCCAGCATCGCGCGCGCTTCCTCCTGGTCGAGCGCGGCAAAACCGCGCGGCTTGTCCAGGTCGGAGGCGATCTTGGCCAGGAACTTGTTGCAGGACAGGCCGACCGAGACGGTGATGCCGATGTCGCGCTCGACATCGCGGGCAAAGCGCGCCAGCACCTTGGCGGGGATCATGCCGTGCACCCGCTCGGTGCCGGAGAGATCGAGAAAGGCCTCGTCGATCGAGAGCGGCTCGACCAGCGGCGTCAGCGCCTGCATGGCCTGGCGGACCTCGCGGCCGACCCGGACGTACTTCGCCATGTCCGGGCGGATCACGGTGGCATGCGGACAGGCCTCGAGCGCCTTGAACATCGGCATGGCCGAGCGCACGCCATAGGTACGCGCGATGTAGCAGGCGGCCGACACCACGCCGCGCTTGCCCCCGCCGATGATGACGGGCTTGTCGGCGATCTCTGGATTGTCGCGCTTCTCGACCGTCGCGTAGAAGGCGTCGCAGTCGATATGGGCGATGGTCAGGCTGGCGAGCGAGCGGTGGCGGACGAGGCGAGGGGAACCGCAGGCCGAGCAGCGCCGCACGCCCAAGTTCTTTACGCCCATGTCGAGGTCGGCCAGACAATCCCGGCAGAAGCAGCGGGGCCCGGCCGCCTCAGGGGTGGTCACGGCACGTCGCGCTCCCAGGAGGGGTCGCCGAGGGCATCGCCGAGGACCTGCCGCGCCGCCGCAACGTTGGTCGGATGCAGTTCCGCAGCCTTGGCAAAGGCCTTCACCGTGGCATCGTCCCGCATCACGAAATCGAGCACGCTGAGGAGGAAATTGGGGTCCGCGGCGGCATTGCGCAGGGTCTCCGGACCGACCCCCGTCTCGGCCAGGAACAGGCCCAGCCGCTCAGGCTCGCCCGCGACGAAGGACAGGGCCTGAATCGCAACGATTTCAGCGACTTCGCGGGGGTTGTGAACAGGCTTTTTCACGGGGACGGTTTGCCTTTCCGTTAACTTTCGGTCTCTAATTTGGAATCATCATGCCCGAGTCTCGTCCTCAAGTCTTCCGGCCCCGACAAGCAGCTGGAAACCACATCGCAGAAAGTGGGCCGTCGGGTTTAACGAAACTCAAGCGAATCTGCGGCTAGTTTGAATCCAGTTTTCGAAACGCCGGGAAGCGGCGTCTGAGGCGTCACATGGACCGGTCATTCGGACCAATCAGGAGGGCGGGATGGCTAAGACCGTCCTGATCGTGGAAGACAACGAGCTCAACATGAAGCTCTTCCGCGACCTGTTGGAGGCGCACGGCTACCAGACCTCCGGCACCAGCAACGGCTACGAGGCGCTCGACCTCGTGCGCAAGATGCGGCCCGACCTCGTGCTGATGGACATCCAGCTGCCGCAGGTCTCCGGCCTCGAGGTGACGCGCTGGATCAAGGACGATCCGGAGCTGCGTGCCATTCCCGTCGTCGCGGTCACGGCGTTCGCGATGAAGGGCGACGAAGAGCGCATCCGCGAGGGCGGCTGCGAAGCCTATTTGTCCAAGCCGATCTCGGTCGGCAAATTCATTGAGACGGTCCGGCGTTTTATCGGATAGGAAGTGAGTTCACAGTGTCCGCGCGTATCCTGGTCGTCGACGACGTTCCTGCCAACGTCAAGCTGTTAGAGGCCCGCCTGTCCGCCGAATATTTCGACGTGATGACCGCCGCGAACGGCGCCGAGGCGCTCGCGATCTCAAGGCGTGCCGAATGCGACATCATCCTGCTCGACGTGATGATGCCCGACATGGACGGCTTCGAGGTCTGCCGCCGCCTTAAGACCGATCCGGCCACGCACCACATTCCCGTCGTGATGGTCACCGCGCTCGACAGCCCCGCCGACCGCAATCGCGGGCTCGAGGCCGGTGCCGACGACTTTCTGACAAAACCCGTCTCCGACGTCGTGCTGATCGCGCGGGTGCGCTCGCTGACGCGGCTGAAGATGATGACGGATGAGCTGCGCATGCGCGCCATCACTTCGCTCGAGATCGGCATGCAGGCGCCTGAGCGCAGTGCGATCGCCGACACCGGCAGGGGCGGCCGTATCCTCCTGGTCGACGACCGCCAGTCCTCCTACGAGCGCCTGGCGACGATCCTCGCCGCCGAGCACACCGTCGATGTCGAGCCGAACCCGACGGAGGCGCTGTTCCACGCCGCCGAGGGCAATTACGACCTGCTGATCGTCTCGCTCGACCTCAACAATTTCGACGGCCTGCGCCTGTGCAGCCAGGCGCGCTCGCTGGAGCGCACGCGCCATGTGCCGATCCTGGCCATCGCCGACCCCGAGAACTCGACGCGGCTGCTCCGCGGCCTCGAGATCGGCGTCAACGACTACCTGCTGCGCCCGATCGACAAGACCGAGCTCTTGGCGCGCGCCCGCACCCAGATCCGCCGCCGCCGCTACACCGATCATTTGCGCGACAACGTGCAGAACTCGATCGAGATGGCGATCACCGACGCGCTCACCGGCCTGCACAATCGCCGCTACATGGAAAGCCATCTGGCGACGCTCGCCGAGCAGGCCGCGACCCGCGGCAAGCCGCTGGCGCTGATGATCCTGGACATCGACTACTTCAAGTCGATCAACGACAATTACGGCCACGATGCCGGCGACGACGTGCTGCGCGAGTTCGCGGTGCGCGTGCGCAAATCGATCCGCGGCATTGATCTGGCCTGCCGCTACGGCGGCGAGGAATTCGTCATCGTGATGCCCGAGACCGATCTCCACGTCGCCGGCATGGTCGCCGAGCGCCTGCGCCGCTCGATCGCCGGCGAGCCGTTCGCGATCCACAAAGGGGCCAAGCGCATCGAGGTCACGATCTCGATCGGCCTCACCACGCTGGAGCAGAAGAGCGAGGCGGTCGTCGACGTGCTCAAGCGCGCCGACACCGCGCTCTACCGCGCCAAGCACGACGGCCGCAATCGGGTGGTGTCGCAGGCGGCGTGAGGCCGCCCGCACAAAGTTGCGAAAACAACCCCATGCACAGTAGCCGGCGCGAGCCGGATCAATGGGTTATGCGGGTGGCGAGCTGGCTTGCGCCGGCAGCGTCATTTGACCCGTCGAGGCTGGGCAAGAATTGGTCGTTGGCGGGCTCATGCCGGAACGAAGCGGCCGATTTGGAGCGGCGGTCGGATATTGGTCCAGAGAGGCTCTGGAGCAACCAGGATGTGCTGGAGGAGGGCTGCGAAGATACATTGGCAAACAGCAAGCCTCTTTGCGAGGGCAGCCAGAAACCCGTCAAATCCAAGGATGTTGAGCGCACGGGTGAAATTGTAGCAGAGCGCCATCAGGCTCCATTCGCCGCGGACCTTGTCGAAGCCGCGGACCAGGAAATGACGATAGCCGGCACGGCATTTGAGCGTGCCAAACGGATGCTCGACAATCCCCGAACGACGACGCATCAGCTCGCCCGCACCCTGCATCCGTGCGCGGTGGCGTTCGAGAACATCTTCATGCTCCCAGCGACCAATGGTCCGGTAGGTGGTGGTCGGCGAGAGACAGCGGACCTTGAGCGGGCAGCTCCTGCAGATTGCTACACGGGCCGCGTAACGGATCTCAATGCGGCCGCTGGTGTTCTTTTGCCTGCTCTTGAACGGATGCAGCGGCTGGCCCGCAGGACAACGGTAGGTGTCGGTTGCACCATCATAGTTGAAGTCCTTGAGCGCAAAGCGGCCTTGCTTCTCGAGCCGCGCGCTACCTTCGGGCAGCGGTACATAGGCAATGATACCCTCGTCCTCGCAGGCCTTCAGTTCGACACTGCTGTAATAGCCCTCATCGGCCAGCGCCTGCAGTGTCTCGGCTCCAAGAGCCTTTTTGGCCGCCTTGGCCATCGCAGAGAGCTGTCGAACATCACTGCTGTCGTTGACTACCTCACTCGCGACAATGAGCTTGTGCTTGTCATCAACCGCGGTCTGCACATTGTAGCCTGCAATGCCCTGACCATTCTTGACCAGAAGCCGGGCGTCCGGATCCGTCAGCGACATTTGCGTCTCGCCACTCTCTTCCAGCCGAGCCAGATCGGCCTCGGCACGTGAACGCTTCGCCATCAGCGCCGCGACCTTCGCAGCGATATCACCGCCATCTCCTCGACCATCACCGTCCGCGCGATCCTTCCCCGGCTTCTTGGCCTCTGCCGCATCATTGTCTTCAACAGACTTGCGGTAAGCCTCGATCTCCTGGTCCAGCCTCGCGATCTGCTCGCCAAGCCGCTTGCGCGTAAAGATGGAAGCCTTGCTGGCGTCGCCGTGGAACAGGGAACCATCAATCGCTACGATCGTGCCGCCCACAAGCCCAAGCTCCCGAGCCAGCAGCACGAAGCTGCGGTTCGCGGCCTTCAGCGCCTTCCAGTTCTCCTTGCGGAAGTTGGCAATCGTCCGATAACCCGGCTTCAGTCCCTTCAGCAGCCAGATCAGCTCCAGATTGCGGCCAGATTCCCGCTCTAGCCGTCGCGACGACCTGACCTGGTTGATGTAGCCGTAAAGATAGAGCTTCAGCAGATCGGCAGGATCATACGGCGGCTGCCCGACTTCTTCCGCGCCACGATCCGCGTGGCCGAAACCAAGCTTTGCAAGGTCGAGCGCGCAAACGAAGCTCTCGATTGCCCGCACCGGATTGTCCGGCCCGACATAGTCCTCAATCCGCGCAGGCAGAAGACTGGGTTGCTCCCGGCTCTCGCCGGTCTTGAATGTGCGATTCGCCATAAGACGAATCCTACATCAACTCTCAAAAAACGACGTTCTTGCCCAGCCTCGTCGGGCAAAACAGGAGCATATTGGTAGGGTCGCGGCGGCCCTACAAACTCCGGCGTCATTCCCCGCCTTGTGCGCAATCGCGCACTGGAGCGGGGAATCCAGTACGCCGCGGCCTCGGTTCAGTCACAACCGCCTCTGGAATACTGGATCACCCGCTTTCTCGCGGGTGATGACAGCGAGCGATACGGCGACAGCGGTTAGTCTGGCGCGCGCTTGCGTCCCTTCACCGCCTTCTTCGCATCCGCCCCCACATCCACGCCCGCATTCCGCAACAACACCTTCGCCGCTTCCTTCGCGGCTCTTGCCATCGCCGGATCATCACGCACGAGGTCCTGGGCGATGGAGCCGTCGACCAAGAGCACGAGCTGCGTCGCGAGAGCTTCCGCATCGGCAACGCCGAGCTCGGTCAGGCGGTCGCGAAACCAGAGGCGGCGGCTTTCCTTGAAGGCGATTGCGATCTTCTTCACGGCGCGGTCTTGAGGTCCAAGCTCGGCGACCGCATTGACGAATGGGCAGCCGCGAAAGTCTTTCGCCGCAAAGCGCCGCTCCAGCGAATCGAAGGTGGCGAGGATCTGCTCGGCGGGCGGCTTGTCGGAGGGGCGGGCGTGGACGAAGCGGCGCTCGAGATAGGCCGCGATCAGCGCGTCCTTGGACGGGAAGTGGTTGTAGAGCGTGCGCTTACTGATGCCGACCTCGGCCGCGATGGTGTCGACGCCGATGGCGCGAATGCCTTGCAGATAGAACAGCTTGTCGGCGGTCTGAAGGATCCGCTCTTTCATCGTCTGTGGGGCAGGCGGGGGAGCCATGCGGAGCTCAGCGTCCTGTTCGCTTGACAGCGGCTTCCATCTATAGCCTAAGTACACAGGTCTGTGTACCCAAAAACATCGGCAAAAGCAGACGACGGCATGCGTGCCGCGCCCAAAAGGGAGAAGAAAAATGCCCCTGCTGCAGGTCCTGCGTCCGACATTGCCGATCCTGATCGGCGCCTCGATCATGTTGACGCTGAGCATGGGGCTGCGGCAGTCGCTCGGCATCTTCATGCAGCCGCTGACGCACGACATCCACATTTCGATCTCGGATTTCACGCTGGCGCTGGCGGTGCAGAACCTCGCCTGGGGTTTTCTGCAGCCGCCCGCCGGTGCGCTCACCGTGCGCTACGGCTTCCGCCCGATCATGATCGCCGGCGCGCTGATGTACATCGCGGGCCTCGCGCTGATGGCAACGGCGAACGGGCTTCTCAGCATCATGATCGGCGCCGGCGTGCTGATCGGGACCTCGCTCGCCTGCACCGCGGCGGCGATCGCGATGTCGGTGGCGGCGCGCGCGGTGCCGGAGACGGTGCGCTCGACGGTGCTCGGCATCGTCTCCGGCGCGGGCTCGCTCGGCGCGCTGCTGTCGGCGCCGATCGGACAGATGCTTAACGAGGGCTTTGACTGGCGCATCGGGCTCGCGGGCTTCGTCATTATGTCGGTGCTGATGATCCCTGCGGCCTGGTATGCCGGCCGTGTCGACAGGATCCCGCTGCCGAAGCCGGCGGCTGACGAGATCGACGACGCCACGGCCGCGGCCGCGGCGCGGACGGCGTTTGGCAACGCCTCCTTCGTGGTGATGACCTGCGCCTATCTCGTCTGCGGCATGCAGCTCGTGTTCCTCACCACGCATCTGCCCTCATACCTCGCGATCTGCGGCCTCGATCCGATGCTGAGCGCGCAGACCCTCGGCATGATCGGCGGCTTCAACGTGCTGGGCTCGCTGTTCTTCGGCTGGGCCGGCCAGCGCTGGAACAAGCTGGCGCTCTTGGGCGCGATCTACATCCTGCGCTCGCTCGCGCTCGCCTGGTACTTCATGCTGCCGGCAAGCCCGTTCTCCACGCTGCTGTTCGGCGCGATCATGGGCTTTTTGTGGATGGGCGTCGGCCCGCTGGTCGCGGGCGCGGTCGCCGAGATGTTCGGCCTGCGCTGGCAGGCGATGATCCAGGGCCTCGCCTTCATGAGCCACCAGATCGGCAGCTTCCTCGGTGCCTACGGGGGAGGGCTGCTCTATGACGCGCTCGGCTCCTACACCATGGCCTGGCGCATCGGCGTCGCGCTCGGCCTTGCCGGCGGCATCGTGCAGGTCGCGTTCGCGCTTGTCAGGCCGTCGCAGCCGCCCACGCCGGTGCTGCGGACGGCGTAGGGCGGGGCGTGTGGTCGCTTTCTTTGGCTTTGCACCCAAGAGCTGCCGCTCTCACAAATTCGCATTTGCCCCAAAGCGCTCGATTGCTGACGTGCGAGAGAACCTTTCGTCGACTCGGCAGGCGGTAGTTAGTGGACTTCCAATTTCGCGTTTGGGTCGTGTCAGGCTGTGGTCAGCCTTCTCAGATTGAAAATGGGCTTGAGTTGCAGAGTGTTAGCCAGTTCATAATCCTGGTCGCGCCGGCCAGCTTAAGCTTTTCGAGACAACCGCTCGGGAGGCAACGATGACACCCGGCTGGCTCATTTCCCTGCGACTATCGCCTGTGTCTACTTCCTGGCCATTGTGAGTTTGATCATTCTTGGCGCTTGGTAGGCGGCTGACGAAGAGAATCTTGAAAGAGCGCGCTCTGAAGATTCGCCCATAGACCGACACCAACTCATGTCGGTCGGAATTCGATCGGGTGCGGCCATGGATTGCGCGAATTGCGGCAGAGTCAACCCAGAGGGAACGAAGGTCTGCGGCGATTGCGGCGCGCCGCTGTTCTTTCGCTGCCCTGCATGCGGGGGCGACAATCCCACAGGCAAGAACTTCTGTGGCGACTGCGGTGCCGCGCTCACGCCGACAGTACCGCCGCAGGTGAAAGCTGAGGCCGGCGCATCGACGTCCATCGTGGCACCGGTCACGAAGCGCGCAGGCTTGTTAGCCGCGCCAAGTTCTTCCGCCGAGCGTCGTCAGCTCACAGTGATGTTCTGCGACCTCGTCGGCTCGACGGCACTTGCGACAAAGCTCGATCCGGAAGATCTACGGGACATAATTTCTGAGTACCGCGACAGCGTAGCGGCGGTCGTCCGCAAGTACGGTGGCACCGTCAGCCGCTACATCGGCGATGGCATGCTCATCCTATTCGGTCATCCTTCAGCGCATGAGGACGATGCCGAACGCGCAGTGCGCGCTGCGCTTGAGATCGCCGCGACCAGGCACGCGCCGGGAGCCCCACCCGAGTTCGAACTGCGGGTGCGTCTCGGACTCGCGACTGGCCTCGTCGTCGTAGGTGACCTTATCGGCAGCGAAGCTGCGGAGGCGCAGGCCGTCCTTGGCGAGACGCCGAACCTTGCCGCTCGACTGCAAGCGCTCGCCGAACCCGATGGAGTAGTCATCGCCGAGGACACGCGGCGGCTCATCGGCGGGCTCTTTGACTACGAAAATCTCGGCGCGGTGACGCTGAAGGGCTTCGCCGCACCGGTGCAAGCCTGGCGGGTGCTTCATGAGGGAACAGCGGAAAGCCGCTTCGAGGCGTTGCACCCTTCGGTCCTCGCCCCGCTGGTTGGGCGTGAGGAAGAACTCGCGCGGTTGGAGCGGAGCTGGGGCCATGCGCGGGCGGGTACCGGTCAAGTCATGCTGCTCGTCGGCGAGGCGGGCATCGGCAAGTCACGCCTCGTTGCAGCTCTTCAGGAGCGTATCGAGCGGGAACCGCACACCTGCTTGCGCTACTTCTGTTCGCCTCATCATCAGGAAAGCGCGCTTTACCCTTTTACCGCACAACTCCAGCGAGCGGCTGGCTTCGATCGTGAGGACACACCGAGGGCGAAGCTCGACAAACTTCGAGCGCTCCTATCCCCTGCATTGCCGTCCGACGAAGACGTGGCGATCCTGGCCGAGTTGCTGTCGATCCCGAACGATGATCTGTACTTGCCGGTTACGAGTACGCCGCAACAAAAGAAGGAGAGAAGCTTCGCCGCTCTCGTTCGCCAGCTTGAAGCTCTCGCGCAAAGACGTCCAATCATGGTCGTGTTCGAGGACATGCAATGGATCGATCCAAGCTCGCGCGAGCTGCTGGACCGGACCGTGGATCGCGTAGCAAGCCTACCGGTTTTGGTCCTGATCACCTACCGTCCCGAGTTCCAGTTGGTATGGACCGGAAGGCCGCACGTCAGCTTGCTCGTGCTGAACCGGCTTGACCAGAAAGCGGGCGCTGCGCTGATCCGGAGCGTGGCAGGTGGCCGGGCGCTGCCGACCGAAATCGTCAATGAAATTGCTGAACGAACGGATGGCGTGCCGCTGTTCGTTGAGGAGTTGACCAAAGCGGTGCTCGAAACGAGCCCAGAGGGTATCGCGCGAGCCATCTCCTTCGCACCGCTGCCCGGACTTGCTGTGCCGGCCACGCTGCATGCTTCGTTGATGGCTCGGCTCGACCGAATCGGTCCGATAGCTAAGGAAGTGGCGCAAGTCGGCGCGGCCATTGGCCGCGAGTTCTCCTACGATCTGCTCGCCGCGATCGTACAGCGGTGCGACAACGAGCTGCAGGCGGCCCTCGATCGGCTGATCAAGGCCGAGCTCATGTTTGGGCATGGCGAACCGCCCGACGCCAATTTTTTGTTCAAACACGCACTGGTCCAGGATGCGGCATACGGCACAATGTTGCGCAGCCAACGCCGCGAGCTGCACGCCCGGATCGCCGGCGCGCTCGAGGAGAGGCTCGCTAAGGGCATCCAGGAGCAACCGGAGATCCTCGCCCACCATTGCGGGCATGCGGGTCTGATCGAAAAGGCAGTTTCCTATTGGCAGGAGGCTGGTGAGCGTTCGAAGGCTCGATCGGCGATGACAGAAGCAATCGCGCAGATGCGAAAGGCACTCGATCTGCTATCCCATCTGGCGGATACTCCCGGGCGCCAGCGCACGGAAACTGACCTTCAACTCGCGCTCGGCGGCGCACTGATCGCCGCGAAGGGCCATGCGGCCGAAGAGACCGGCAAGGCCTACGCCCGGGCGCGTTGCCTCTGCGAGTCATTGAACGATACGCCGAACCTGCTCAAGGCACTCTGGGGCGAGTTCGTGCATTATCACGTGCGTGGTGAAACGGAACGATCGCATCGCATCGCCGAGGACCTGCTCGATTTGGCTGGACGACAAAACGACCCGGCCATTCTTGTCGCCGGGCATCGGGCTGTCGGCGATAGCTGGCTTCATCGCGGACGATTGGCTTTGGCGCGCGCCCATCTTGAGCGGGGCCTTGCCCTCTACGATCCGGCGCAGCAGCGCTCTCTGACGGCTCTGTTCGCAGAAAACGCCCGCGTAGCGATGCTTTCGTTCCTGTCGCTGACATGTGGCCTGCTTGGCTTCGCCGATCAGGCGCGCGTGCAGAGCAGTGACGCCCTGGCAGAGGCGCGCGATTCGTCGCACCCGATCAGTCTCGCATTCGCGCTGAGCGTTGCCTGCCGGTTGCATTTCGTGCTCGATGATGCGGGTATGGTTGGGCAACGGGCGGAGGAGCTCGTTGCGCTTACCACCGAGCAGCGCTTTGCTTTCTTTCTCGCGATGGGGACGGCATATCGCGGCTGGACGCTGGCAGAAGCCGGCGACGTCGAATCCGGGGTGGACTTGCTGCGGCGCGGTATCGAGGGATTCCAGGCGTCCGGCGCAGCATGGACTCTTCCATTCTACCTCGCGCAGCTCGCGGCAGCCGAGGTAAAGGCGGCACGATTCGAAACCGGGCTTGGCCAACTATCCGAGGCCTTGGCACTGACCCATAAATCGGGGGTGCGATGGTTCGAGGCCGAACTGCATCGGCGACGAGGAGAGTTGATGCTAAGGGCTCGGCCAGGTGCCGAGGGCGAAGCGGAGACCGAGTTTCGCCACGCCATTGCGATTGCTCACCAGCAGGAGGCGAAACTCTGGGAACTTCGCTCCGCCGTGAGTCTCGCCCGGCTCTGGCGTGATCAGGACAGGGGTGATGATGCACGCGGTCTTCTCGCGCCGGTCTACGGTTGGTTCAACGAGGGCTTCGACCTTCGCGACTTGAAGGAGAGCAAGGCGCTGCTGGAAGAACTCCGAGTGTAACACGTGGAACTTATCGTAAGCGCGCTCCATTGGAGCTCCATAGCGTTCTCGGGTTTGGCGACTCCGCTGTGCCGCCGTAGCGCCTTCTCTGTGGGCGGAGGACGCATGTCCGCGCTGCTGGTCGCGCTTCGGGTTGTTATCTTCGCATGACCTCTCCCCACACCGGCTTCGCACTTTGTGCTGTACCTTTCCGGGCCGGATCAGGTACTCGACCGCAACCACTGCGAAAAGACTCGAATGGTCCGTGCGCGCGGATGGCTTGGCCTGCTGACCACATAGAAGCAATAGCCGGGGAGGTGCAGCGAGAATGCCTTCACGAGCGTGCCGGCGGCGAGGTCGTGTGCCACGAGCACATCACTGAAAATCCCGACGCCCTGCCCACTGATCACCGCCTCGATGGCGTGCAGTTCTTCCCGGAAGCTCAAGTGCTGCAGGTCCTTGTATTGGGGCACCTCGCGCCACCGGCGCTGGGCGGCACCAAGCCATCTCTGCCACGTCGGTGGCTCGCGATCGGCCGGCGACCAATAGGAGTGGATCAGAACATGCTTTGCGAGGTCGACTGGTCTCTTCAGGCGTCCCGTTGAAAGCAAATCCGGACTGCAGACCGGCCAGAACGTATCGCTGAAGAGCTCATCGACGATCCCGTCTGTCGGCGCTACGCGGCTGGTCGCATAGCGAATGGCAACATCACTATCTCCGGCCTGCAGATCGAGCACCGTGTCAGTGCCGATCACTTCCAGCGGCACGTCGGGATGCAACTTGCGCCACAGGGGCAGGCGGGGCACGAGCCAGCGGCTGGCGAAGGCGTTGGTCGTCGTCACCCGGAGCGGCTGCTGGTCACCTTCCTGCCTGACGGACGCAATGGCAGCGGCAAACGCCTCGAGCCCGCCGCGAATGGCGGGAAACAGCCGCGCGCCGGCATCGGTCAACGAAAGCGGACGTGGTCTGCGCCGGAACAGGGCACGACCGCAATACTGCTCGAGCAAGCCGATCTGGTGGCTGATCGCGGTCGGCGTGACGCCGAGCTCTGCCGCGGCTTTCTTGAAGCTCAGATGACGGGCGGCCGCTTCAAAAGCGCGGAGCTCGATCAGCGGAGGCAGCTTGTGCATGCGGCCAGTCTAGGTGAAATCAGTTCATCGTCACCTGAATTCTTCGGATTTGCTCTGGGACAGCCCACGATCGAGGATATGGCCCAGGTCGAGCTGAGGAGCCCATGTCATGTCCATCGCATCTGTTGCCAGCGCTGCCGCCGAACTTAGCGCCTCCTTCGGAGGAGAACTGCTCAAGCCAGCGGACGAGGGCTACGAGGAGGCGCGCAAGGTCCACAACGGGCTGGTCGACAAACGGCCAGCTTTGATTGCCAGGTGCCGCAGTGCGGCCGATGTCGTGGACGCCGTGAGACTTGCGACCAAGCTCGGCCTCGAGGTCGCGGTTCGCGGCGGCGGCCACAATGTGGCCGGGCGCGCAACCATCGACGGCGGGATCATGATCGACCTCTCACCCATGAAGGGGGTCCGGGTCGACGCTATCGGCAAGACGGTATGGGCGCAGGGCGGGGTCACCTGGGGCGAGCTCAATCGGGAAACGCAGCTTCACGGACTCGCGGTGACCGGCGGCGTGATCTCGACCACCGGCATCGCGGGCCTGACGCTCGGCGGAGGACTGGGCTGGCTGATGGGCAAGTACGGCCTCGCACTGGATAATCTGCGGGCTGTCGAACTCGTCACGGCCGATGGCAAGTTTGTGCGGGCCAGCAAGCAAGAGCAGCCCGATCTGTTTTGGGCCGTGCGCGGCGGCGGCGGAAACTTCGGGATCGCCACCAGCCTCGAATACGACCTCCATACGGTAGGGCCGATCATCACCGGCGGCCCGATCGTTCACCCTATCGAGCGCTCCCGCGACGTCTTGGAATTTTTCCGGACCAGCACGCGATCGCTCACGGACGAGCACATGCTGTTCGCATCCCTGACCCATGCGCCCGACGGGTCCGGCAGGGAGGTCGCGGCCCTGGTCACCAGCCACTGCGGTGAAGTCGCCGAGGCCGAACGAGCGATGCAGCCGCTGAAACAGTTCGGGACTCCGATTCTGGATGCAGTCGGACCGATGACCTATTGCGAGCTCAACCGCATGCTCGACGCCA